>NZ_JBWKXF010000005.1:0-217378 GCF_059422645.1 Pseudomonas sp. GW821-FHT01C01 | reverse complement strand
AGCCCGCTCCCACAGGAGAATGCGTTCCAATGTGGGAGCGGGCTTGCTCGCGAAGAGGTCGTCACAGACACCACAAAAAACACAGGCATAAAAAAACCCCGGCACAATCAAGAGCCGGGGTTTTCGGTTGAACGCTACAACAGCTTAGCCGTTGAACACGTCATCCACGCTTTTCAGAGGGTAGTTCTTCGGATACGGCAGGGTCGCCACACCGGTCTCGATAGCGGCTTTAGCCACGGCATCGGAGATCAGGGTGATCAGACGGGCATCCATTGGCTTCGGAATGATGTACTCACGACCGAATTCCAGCTTGATGCCGCCGTAGGCGTCGCACACTTCCTGAGGCACTGGCAGCTTGGCCAGTTCACGCAGGGCGTTGGCCGCAGCCACTTTCATTTCTTCGTTGATGCGCTTGGCGCGAACGTCCAGGGCACCACGGAAGATGAACGGGAAGCCCAGTACGTTGTTGACCTGGTTCGGGTAGTCGGAACGACCGGTGGCCATGATCACGTCGCTACGGGTGGCGTGTGCCAGCTCCGGGGAGATTTCCGGATCAGGGTTCGAGCATGCGAACACGATCGGGTTGGCCGCCATCGACAGCAGGCCTTCAGGGCTCAGCAGGTTCGGGCCGGACAGGCCTACGAACACGTCAGCGCCTTGCAGGGCGTCAGCCAGGGTGCGCTTGTCGGTCGCGTGAGCGAACACAGCCTTGTACTGGTTCAGGTCGTCACGGCCGGAGTGGATCACACCGGTACGGTCGACCATGTAGATGTTTTCGATGTTGGCGCCCATGCTCACCAGCAACTTCATGCAGGAGATGGCGGCAGCACCGGCACCCAGGCAGACGATCTTGGCTTCCGGCAGGGTTTTGCCAGCGATTTCCAGGGCGTTGATCATGCCGGCGGCGGTCACGATAGCGGTGCCGTGCTGGTCATCGTGGAATACCGGAATATCGCACTGCTCGATCAGAGCGCGTTCGATTTCAAAGCACTCTGGTGCCTTGATGTCTTCCAGGTTGATGCCACCAAAGGTGATGGAGATGCGCTTGACGGTGTCGATGAAGGCCTGCGGGCTTTCGGAGTCGACTTCGATGTCGAAAACGTCGATGCCGGCGAAGCGCTTGAACAGTACGCCTTTACCTTCCATCACTGGCTTGGAGGCCAATGGGCCGAGGTTACCCAGGCCGAGAATCGCGGTGCCATCGGAAATGACTGCAACCAGGTTGCCTTTGCCGGTGTACTTGTAGGCCAGTTCAGGATCGCGGGCGATCTCGCGTACTGGTTCGGCTACGCCCGGGCTGTAGGCCAGCGACAGGTCGCGAGCGGTAGCAGTGGCCTTGGTGAGCTCGACACTCAGCTTCCCTGGACGAGGATTGGCATGATATTCGAGAGCGGCAGTTTTCAGATCAGACATTTTGGCATTCCGCTTTTACTGTTGGACAGACTGGTCAGCGAGGATACGCGCCTCGCAAAGTCCCCACAAGACTGACCGGTCACCCCTGTCAAGCGCCCCGCCCTACGACTTTGGGCCAAGAGCCACGGAACATAAGGGATAGACTGTTCACAATCGAAAGAAAAAATGTCTACAATTTTTTATCACTGCACCACTTGAAGCATCGCCGGGTCAGTCAAGGGCAACATCCAGCGCGCCTGCCCCTCCTTTAGACCACCCTTGCGCGAGCGATCCAGCACCCAGCCGCGCGCCTCGACTTGCTTGCCTTTGAGACTTTCCAGCGAATTCATATCGAAACGCGCCAGCAGATTGGGTGCAACGCGTAATACAACCGAATCCTGCAACTCGATCCAAACCCCGCCGCGATTACGCTGCACCTTGCTCACACGACCGCTGAGCACGGCAAACCCGGAGGTGCTGATCTGCTCCGCTTTCAGTACAGGTGACTGGCGCCATAACCCGAGCCCGGCCTGTCGAGCACTGCTTTCCGCAGCTTGCTGACAGGCGACGAGATCGACATTCGGTGCCACGGCCACCATAAAACCCAGGCCTTCGGCGAGCATTTGCGCTTCGAGATTGGCGCCATCGGCACCGTAGACATGGGCCAGGGTGCGACCGTAATGGTCTTGGCTTTCTTTGCCCGGCAGCAAACCCACCTGCCCGTCGCTTGCCGCCACAAGGGCTTCGAGTCGCTTGCGCGCCGCCACGGCGAACGGCTCGTCGGAGCGGCCCTTCTTGCCTAACTCAGGCGTGTTCAAGCCGATCATGCGCACGCTGCGGCCATCGCTCAGGCGCAGGGTGTCACCATCCACGACTCGCTGCACCGCAACCGTGGTCAGCCCGCCGGGAGCCGGGCAAAAGGCCTGGGCGGCGGAAAGCCAAATCGCGGACACAAAAAAGGCGCCCGCAAGGGACGCCTTTTTCATCAGCATGGAAAAACCGCAGCGGCTTCCCAAGTTGATCGGCCTTAGGCCTTTTTCGCGCCGAAAGCACCGAAACGGTCGGCGAACTTCTGAACGCGACCACCGGTGTCCAGAGTCTTCTGCTTACCGGTGTAGAACGGGTGGCATTCGTTGCAAACGTCGATCGCCAGGGCTTTGCCGAAGGTCGAACGGGTTTCGAACTTGTTGCCGCAGCTGCAGGTAACAGCAACTGCTGGGTATTCTGGATGGATATCAGCTTTCATGGTGTTTTCCTCGGGCTAGCGTGCCGCCACCCAACACTATTGTTGAATACCGCACGTAATTAGGCCGCGGATTCTACCAGACAATCCCATTCACGCAAGCTGTCCCTCAAACCAGTCGTCTGCTAGGCTCCCGGCCTCAAGCGCATTCCCATGTGGGAGCGGGCTTGCTCGCGAAAGCGGTGTGTCAGGCAATAAATGCGTTGACTGACACTCCTTCTTCGCGAGCAAGCCCGCTCCCACAATTGATCTGCGTCCACCCCTTCCTTTGTTTCCTGCTGATCGAGATCCCCCCGCGTGCCCGACGCCATTTTGCGCCTCGCCCTGCCTTCGCCGCTGCGCCGCCTGTTCGACTACCGCGCTCCGGCCGGCGTCCTGCGCGCCCAGTTGCACCCTGGCATGCGCCTGCGGGTGCCGTTCGGCCGGCGCGAGATGATCGGGATTCTGGTGGAAGTCACCGACACCAGCGAGGTGCCGGCGGAGAAACTCAAGCCGGCCCTGGCCCTGCTCGACGCCACGCCACCGCTGCCGCCCGCGCTGTTCAAGCTGTGCCTGTGGACGTCCCAGTATTATCAGCACAGCCTCGGCGACACCTTGAGCTGGGCGCTGCCGGTGCTACTGCGCCAGGGTGAGCTGGCCGAAGCGCGCCAGGAACGTTTCTGGTCCGCCGCGCCGGGCGCCAGCCTGGATGATCCGCGCATCGCCCGTGCCCCGCGCCAGCGCGAAGCCCTGGCAACGCTGGCCCAGCATCCCCACGGCGTCGCCCACCAATTGCTGAGCAAACTGATGCTGAGCAAGGACAGCCTGGATTTGTTGCTGGCCAAAGACCTGGTGCAGGTCGAGATCCGCCGGCACGCCCCCGGTGCACGCCACGAACACTGGCTGGCGCAACCGGAACTCCCGCTGAACCCGGAGCAACGCGCCGCCTATGAGGCGATTCGGGCCGGGTTCGACAGCTATCACGCGTTCCTGTTGGCCGGTGTCACTGGCAGCGGCAAGACCGAAGTCTATTTACAGTTGATCCGCGAAACCCTGGAGGCCGGCAAACAAGCGCTGGTGTTGATCCCGGAAATCAACCTCGGCCCGCAGACCCTGGCGCGCTTCGAGCAGCGTTTCAATGCCCGCATCGCGCTGATCCATTCGGCAGTCAATGACCGCGAACGCCTCGATGCCTGGCTGGCCGCCCGGGACGGCGAGGCCGACATTATTATCGGCACCCGCTCGGCCCTGTTCACGCCGATGAAAAACCCCGGCCTGATCATCATCGACGAAGAGCACGACGGTTCGTATAAACAGCAGGAAGGATTGCGTTACCACGCCCGCGATCTGGCGCTGGTGCGGGCGCGGCAGGAAAACATCCCGATTGTCCTCGGCTCCGCCACCCCTTCGCTGGAAAGCCTGCACAACGCCTACACCGGCCGGTACGGGCTGCTGCGCCTGAATGAGCGCGCCGGCGGGGCCAAGCAGCCGCGTTTCCTGCGCCTGGACGTAAAAAGCCGCCCGCTGGACAGCGGCATTTCCGGGCCGATGCAGCAGGCCATCGGTCAGACCCTGGCTGCCGGGCAGCAGGTACTGGTATTCCTCAACCGCCGCGGCTTCGCCCCGACCCTGCTGTGCCATGACTGTGGCTGGATGTCCGAATGCCAGCGTTGCGATGCGCGGATGACCGTGCATCAACGTTACGGTGAATTGCGTTGCCACCATTGCGGCTACGTTGAGCGCGTGCCGCGCCAGTGCCCGAAGTGCAACAAGGTGGATTTGCGCCCCGTGGGCGCCGGCACCGAACGGGCCGAGGAGCGCCTGGCAATTCTGTTCCCGGACTATCCGGTGCTGCGGGTCGACCGCGACAGCACGTCGCGCAAGGACGCGATGAACCAGTTGTTCGCCACCATTCAAAAAGGTCAGCCGTGCATTTTGATCGGCACGCAAATGCTTGCCAAAGGCCACCACTTTCCACGGGTGACGCTGGTGTCGATCCTCGACGCCGACGGCGGCCTGTTTTCCGGTGATTTCCGCGCCAGCGAGCGCATGGCGCAGTTGATCGTCCAGGTCGCCGGCCGCGCAGGCCGCGCCGAAGAGCCGGGCAAGGTGATTATCCAGACGCACCTGGCCGACCATCCGCTACTGGTACAACTGACCGAGCAAGGCTATTTCGCCTTCGCCGAACAGGCCTTGAGCGAACGCCGTGCGGCCGGGTTGCCGCCTTTTGCACACCTGGCGCTATTGCGGGCCGAGGCGCACAAACCGGGTCAGGCCGAAGGCTTCCTGGAAGAGGCGTGCAGCGAGGCGGAGCGTTTGCTGGCCGAGCAAAACCTGACCGGCATTGAGTTGCTGGGGCCGGTGCCGGCGCCCATGGAGCGGCGAGCCGGGCGCTATCGCGCACAACTGTTGTTGCAGGCTACGGCGCGGGCACCGTTGCATCGATTGCTTGCCAGTTGGTTGTTGGTGCTGGAGCAGATGCCGAGCGGGCGGGCGGTGCGCTGGTCTTTAGATGTTGACCCTGTGGATTTGTATTGATTGGGAGATTGCCTTCGCTGGCAAGCCAGCTCCTACAGTGATCACATCGGGTCTGTGTAGGAGCTGGCTTGCCAGCGAAAGCTGTCGAATTGTCACCACACATCCACATCCTGCCTGCTAAGGTTGGCAAGCCCGTCTTCGCAACGGATAATGCCCAGTTTTTCCACCAGCGCATGATGCGCCGCCGCGCCTGCGGTCGAAAGAGAAGACCATGAAAGACACCATTCGCCAGTTGATCCAGCAAGCCATCACCCAACTCGTCAACGAAGGTGTGTTGCCTGAAGGGCTGTCGCCGGCGATCCAGGTGGAAAACTCCCGCGACAAGAAGAACGGTGACTTCGCCAGCAACATCGCAATGATGCTGGCCAAACCGGCCGGCATGAAGCCACGCGACCTGGCGGAAAAAATCATCGCCGCGCTGCCGGCGGACGAAAACGTCTCCAAGACCGAAATCGCCGGCCCTGGCTTCCTGAACTTCTTCCAGAACACCGATGCCCTGGCCTCACGCCTGGACGCCGCCCTGGCCGACGCCCACATCGGCGTACGCAAGGCCGGCCCGGTGCAGCGCACCGTGGTTGACCTGTCGGCACCGAACCTGGCCAAAGAGATGCACGTCGGTCACTTGCGCTCGACCATCATCGGCGACGGCGTGGCCCGTGTGCTGGAGTTCCTCGGCGACACCGTTATCCGTCAGAACCACGTCGGCGACTGGGGCACCCAGTTCGGCATGCTGATGGCTTATCTGCAGGAAAACCCGATCACCAGCGACGAGTTGTCGGACCTGGAGAACTTCTACCGCGCCGCCAAGCAACGCTTCGACGAATCCGAAGAATTCGCCGACCGTGCCCGTGGCCTGGTGGTCAAGTTGCAGGCCGGCGATGCCGACTGCCTGGCGTTGTGGACCAAGTTCAAGGACATTTCGCTGTCCCACTGCCAGAAGATCTACGAGCTGCTCAACGTCAAATTGACCATGGCCGACGTGATGGGCGAAAGCGCCTACAACGACGACCTGATCAACGTGGTCAACGACTTGAAGGCGGCGGGCATGCTGGTTGAGAGCAATGGCGCCCAGTGCGTGTTCCTCGACGAGTTCAAGAATGCCGACGGCGACCCGCTGCCGGTGATCATCGTAAAAGCTGACGGCGGCTACCTCTACGCCACCACCGACCTGGCCGCCGTGCGCTACCGCAGCGGCAAGCTCAAGGCCGATCGCGCGCTGTACTTCGTCGACCAGCGCCAGGCCCTGCACTTCCAGCAAGTGTTCGCCGTAGCGCGCAAGGCTGGCTTCGTGACCCATCCGATGGAAATGGAGCACATGGGCTTCGGCACCATGAACGGCGCTGACGGCCGTCCGTTCAAGACCCGTGATGGCGGCACCGTGAAACTGATCGATCTGCTGACCGAAGCCCAGGAGCGCGCCTACACCCTGGTCAAGGACAAAAACCCGGAGCTGGCCGAAGCCGAGCTGCGCAACATCGCCAAGGTGGTGGGCATCGGCGCAGTGAAATACGCCGACCTGTCCAAGCACCGCACCAGCGACTACAGCTTCAACTTCGACCTGATGCTGAACTTCGAAGGCAACACCGCGCCGTACCTGCTGTACGCCTACACCCGCGTGGCCGGCGTGTTCCGCAAGCTCGGCAAGGATTTCAGCGAAGTCGACGGCCAGATCGTTCTCGAAGCGGCACACGAACACGAGTTGGCGGCGAAACTTGCGCAGTTCGGTGAAATCCTGAACAACGTGTCCGAGAAGGGCACCCCGCACATTCTCTGCACTTACCTGTACGACGTCGCCGGCCTGTTCTCCAGCTTCTACGAGAACTGCCCGATTCTCGCCGCCGATACCCCGGCACAAATGCAGAGCCGTCTGCGCCTCGCCGCGCTGACCGGACGCACCCTCAAGCAAGGCCTGGAACTCTTGGGCCTGGAAACTCTGGAGCGTATGTAAGTTGGCTGCCAAGAAAAAACCTGCACCCAAGCGTGGCGCCAGCCGTTATCAAGCTCCTGCAAAGCAACCGATTCCGGGATGGCTATGGATGGCGATCGGCCTGACGGTCGGCGCCTTCATCGTGTTCCTGATGAAGCTGGAACCGGGCAAGGGCAGCGACACGGTCAAGCGTGAAAAAGTCGAGCAACAGCAACAGCAGAAAGCCAGCAAGATCGCCGAGGCCAACAAGACCCCGCCGAGCCCGACGCAACCGGTGAAGCCGAAGTACGACTTCTACACCTTGCTGCCGGAATCGGAAGTCATCGTGCCGCCGGATGCCGTGCCGGAAAAAACCCTGCCGACGCCGCAAGTGCCGGCCATCCCGACAACGCCGGTCACCCCGGCCGAAGCGGCGAAGATCGACACGGCTCGCGCCCAGGCAGCCCTGGCCGGGATTACGCCACCGCCAGCGCCTCCGGTCAAAGCGGCGCCGGTGACCAAGTTCTTCCTGCAAGCCGGTTCGTTCCGCAAGGAGGCTGACGCGGACAAGGTTCGGGCGCAGATCATCCTGCTGGGCCAGGCCGTCGCGGTTGAGTCCGGCACGGTGAAGGACGAAACCTGGTATCGGGTGCTGGTCGGTCCGTTCAGCAACCGCGAACAACTGACCACCGCCCAGAAACAACTGGCCGGTGCGGGCTTCAGCAATCTGTTGTTACAACAACGCCAGAGCCGCTGATCCCGTCAGGGCGACCGCGTTATCGTTCTTCGCTGGCAAGCCAGCTCCTACAGGATTTACCCGCCCCCCTGTAGGAGCCGGCTTGCCGGCGAAGGCACCAGAACAAACGCCACCCCTGCGCCCGGCTTAACACCATTCGTCCCCCGCCGCTTCCTGCAGTTGAAATCCACTCCACCACCCCCATATGAATGGGCATAAGGCATTTTCGCCCCGCTGCGTGGAGACTCTTCCCTTGACCACCATCGTTTCAGTTCGCCGCCACGGCAAAGTCGTCATGGGCGGCGACGGCCAGGTTTCCCTTGGTAATACCGTGATGAAAGGCAACGCGAAAAAAGTTCGTCGCCTGTACCACGGCCAGGTCATCGCCGGTTTTGCCGGTGCCACCGCTGACGCCTTTACCCTCTTCGAACGCTTCGAAGGCCAACTTGAGAAACATCAGGGCCATCTGGTTCGCGCCGCTGTCGAACTCGCCAAAGAATGGCGCACCGACCGCTCCCTGAGCCGCCTCGAAGCCATGCTTGCGGTCGCCAACAAAGACGCTTCCCTGATCATCACCGGTAACGGCGATGTGGTTGAACCGGAAGACGGCCTGATCGCCATGGGTTCCGGTGGCGCCTACGCCCAGGCCGCCGCCAGCGCACTGCTGAAAAAGACCGATCTGTCGGCCCGGGAAATCGTCGAAACGGCCCTCGGTATCGCCGGCGACATCTGCGTATTCACCAACCACACCCAGACCATTGAGGAGCAGGACTGCGCCGAGTAAGCCCGTGCAGCCATTGCACCACGGCTCATTCTTGCTTGAGGTCCACTGAATATTATGTCCATGACTCCCCGTGAAATCGTCCACGAACTCAACCGCCACATCATCGGCCAGGACGATGCCAAGCGCGCCGTCGCCATTGCCCTGCGCAATCGCTGGCGCCGCATGCAGCTGCCCGAAGAGCTGCGCGTTGAAGTAACGCCAAAGAACATCCTGATGATCGGCCCGACGGGTGTCGGTAAAACCGAGATCGCCCGTCGTCTGGCCAAACTGGCCAATGCGCCGTTCATCAAGGTCGAAGCGACCAAGTTCACCGAAGTCGGCTATGTCGGCCGCGATGTCGAATCGATCATTCGTGACCTGGCCGATGCGGCGATCAAGCTGCTGCGCGAACAAGAAATCGTCAAGGTTCGCCACCGCGCCGAAGACGCCGCCGAAGAGCGCATCCTCGATGCCCTGCTGCCACCGGCACGCATGGGCTTCAGCAGCGACGATGCCCCGACTGCCGACTCCAACACCCGTCAGCTGTTCCGCAAGCGCCTGCGCGAAGGCCAGCTGGATGACAAGGAGATCGAAATCGAAGTCGCCGAAATGGCCGGTGTCGATATCTCCGCGCCACCGGGCATGGAAGAAATGACCAACCAGCTGCAAAGCCTGTTCGCCAACATGGGCAAGGGCAAGCGCAAGAGCCGCAAGCTCAAGGTCAAGGAAGCGCTGAAACTGGTGCGCGACGAAGAAGCCAGCCGCCTGGTCAACGATGAAGAGTTGAAGGCCAAGGCCCTGGAAGCGGTCGAGCAGCACGGCATCGTGTTCATCGACGAAATCGACAAGGTTGCCAAGCGTGGCAATTCCGGTGGCGTCGATGTGTCCCGCGAAGGTGTGCAGCGTGACTTGCTGCCGCTGATCGAAGGCTGCACCGTCAACACCAAACTGGGCATGGTCAAGACCGACCACATCCTGTTCATTGCTTCCGGTGCGTTCCACCTGAGCAAGCCGAGCGACCTGGTGCCCGAGCTGCAAGGCCGCCTGCCGATTCGTGTCGAACTCAAGGCCCTTTCACCGGAGGACTTCGAACGCATCCTCAGCGAGCCTCACGCCTCGCTGACCGAGCAATATTGCGCCCTGTTGAAAACCGAAGGCCTGGGCATCGAGTTCCAGCCGAGCGGCATCAAGCGCATCGCGGAGATCGCCTGGCAGGTCAACGAGAAAACCGAAAACATCGGTGCCCGTCGCCTGCACACCCTGCTCGAGCGTCTGCTCGAAGAGGTGTCGTTCAGCGCCGGCGATCTGGCCAGCGCCCATGACGACAAGGTGATCCTGATCGACGCCGACTACGTCAACAGCCACCTGGGCGAATTGGCGCAGAACGAAGACCTGTCCCGTTATATCCTGTAGTCATGTGAGACCTGTGTAGGAGCCGGCTTGCCGGCGAAGGCGTCCTCGCGATCGCCTTCGCTGGCAAGCCAGCTCCTACAAAGGGTCGCTACCGTTCCACACAAACGGATTTCAGGTCATGACCCAACTCCCCACCGACATCAAGCTGCACAAAGCCTCGAAAACCCTGTCGCTGAAATACGCGTCCGGCGAGGAATACACCCTGCCCGCCGAGTTCCTGCGCGTGCACTCTCCTTCCGCCGAGGTCCAGGGCCACGGCAAACCCATCCTGCAATTTGGCAAGATCAACGTAGGCCTGACCAAAGTGGAACCGGCCGGTCAGTACGCACTGAAACTGACCTTCGATGACGGTCACGACAGTGGTCTGTTCACCTGGGAATACCTCTACGAACTGGCGCGACGTTATGACGCACTCTGGGAGGACTATCTGGCCGAGCTGAAAGCCGCCGGAAAAACCCGCGACCCGAACGAATCCGTCGTCAAGCTGATGCTCTAGCCTGAGCCTCTCGCTCTTTAGAGGGCATTTTCTAATTTCATCTGTTTGAATGCTTGGCCGCGAGGTCAGTCATTGGCCTGCTTGCGAAAAAAATTAAACTCGGGTAACCAATGGAACTGGCAAGTTCCCTGCAGTGCTCTCTGCGAATTAAAAAGCAGCGATGCAGAATTAACGGTCACCCGAGCAGTAGTACCTGGCATTGGCTGTGTGACTACACAGCAGGACCCCGGTACTCGTCTCAGGACAATGGAGCGTCGTAGATGAGTAACAAGAATAACGATGACTTGAAGTATCAGGCCTCGGAAAACACCTTGGGACTGAATCCTGTCGTTGGGCTGCGTGGAAAGGATCTACTGGCTTCTGCTCGAATGGTGCTCAGGCAGGCCATCAAACAGCCGGTGCACAGCGCCCGGCATGTCGCGCATTTTGGCCTTGAACTCAAGAACGTGCTGTTCGGCAAATCCGAACTGCAACCGACCAGCGATGACCGTCGCTTCGCGGATCCGGCCTGGAGCCAGAACCCGCTCTACAAACGTTATCTGCAAACCTACCTGGCGTGGCGCAAGGAACTCCACGACTGGATCGACGACAGCAACCTGCCGCCCAAGGACGTCAGCCGCGGGCACTTCGTGATCAACCTCATGACCGAGGCCTTCGCCCCGACCAACACGGCGGCCAACCCGGCGGCGGTCAAGCGCTTCTTCGAAACCGGCGGTAAAAGCCTGCTTGATGGTCTCTCACACCTGGCCAAGGATCTGGTGCACAACGGCGGCATGCCGAGCCAGGTCAACATGGGCGCTTTCGAGGTCGGCAAGACCCTGGGTGTGACCGAGGGCGCAGTGGTCTTTCGCAACGACGTGCTGGAGCTGATCCAGTACAAGCCGATCACCGAGCAGGTGCATGAGCGCCCACTGCTGGTGGTGCCGCCGCAAATCAACAAGTTCTACGTTTTCGACCTGAGTCCGGAAAAAAGCCTGGCGCGATTCTGCCTGCGCAACAACGTGCAAACCTTCATCGTCAGCTGGCGCAACCCGACCAAGGAGCAGCGCGAGTGGGGCCTGTCGACCTACATCGAAGCGCTCAAGGAAGCGGTTGATGTGGTCACCGCGATCACCGGCAGCAAAGACGTGAACATGCTCGGTGCCTGCTCCGGCGGCATCACCTGCACCGCACTGCTGGGCCACTACGCGGCAATCGGCGAGAACAAGGTCAACGCCCTGACGCTGCTGGTCAGCGTGCTCGACACCACCCTGGACAGCGACGTGGCCCTGTTCGTCGACGAGCAAACCCTCGAAGCCGCCAAGCGCCACTCCTACCAGGCCGGCGTCCTCGAAGGCCGCGACATGGCGAAAGTCTTCGCCTGGATGCGTCCCAACGACCTGATCTGGAACTACTGGGTCAACAACTACCTGCTGGGCAACGAGCCGCCGGTATTCGACATTCTGTTCTGGAACAACGACACCACCCGGTTGCCTGCCGCGTTCCATGGCGACCTGATCGAGATGTTCAAAAGTAACCCGTTGACCCGTGCCGATGCACTGGAAGTGTGCGGCACGCCGATTGACCTGAAGAAGGTCACCGCCGACATCTTCTCGCTGGCCGGTACCAACGACCACATCACGCCATGGCGCTCCTGCTACAAATCGGCACAACTGTTCGGCGGCAACGTCGAATTCGTGCTGTCCAGCAGCGGGCACATCCAGAGCATCCTGAACCCGCCGGGCAATCCGAAATCGCGTTACATGACCAGCACCGAAATGCCTGCCAATGCCGATGACTGGCAAGAAGAGTCGACCAAGCACGCTGACTCCTGGTGGCTGCACTGGCAGGCCTGGCAGGCGCAGCGTTCGGGCAACCTGAAAAAAGCACCGACGAAACTCGGCAACAAGGCCTACCCGGAGGGGGAAGCCGCACCGGGCACTTACGTGCATGAGCGGTAACTGACACACCTCGCCCCCCTTGTGGGAGCGGGCTTGCTCGCGAAGGCGTCGTGTCAGTCGACGTCAGTGTTCAATGATCGACCGCTTTCGCGAGCAAGCCCGCTCCCACAGGGGAAAGAGCAAGAATTCAAGAGAGCGACCCACAGGGCCTGAAGCATGCCGCAACCCTTCATTTTTCGTACCGTCGATCTGGATGGCCAGACGCTCCGCACGGCGGTACGCCCCGGCAAGCCTCACTTGACGCCCCTGCTGATTTTCAACGGCATCGGCGCCAACCTGGAGCTGGTGTTCCCGTTCGTCGCGGCACTGGATCCGGACCTGGAAGTCATCTGCTTCGACGTACCCGGTGTCGGCGGTTCATCGACGCCGAACCGGCCGTATCGTTTTCCGGCGCTGGCCAAGCTCACGGCGCGGATGCTCGACTATCTCGACTACGGGCAGGTCAACGTCATCGGCGTGTCCTGGGGTGGCGCCCTGGCCCAGCAGTTCGCTTACGACTATCCGGAGCGCTGCAAGAAACTCGTGCTGGCCGCGACGGCGGCGGGTGCGGTGATGGTACCGGGCAAACCGAAAGTGCTGTGGATGATGGCCAGCCCTCGGCGTTACATCCAGCCGTCCCACGTGATCCGCATTGCGCCGATGATCTACGGTGGCTCGTTCCGTCGCGACCCGACGCTGGCCGCGAGCCATGCGGCCAAGGTACGTTCAGCGGGCAAGCTGGGTTACTACTGGCAGCTGTTCGCCGGCCTCGGCTGGACCAGCATTCATTGGCTGCACAAGATCCGCCAGCCGACCCTGGTACTGGCCGGCGACGACGATCCGCTGATCCCGTTGATCAACATGCGCCTGCTGGCCTGGCGGATTCCCAACGCCCAGTTGCACATCATCGATGACGGGCATCTGTTCCTGATTACCCGGGCCGAAGCGGTCGCCCCGATCATCATGAAATTCCTGGAAGAGGAGCGCCAGCGCGCGGTGATGCATCCGCGTCCGGCGCCATTGGGCAGCTAAACCGCTGCATCAGCGGTCGGCAGGACGCCACGCCGCGCAACAACCCGTTACAGCGTCTATGGTGTTCTGGTTCGGTGTGTTTGTTTTTAGCCTGAAGACGAAGGAGTGTTGACTCATGCGCGAGAAACCAGCGAGGGATTCCTTACCGACTCCCGCCGCGTTCATCAATGCACAGAGTGCGATTACCGGCCTGCGCGGCCGGGATCTGTTGTCGACCCTGCGCAGTGTGGCCGCCCATGGCTTGCGCAATCCGCTGCACAGCGCCCGGCATGCCCTCAAACTCGGCGGTCAGCTTGGCCGTGTGCTGCTGGGTGAAACCCTGCATCCGACCAACCCGCAAGACGCTCGCTTCGCCGACCCGGCGTGGAGCCTCAACCCGTTTTATCGCCGTAGCCTGCAGGCCTATCTGAGCTGGCAGAAACAGGTCAAAAGCTGGATCGACGAGAGCAACATGAGCCCGGACGACCGCGCCCGTGCCCACTTCGCTTTTGCCTTGCTCAACGACGCCGTATCGCCATCCAACACCCTGCTCAATCCACTGGCGGTCAAGGAACTCTTCAATTCCGGTGGTAACAGCCTGGTGCGTGGCATCAGCCATTTGGTGGACGATCTGCTGCACAACGATGGCCTGCCCCGACAAGTCACCAAGCAAGCGTTCGAGGTTGGCAAGACGGTCGCCACCACCACCGGTGCCGTGGTGTTTCGCAACGAGCTGCTGGAGTTGATCCAGTACAAGCCGATGAGCGAAAAGCAGTATTCCAAGCCCCTGCTGGTGGTACCGCCACAAATCAACAAGTTCTACATTTTCGACCTGAGCCCCCACAACAGCTTCGTCCAGTACGCCCTGAAAAACGGCTTGCAAACCTTCGTGATCAGCTGGCGAAACCCGGATGTGCGTCACCGCGAATGGGGGCTCTCGACCTACGTGGAAGCGGTGGAAGAGGCCATGAATGTGTGCCGGGCGATCACCGGCGCACGCGAGGTCAACCTGATGGGCGCTTGCGCCGGCGGGCTGACCATTGCCGCGCTGCAGGGCCACTTGCAGGCCAAGCGGCAGTTGCGCAGGGTGTCCAGCGCGACTTATCTGGTGAGCCTGCTCGACAGCCAGCTGGACAGTCCGGCCACACTCTTCGCCGACGAACAGACCCTCGAAGCCGCCAAGCGCCGCTCCTATCAGCGGGGTGTACTGGACGGCCGCGACATGGCCAAGGTCTTCGCCTGGATGCGCCCCAACGATTTGATCTGGAGCTACTTCGTCAATAACTACCTGTTGGGCAAGGAGCCACCGGCGTTCGACATCCTCTACTGGAACAACGACAACACGCGCCTGCCTGCGGCCCTGCATGGCGACCTGCTGGACTTCTTCAAACACAACCCGCTGACCCACCCGGGCGGACTGGAAGTGTGCGGCACGCCGATTGATTTGCAGAAAGTCACCGTCGACAGCTTCAGTGTCGCCGGCATCAACGATCACATCACGCCGTGGGATGCGGTGTATCGCTCGACGCTGCTGCTCGGTGGCGAACGGCGCTTCGTATTGTCCAACAGCGGTCATGTGCAGAGCATTCTCAACCCACCGAGCAACCCGAAAGCCAACTACGTCGAGAACGGCAAACTGAGCAGCGACCCCCGCGCCTGGTACTACGACGCCAAGCATGTCGACGGTAGTTGGTGGACCCAATGGCTGAGCTGGATTCAGGAGCGCTCCGGTGCGCAGAAGGAAACCCACATGGCGCTCGGCAACCAGAACTACCCACCGATGGAGGCAGCACCCGGTACTTACGTGCGCGTGCGCTGACGTTCAACGAGCCATGGCCCCTGCCGGCCGTGGCAAGACCCGATCATTAAGAAGACTGGATGAAAACCCGCGACCGGATCCTCGAATGTGCCCTGCAGTTGTTCAACCAAAAGGGCGAACCGAATGTCTCCACCATGGAAGTTGCCAATGAAATGGGCATCAGCCCGGGCAACCTCTACTATCACTTCCACGGCAAGGAACCACTGATTCTCGGGCTGTTCGAGCGCTTTCAGGGCGAACTGACCCCCTTGCTCGATCCACCGGCCGATGTCGAACTGGCGCCGGAGGACTACTGGCTGTTCCTGCACCTGATCGTCGAACGTCTGTCCCACTACCGGTTTCTGTTCCAGGACCTGTCGAACCTCGCCGGGCGCCTGCCGAAACTGGCCAAGGGCATTCGCAATCTGCTCAATGCACTCAAGCGCACACTGGCGTCGCTGCTGGCACGATTGCAGGCGCAAGGGCTGCTGGTCAGCGATACCCAGGCACTGGGGCAACTGGTGGAACAGATCACCATGACGCTGCTGTTTTCGCTGGACTATCAGCGGATTCTCGACCGCGCAGGTGAAGTGCGACTGGTGGTTTACCAGATCATGATGCTGGTGGCGCCACATTTGCTGCCGTCGATGAAGGCTGCGACCGAGCAGATGGCGATGGCGTATCTGGAGGACCACAATTAAAAATGTGGGAGCGGGCTTGCTCGCGAAGGCTGTTTATCATTCAGCATTGATGTCGGCTGACACACCGCTTTCGCGAGCAAGCCCGCTCCCACAGGGGATCTCTGTCGTGTTCCAGGATGCACTCACAAACAAAAACGCCCGACCTGTGAAGGCCGGGCGTTTTCTTGAGCCCTGAAAATCAGGACTGACTGGTTGGCGTCGATGGAACTGGCGCGGCAGTCGGGGTGACAGCAGGGGTTGGCGCGGTCGCGGAGTTCGATACGCTGACCGGAGCTGCCGGGGTTGCCGGTTTGGCAGCTGCCACTGCTGGTTTTGGCGCGGCGGCTTTTGGAGCTGCCGGCTTCTTCACTGCAGGTTTTTTCGCAACAGCAGGCTTGGCTGCTGGCTTGGCCGCTGCAGGTTTTGCAGCAGCGGTTTTAGCAGCAGGCTTGGCCGCGGCTGGTTTGGCTGCCGCTTTGGCGGCGACCGGCTTGGCTGCTGGCTTGGCCGCTGCAGGTTTTGCAGCAGCGGTTTTGGCAGCAGGCTTGGCTGCTGCTTTTGCCAGTGGCTTGGCAGCAGTTTTGGCGGCCGGTTTAGCAGCAGGCTTGGCTGCTGCGGCCTTCGCCGCAACAGGCGCAACCTTGGCACCGGTCAGTTTTTCGATTTGCTTGGTCAGGGTATCGACCTTGCTGTGCAATGCTTTGACTTCGTTGCGGCTCGGTACGCCCAGGCGCGAAATGGCGCTGTTCAGACGCTTGTCGAAAGCCCCTTCCAGCTCATCCCACTTGCCCAGTGCACGATCTTTCACGCCGCTGATGCGCGATTTGGCCGAAGAAGCGGTGTCCTTGGCGGCGTCGACTGTCTTGCCAACAGCGCTTTTGGTGAGCTTCTCGGCTTTCTCGCCGTCCTTTACCAATGCATCGAAGAGCTTGCTGCCGTCAGTGTCGATCTTCGAGTACACGCCTAAGCCAGCCAGCCAGATTTTGCGGGAGTAGTCTTCGACTTTCCCGATCCACGAGCTGCCTTCTTTTTCAGTATTCTTTTTGCCAGCCATCCCGTTCTCCTTAAGATTTACGCGCGACACGTTCGAGCAATGCCGTCAGCTCATCGAGCTTAGCAGAGAGTGTCTCAACGTCATGTTTAGACGGAATGCCGATACGATTCAAGGCACTTGCGACACGCGTGTCGAACGCCTTCTCGACCTTGTCGAGTTGAACTTCGACCTTGCCTTTGAAAGTGCTCACTTCACTCTTGGCTTCATCGATCTCGGCATTCGCCGCTTCAAGTTTCTCAGCGACTACTTTTTTGCCTTTCTTTTCAACAACCTGACCAGCCTTGATCAGCTCTTGAAAGTATTCGCCGCCCTCGTGGCCGACCTTGGCGTAGGCACCCAGGCCTGCCAGCCAGATCTTGCGGGCATAGGATTTGACGTCGCTCAGCGTGCTGGTCGATGCGTCGGTTTTTTTCTTCAAAATAACTTTGGCCATGGTGCACCTCACGCGCAGAAGGTTTGAGGAACTGCCCGGATAAGTGTCGGGCTCCGGCACAAAGTAGGGAGAAAAATTAGAAACGGCACCCTAACAACTGACATAAACCTTTGAGAGCACCGCCAACTAAATGTGGGAGCGGGCTTGCTCGCGAAGGCAGTGGGTCAGTTGATAAAAATTTCACTGACACACCGCCTTCGCGAGCAAGCCCGCTCCCACAGGGGATCTCATTTCAACCAGAAAATCAGACCAGGACCTTGTCCAGCGCCTTTTCGATTTCCGCTTTGATCATGCCGCTCATGGCCGACATCATCAGGCCCAGTTCCACGTCGACCTTGATCGAATCTTCACTGACATGCACCGCGCCCTTCACACCTGGGCGCTTGAGGTTCAGGGTGTCGCCGGACCACTGCGGCTCCAGGCCATACTGGTCGGCAAGTTTCTGCGCCAGCTTGTCGGCCTTCTCGCGAGCCGCTTCCTTGCCCAGGCCATGGGCACGTTGAACACTAATACGGGCCATCAAATGACTCCTGCTTTATGGATGCTTTCCCGAGGCATCTTGACCTCTGCTGCGTCAAAACGTCCCGATGGTTGCCCATCTTACCTTCAGCCTTGCCAAGACAAAGCATGCCTTGGGGATTAGAATGTCGCGCATTCTCTTTTGGTGACAGCGATATGACTGATCAGCGCAAAGGCAGCGATGCCGAACCCACCACTCACTTCGGCTTCAAAAACGTTCCGGAAAGCCAGAAAGCGGAAAAAGTCGCTGAGGTTTTCCACTCGGTAGCCGCCAAGTACGACCTGATGAACGACCTTCTGTCGGGCGGCATGCACCGTCTGTGGAAGCGTTTCGCGATCGAACTGTCCGGCGTTCGTGCCGGCAACCGCGTGCTCGATATCGCCGGCGGCACTGGCGACCTGACCAGAAAATTCTCGCACCTCGTCGGCCCGACCGGCCAGGTCGTGTTGGCCGACATCAACGAATCGATGCTCAAGGTCGGTCGTGACCGCCTGCTGGACCTCGGTGTGGCCGGCAACGTCGAATTCGTCCAGGCCGATGCGGAAAAACTGCCGTTCCCCGACAACCATTTCGACTGCGTGACCATCGCCTTCGGCCTGCGCAACGTGACCCACAAGGAAGATGCCCTGCGCTCGATGCTGCGCGTACTCAAACCGGGTGGCCGCTTGCTGGTGCTGGAGTTCTCCAAGCCGACCAACGCGCTGATGTCCAAGGCCTACGACGCCTACTCGTTTGCCTTCATGCCACTGATGGGCAAGCTGATCACCAACGACTCGGAAAGCTATCGCTACCTGGCCGAATCGATCCGCATGCACCCGAACCAGGAAACCCTGAAGTCGATGATGGTCGAGGCCGGTTTCGACCGCGTGACCTATCACAACATGACCGCAGGCATCGTTGCCCTGCACCGCGGCATCAAGCCCTGATGCTGCTCGCCGGGCTGCTTGCCAGCGTTGAACTCGGCCTGAACCGGGTGCTGCGTCTCGACAGCACGGCGCTGCCGCGGCTGGCGCATTTGAACGGCCGGGTGATTGCCGTCGATTGCCGCAGCCCGGCGCTGCAACTGTTCATCCTGCCCAGCGACGAAGGCCTGATGCTCGCCTCCCAGTGGGAAACCGGCGCCGACTGCACCTTGCGTGCACCGGCCTCGAGCCTGTTGAAACTGACCATGAGCAAGGACAAGACCTCGATCCTGCACAGCCCTGAAGTCGAACTCGACGGCGACAGCGGTGTGCTGCTGGAACTGGCGGCGATCCTTCAGGACCTCGAGCTGGACTGGGAGTACGAACTCTCGCGCTGGCTGGGGCCGGTGGCCACGCAACTGGTCGGCGGTCACCTGCGCAGCCGCGCCCGCTGGTATCAGCAAGGGTTCGCCAGCCTGGGCCAGAACCTGGGCGAATACCTGGCCGAAGAATCGCGCACCCTTGTCGGTCAGCGCGAAGCCGAAGCCCGATTCAGTGAACTGGACCGGATCAAACTTGATCTGGAACGTCTCGAGGCGCGTTTCGAGCGCCTTTCCCGATCCCTCGACCCAAGCGATAACGCATGAAGCTGCTTGCCGTCCGCCGTTTGTTGCGCATCCAGCGCGTCGTGATCCGCTACCGCCTCGATGACCTGCTGTTCGCCCTGCCACTGCCCTGGTTTCTGCGGGCACTGCGTTACGCGTTGCCGTGGCGCTGGTTCCCGCGCAAGACCCTGGACCTGAGCCGTGGCGCGCGCTTGCGCCTGGCGCTGCAGGACCTGGGGCCGATTTTCATCAAGTTCGGGCAAATCCTGTCCACCCGCCGCGACCTGCTGCCAGAAGACATCGCCGATGAGCTGATGAAACTGCAGGACCGCGTGCCGCCGTTCGATTCGCAAGTGTCGGTCAAGCTGATCGAAGACCAGCTCGGCAAAAAAATCAGCGACGTGTTCAGCCGTTTCGATGTCGAGCCGCTGGCCTCGGCCTCGGTGGCGCAGGTACATGCCGCGCAACTGAAAACCGGTGAAGAAGTCGTCGTCAAAGTGATTCGTCCGGGCTTGAAACCAGTCATCGCCCAGGATCTGGCGTGGCTGTTCATCCTCGCCCGTGCCGCCGAAAAACTCTCGGCCGATGCGCGCCTGCTGCACCCGGTGGACGTGGTCAGCGACTACGAAAAAACCATCTACGACGAACTCGACCTACTGCGCGAGGCGGCCAACGCCAGCCAGTTGAAGCGCAACTTCGACGGTTCGCCGCTGCTGTACGTGCCACAAGTCTATTGGGACTGGTGCCGGCCGAAAGTGCTGGTGATGGAGCGCATCTACGGCATTCAGGTCACCGATCTGGCGACCCTGGCCGACCAGCGCACCGACATGAAAATGCTCGCTGAACGCGGCGTGGAAATCTTCTTCACCCAGGTGTTCCGCGACAGTTTCTTCCATGCCGACATGCACCCGGGCAACATTTTCGTCAGTACCGTGAACCCGTGGAGCCCGCAGTACATCGCGATCGACTGCGGCATCGTCGGCAGCCTGACCCCGGAAGACCAGGACTACCTGGCACGCAACCTGTTCGCCTTCTTCAAGCGCGATTACCGTCGCGTGGCGCAGTTGCACATCGATTCGGGCTGGGTGCCGGCGGAAACCAAACTCAACGAATTCGAAGCGGCGATCCGTACCGTGTGCGAGCCCATCTTCGAAAAACCGTTGAAGGATATTTCCTTCGGTCAGGTGTTGATGCGCCTGTTCCAGACCGCGCGTCGCTTCAACATGGAAGTGCAGCCGCAGTTGGTCTTGCTGCAAAAAACCCTGTTGAATATCGAAGGCCTGGGCCGCCAACTGTATCCGGAACTCGACCTGTGGAACACCGCGCAGCCGTTCCTCGAGCGCTGGATGCGCGAGCGGGTCAGCCCCAAAGCCCTGCTCGGCAACGTGCAGAGCCAGTTCGAACAGATCCCGCACCTGGCCAACATGGCCCGCGACTTGCTCGAACGCATGTCCCAGCCCCACGCCTACGACCCGCCGCCACCGTGGCATCGACGCCGCGACGACTGGTTCCTGCGCCTGCTCGGTACGGCCCATCTGGCCGGAGGCGCCATCCTTGCCGCTGGCGGGCCACTGAATCAGTTGGACTATTGGCCAGCTGGCATCATGATGGCCGTCGGTTTGTATCTGGTCGTTCGCCGATAGCCAGTTGGGTGAACGACTGGCACACTGTTTCAACGCCTGAGCTCGGCTATTGAAGTGTCGAGCCCGCTGTCGGAGTCGAAGATGAAAAACTGGCTGGACGAGATCAAGTGGGACGCTGACGGCCTGGTGCCGGCCATCGCCCAGGATCACAAGACCGGGCGCGTCCTGATGATGGCCTGGATGAACCGCGAAGCACTGGAACTGACCGCTGCCGAGAACCGCGCCATTTACTGGTCGCGTTCCCGTGGCAAGCTGTGGCGCAAGGGCGAAGAGTCCGGCCATGTGCAAACCCTGCACGAGATGCGCCTGGACTGCGACGCCGACGTGATCATCCTGATGGTCGAGCAGATCGGCGACATCGCCTGTCATACCGGCCGCCAGAGCTGCTTCTATCGCGTCTACGAGAACGGCGATTGGACAACCGTCGACCCAGTCCTGAAAGATCCGCACGCCATCTACTCCGCAGGGCACAAACATGAGTGACACTCTGACCCGTCTGGCTCAAGTGCTGGAAGAGCGCAAAGGCGCCGCCGCCGACAGCTCGTATGTCGCCAGCCTGTACCACAAGGGCTTGAACAAGATTCTGGAAAAAGTCGGCGAAGAGTCGGTCGAGACCATCATTGCCGCCAAGGACGCCGCCGTCAGCGGTGACTGCAGCGATGTGATCTACGAAACCGCCGATTTATGGTTCCACAGCATGGTCATGCTCGCCCAATTGGGGCAGCATCCACAGGCTGTACTCGATGAACTGGACCGTCGTTTCGGTCTCTCCGGACACGTAGAGAAAGCCTCGCGTCCGTCCGCCTGAATAACTATTAGAGAGGAGCAGCAGCATGGGCATTTTTGACTGGAAACACTGGATCGTCATCCTGGTTGTCGTGGTACTGGTATTCGGCACCAAGAAACTGAAAAACCTCGGCACTGACGTTGGCGAGTCGATCAAGGGTTTCAAGAAAGCCATGAACGACGACGAAAAACCGGCCGACCCGAACGCGACCCCGGCCCAACCGGTTCCACCGGTACAGCCTCAGGCCTCTGTGAACCAGCCGCACACCATCGACGTGCAGGCGCAGAAAGTCGAAGAGCCGATCCGCAAAGACGTGTGAGCGCAGACTAATGTTTGGTATCAGCTTCTCTGAACTGCTGCTCGTCGGCCTCGTTGCCCTGCTGGTGCTGGGTCCCGAGCGCTTGCCGGGCGCTGCGCGCACCGCTGGCCTGTGGGTCGGGCGCCTGAAGCGCAGCTTCAACGCGATCAAACAGGAAGTTGAACGTGAAATCGGTGCCGACGAAATTCGTCGGCAACTGCACAACGAGCACATCCTGTCGCTTGAGCAGGAGGCGCGGAAAATCTTCACGCCGACCCAGCAGGAGCCTACGCCGGTCGAACATGTGGGTGCGCAGACGATTCAAGCGCCTGCCGCTACTGTCGACTCGACACCTGCTCCCGTTGTAGCGCCTGTCGAACCTGCGCCCGTTGTTGCAGCCGCTCCGGTTGAACCCGTTACACCTGCGGCTGCGCCCGTTGCGCCGGCCCCTCATGACCCAACACTGCCGCCGCGAGCCCCATGAGCGATCTCCCAGAAAACGACCAGCACATGCCGCTGGTTTCGCACCTCACCGAGTTGCGTACCCGCCTGCTGCGCTGTGTAGCGGCGATTTTCATCATCTTCGCCGGGCTGTTTGCCTTCACCCAGCAGATCTACACCTTCGTCTCGACGCCGCTGCGCGCATACCTGCCCGCCGGCGCGACGATGATTGCCACCGACGTGTCGTCGCCATTCCTGACGCCGCTGAAGCTGACGATGATGGTCTCGCTGTTCCTGGCCATCCCGGTGATCCTGCATCAGATCTGGGGTTTCATTGCCCCCGGCCTGTACAAGCATGAAAAACGCATCGCCGTGCCACTGCTGGTGTCCAGCATCCTGCTGTTCTACGCCGGCATGGCCTTCGCCTATTTCCTGGTGTTCCCGCTGATCTTCAAGTTCTTCGCCGCCGCCACCCCGGCCGGCGTGGAAATGATGACCGACATCACCAGCTACCTCGATTTCGTCATGACGCTGTTCTTCGCCTTTGGCGTGGCGTTCGAAATTCCGGTGGCCGTGGTGCTGCTGGTGTGGATCGGCGTAGTCGACGTCAAATACCTGAAGAAGATCCGCCCGTACGTGATCATCGGCTGTTTCGTGGTCGGCATGATCCTGACGCCGCCGGACATTTTCTCGCAGACCCTGCTGGCGGTGCCGATGTGGCTGCTGTTTGAAATCGGCATCCTGTTCGGCAGCCTGATCAGCAAGCGTGGCGAACATCCGGACGACCAACCGGCTGACGATCACAACGACCAGCCGCCAGCGACCCAAGCGTGAACCTGCTACTCCTCATCGATGCCGACTTCATTGCGGCCGACCGGGTGATCCTGCGTGATCGCCGGCTGACGCACATGCAGGAAGTCCACCGCTGCGAAGTGGGTGACAGCATGCGCGTTGGGCGGATCGGCGGTCTGATGGGTTCGGCCGAAGTGCTGCGCCTGGACGCCGACGAAGCGGAATTGCGCGTCACCCTCGATCAGCCGCCACCGGCCAAGCTGCCATTGACCCTGGTATTGGCCCTGCCGCGGCCCAAAATGCTGCGCAGGGTGTTTCAGACTGTGGCAGCCATGGGTGTGCCGCGTATCGTGCTGGTCAACAGCTATCGCGTCGAGAAGAGCTTCTGGCAGACTCCGTTCCTGGAGCCCGAGGCGATTCGCGAGCAGTTGATCCTCGGCCTCGAACAGGCGCGGGACAGCGTGCTGCCGGAAGTCGTCATCGAAAAACGCTTCAAGCCGTTTGTCGAAGACCGTCTGCCCGCGATGACCGAAGGCACCCTCGGCCTGGTGGGGCATCCGGGCAATTACCCGCCCTGCCCTCGCGCACTCAGCGAACCGGTGACCCTGGCCATCGGCCCCGAGGGTGGCTGGATTCCCTACGAGATCGACCTGCTGGGCAAGTCCGGCCTGCAACCGGTGCAACTGGGCGAGCGCATTCTTCGCGTCGAAACCGCCGTGACCGCGCTGCTGGCACGGCTTTTCTAACGACGCATAACCCGTAGCAGCTGGCGAAGCCTGCGTTCGGCTGCGAAGCAGTCGTCTATACGGCGTACTCAGTCAACCAGAATGACTGAGGTGCCGGGTTTTGCGACTGCTTCGCAGCCGAACGCAGGCTTCGCCAGCTGCTACATGTGATGACCGCAAGCCGACTATCCGCCCCTACAGAACCCCATCCATCTGCCGATAAACACCCCATAAAACCAAATTGTGGTCCGGGGAGTTTCAGCATGTATCAATGGCTAGCCGAGAATCTGGGAAACGTCAGCGTCAAACGCAAGCTGGGGATCGGCTTCGGCCTGGTGCTGTTACTGACCCTGCTGATCACCTTCACCGGCTGGAGCGGCCTGAGCGGCGTGACCAGCCGTGGCGATAAACTGGGGTTCATCGCCAGCCTCAACGACCTGACCAAGGACCTGCGCATCGCCCGCCTGGATTACGAAATGCGTCGCGGCGAACAGGGTCCCGGCGCCGTCAACGATCTGTTGGGCAAACTCGAAAGCGGCCTGCAGACCGCCCGCGGCCTGATCGAGCAACCGGCTGATACGGCCATGGTCGATCAACAACTGGCCGCTGTCGCCGAATACCGTCGTGCCTTCAGCGACATGACCCAGGCCGGCGCCCAGCGTGAAGACGCCCGCAGCAAACTCGGCGCCACCGCCGACAACGCCGTGGCCCGCGTCGCCGAAGTGGAAAAATCCATGCTGCAAGGCGACAGCGTGGCGGCATTCAACAGCGTGATCGACCTGAGCAAACTGATTCAGCAGGCGCGTTTTCAGGTTCGCGGCTACACCTACAGCGGCAAGAGCGAAGCCGAGCAGCCAGCCCTCGACGCGATCGACAACGCCCTGAAGAACCTCGAGAGCCTGCCGGCCAAACTGCCCGGAGAACACATCGCCAACCTGCAACAGGCGACTGATTCGCTGAAGGCCTACCGCGCCGCTGTCAGCCAGTTCCGCGACTCCCAGGTGGCCAGCGCCAAGGCCTTGGTGCGCATGTCCGCCCAAGGCGAGATCCTGTTGGACATGAGCCAGAAACTCACCGTCTCGCAAACCGTCGTGCGCGACACCGACGCCGCCCATGCCAAGAACATGCTGGCCCTCGCCACAGTTCTGGCCATCGTCTTCGGCCTGCTGGCCGCCTGGGCCATCACCCGGCAGATCATCGTTCCATTGAACCAGACCCTGGCCGTCGCCGAACGCGTAGCCAGTGGCGACCTGACCCACAACCTGACGTCCCAGCGCCGTGACGAACTCGGCCAGTTGCAGCGTGCCATGCAGAGCATGACCCAGGGCTTGCGCGAACTGATCGGCGGCATCAGCGATGGCGTCACGCAGATCGCCAGCGCGGCCGAAGAGCTGTCGGCAGTCACCGAGCAGACCAGCGCCGGGGTCAACAGCCAGAAGGTCGAGACCGATCAGGTCGCGACTGCGATGAACGAAATGGCCGCCACCGTGCAAGAAGTCGCGCGCAACGCCGAAGAAGCCTCCGAAGCCGCCGTCGCCGCCGACCAGCAGGCCCGCGAAGGCGACAAAGTGGTGGGTGAAGCCATCGCCCAGATCGAACGCCTGGCCGCGGAAGTCGGTCACTCCACAGAGGCCATGGGCGAGCTCAAGCGCGAAAGCGACAAGATCGGCAGCGTGCTCGACGTGATCAAGTCCGTGGCCCAGCAAACCAATCTGTTGGCACTCAACGCCGCGATTGAAGCCGCCCGGGCCGGTGAAGCCGGACGTGGTTTTGCCGTGGTCGCAGACGAAGTCCGCAGCCTGGCCCAGCGCACACAGAAATCCACCGAAGAGATTGAAGAGTTGATCCTCGGCCTGCAAAACGGCACGCAGCAGGTGGCGACCATCATGGACAACAGCCGCAGCCTGACCGACAGCAGCGTCGAACTGACCCGTCGCGCCGGTGGCTCACTGGAAAGCATCACTCGCACCGTCTCGGCAATTCAGGCGATGAACCAGCAGATCGCCGCTGCCGCCGAGCAACAAAGCGCGGTGGCCGAAGAGATCAACCGCAGCGTGCTGAATGTGCGGGACGTGTCGGATCAGACCTCGGCGGCGAGTGAGGAGACCGCGGCCTCCAGCGTTGAACTGGCGCGGCTGGGGACGCATCTGCAGATGCTGGTGGGGCGGTTCAAGGTTTGAAGTGAGCACAAAAGATTTGCAGATGGAAAGGGATAGCCGGCGAGCCACGCGCCGGTCCATCTCCAGAGGTGCCTGGAACCGAACCATCCAACTCACCCAATTTAATGACCTAACCTTAAACAATTAGTAGAACAATCGACCCGTTCAACTAACAGTTCTGCTAGTTATACCGCTTTCAGAATCAGCGCACGCTGTAGCTCCTGCTTTTTTAGGAGCACCATCATGAGCAACGATTCAATCGACACTTCTGACAACTCGGAAAGTGTTTCGCCTGACGACATCGCACCCAACACCAACTACAGCCGCTGGATGACCGATATGGCAGCGGACATTGCGCATATGAAGCTGCATCAGCTGGCTATTCCTGGCGCACATAACTCTGGAGTTGATAGAGATGGGAGATTTCATGTCGGCATGAGATGGGCGGCTTGCCAGTACAAAAGCTTCCCCGAGCAATTAGCCGCGGGAGCGCGATATCTGGATTTACGCCTTGTTGATGCCAGCTATAAAAAAGATGTCGGCGGAAGCAACGCTCCACGGTACAAATTCGTAGAAATTTTTGAGTTCGCGCATGGCGGTGTCGCCGTAGGTCGGCATCTGAATCACTTGGTTGAAGCAGTCAATAACTTTTCAAGATCAAATCCCGGTGAAATTATATTTATTGATTTTCATCATTATGATCGAGGACGCAATCATGCGCATAACAGCCTGGAACGATGCCTGCGTATATTCAGCCCTATTAAAGATCGTCTAATACCACCTTCAGCGAGAGACTTGAGCATTGGAGAAATACGTCAACAACATCCAGGCTGCAATGTAATTCTGTGCCTTGCCCATGACTACCCAGTCCCCAATGATGACAAGCCAGACAAATGGCCAGGCGGAACAGTGCGCAGAGAGCAGATTTGGACTCCTCTCCGGCACGAGTGGAACTCGAATGACGCCTCCGAAAGTGGCATCACATCGCTCGTCACTAACGCAATGAAATCACCTCCACAGGATAATTACTGGGTACTTTCAGCCGCTGTCACAGAACAAACATTTCCAAAAGATTTGGTGGCTACAAGCCCTGTAAGAACAGAGGTTTTTAAGCCAGGATTCCAGAATGTTAAAATCCTCATGGTGGATTTCATTGAAGGTAATAACGCTAGAACCAGCGTAGTAGATCGCTGCATCACGCTGAACAGACTGAGATCCGTAGACAAAACAAAGCCATCCGCGCCAACTAATCTTGTTGTAACAGCAAAAGATGAAGATACAACCGGTGGAAAATTTCAAAATACGCTAGTGTTCAATTGGACCCCGTCAAACGACAATCTTGGCGTTCGACAATATGAACTCCATAGCGACGGCGAGCATTTCGCGACAACAAACAGAATCCCATATGAGCATAAAAATTTCGCGCTAAAAAATTACACATTTAAAATCAAAGCAATCGACAACATGAATAATCAGTCAGATTTTTCCGAGAACTTCCGACTTATCCAGGACGAAATACCTCCTACCATCCCTGGAGGACTTTTTCCCATACCGTTGTCCAATGGAATCAGCGCACTTATTATTTGGGACGACTCCACAGACACGGCAGGGGTGGAAGGTTATGATGTATATATAAACGGTGTTTTTTTCGCATTTGTGCCCTACACTCAGGAGCGTGGAGCAAGGGTAAATACAAACAACGACCTCATAAACAATGAGCAATATCAGATAAAAGTTCGTGCCAAAGACATTAACGGGCTTTATTCCGAGTTTGCTGAAAAAACACTTTATCCACGCCCAAGAGTAATTAATCCAAAATATTCCATCACCGGATATGACGAGTCTACTAGAAAATATAGTGTCAACATCGTATGGGAGACTGATGTAAATGATACATTTCCAGCCGTAGACATTGAATATCAAAGCCGTACTAAGTCGGATAGTGGGAGAACCAGCGAAATTTACTACCCTGAATCGGCTGAAGGACCAATATTCAACATCCTGCTCAGCCCCAACGAGAGGGTAAACCACCAATGCATAACAGTTTTTGCGAGGCTTTATCCAGTGAGCAATTGGATTATTTTTGACTTTGTGTTTGACGCAACACCGCCAGAAGAAATCATCAATTTAAAAGTCACGTCTCGCACAAAAAGCTCTACTTCCATCTCTTGGACACCTTCACCTGACGCCAACGTAAAAAACTATGCAATTTCTGTTAACGAAGAGTGTCCGGTACTGGTTTCCAAATCCACTGACACTTACACTTTCGATGAATTGCCAATGGACGAAACGTTCTTGATCGAGGTATGGGCATTAAATGATGTCGATGCTTGTTCAACTATTGTATCGCTCACCCTTGAAGCCATCGATATTGAACCACCCAGCAAGCCCGGCACTCCCGTCATTACCCAAGACACAGGTACGTCAGCAACCCTTTCCTGGACACCATCAACCGATAATATTGGCGTCACCGCTTATGAAGTTAAGCTGGATAGCAACGCGCCTTTAATCGTCCAGAACAACGCGCATACTTTCACTGCCTTGAAAGAAGGCACGTCCTATAACGTCAGGGTTCGCGCCAAAGACGCTGCCGGGAATTTTTCTGAGCCATCGTCTGCATCTTTCGTGACGAAGTACTTACCCCCAAGTAAACCGGGTATCCCTCAGGTCAGCCAAATCACCCATGCGTCAGCGGAACTCAATTGGGCGGCCTCAAGCGGATTGGAGGTTCGGTACAATATTTCTCTGAATGGCTTCCTTGTCGCTCGAACCAACGAACCGCGCTTGACCTTAAGCCACCTGAGAAGTCATTTCGACTATCGCGTAGAAGTCCGCGCCGTTAATCCCGGTGGCGTATCCGAGCCTGCTATCACCGCGTTCAAAACCTTGCTCGCTCCTCCCGCCAACCTGAGGTTCAGCCATCTGAATGGCCGCTGCCGCTTGGCCTGGGACCCTGTTTTCAGCAAATTCCCTTCCCACGAGGTAACAATCAACGGCAAGGTATTCACCACGGGGCCGGGGCGTTGGGGATACAGCTTCAAATTGTCCGATCTGTCACCTGGGCCTGCGCCACACCGCTTCACGTTCAAGGTTCGCGCGCTACTGGATGGCGCCAGCTCCAAAGAAAGCCTGCTGGATAAAACCTTGGCCGATGATGTTCCACCCGCTCAACCGGGTGCCCCCATCGCTAGTGACATCAGCGATACATCGGTAACCCTGACTTGGGAGCCTTCCAGCGATAACGTCGGTGTAACCGGATATCGGGTCGTCCTGAATGGGTTTCTTCTGTTCAACACGCCAAACCCTCGCTATACATTTACAAAGCTCACTCCCGGCGCCTATCACTATGTATTCGTCCGTGCGCTGGACAAGGACGGGAACCTCTCTGCCCCTAGCAAAAGCACGGTATTCAAAACCACGGGACAGCCTCCTGCTCTCCCTCCCGCCAAGCCAAACGTAAGCATCACTGCTGAAACAGCCAATTCACTCGCATTGGAATGGGGTTCTCTTGATGGAGGTTCTGGCGTGCGGATCCTGCTCAATGATGAACAATGGCGAGATGTGCTGTTGCTGCCAGGCGTGACGATGCTCAACCTGCTACCCAGTGTCGAGTACAACATCAGTGTGTCGGTCTTCGACGTATTCGGGCAGCTATCGGAACCAACAGTCCTCACCCATGAACTCAAAGACACGACACCACCTAGCACCCCAGAGAATTTGCGCACGACAGCCTCAACCTCAGACTCGGTCACGCTGAGCTGGGACGCATCAACGGATGACATTGGGGTCTGTGAATACGCTATCTACAATGATCAGGTGTACTTCGATAGCACGCCTGAGTTGAATTACATCGTCACAGGGTTGATGCCCGGCAGATATTCTTTTGAGGTGCGAGCGCTGGACTATTCCGGTAATGCTTCTGAACCTGCTTCGATAAGCGTAGACATACAAGGAGATCCGTCGAACACTCCACACAATTTCCGCTATACCCAGCCAGCGGATCAGACAATTCTTGAATGGGATGCGCCAAGTGAGCCTGTTGAGCCTGTTGAGCCTGTAACCGGCTATCGAGTCACTCTGATCAACCCTGACGGAAGAGAATTCAACTACAATCCGACAGCACCAACCATGAGGGAACGCCTGCCTGCAAAAACTCGTTACGGAGTGAGGATTACGGCCCGTAGCGCGGCCGGAGATTCAGCGCCTTTAGTTTCAGAGTTCACCACGAAGTAAAAGGCAGTACGCCGAGAGGCGGCCACCGCGCCTGAACACACAAATGTGTTAACAGCCGCGGTGGCTAATGCCAGTCGGTTAAGCGGTAATGCGATCTGTAGCAGCTGCCGAGCCCGCGAGGCTGCGTTCGGCTGCATAGCAGCCGTGAACCCAGCTGACGTGGCCTGCCTGACGTACCGCAATGACTGATTTTACGACTGCTTCGCAGCCGAACGCAGCCGAACGCAGCCTCGCGGGCTCGGCAGCTGCTACAAAGGGTGTCGCGGTGACTGACTTTTTACAAAACCTGCCGCAAAAACGCCTGCGCTCGCGGATCCTTCGGTGCATCGAAGAACTCCGCTGGCGCAGCATCTTCCAGCAACTTGCCGTGATCGAAGAACAGCACCCGGTCCGCCACTTCCCGGGCGAAGCCCATTTCGTGGGTGACGCAGACCATCGTCATGCCTTCCACGGCCAGGTTCTTCATCACGTCCAACACTTCGCCGACCATTTCCGGGTCGAGAGCCGAGGTCGGTTCATCGAACAGCATGACCTTCGGCTCCATCGCCAGCGCCCGGGCAATCGCCACGCGCTGTTGTTGGCCGCCGGACAGGCGTGATGGGAATTCGTGGGCTTTCTGCGCAATCCCGACCTTTTCCAGCAGCGCCATGGCTTTGGCTTCGCGCTCTTTCTTGCCGCGTTTGCGCACGACTTTCTGCGCCAGGCAGAGGTTTTCCAGCACGGTCATGTGCGGGAACAGGTTGAAATGCTGGAACACCATGCCGACTTCGCGGCGATAGGCGTTCACATCGGTTTTCGGGTCGGCCAGTTGCAGGCCGTCAATGCTCACCGAACCGGAATCGAAGGTTTCCAGGCCATTGAGGCAGCGCAGGAAAGTCGATTTGCCGGAGCCGGAAGGACCGATCACCACCAGCACTTCGCCCTTGGCGACCGTTGTGCTGACGTTATCCACCGCGCGCACCACCTGGCCGCGGGTGTCGAAGACTTTTACCAGATCGCGGACTTCAATCACTTTGTGCGAGCCTCCGCTCAAGCCGGCCGGCGATTTTCGACAGCGGCAGGTTGATCAACAAATACAGCCCCGCGACGCAGAACAGGATTTCGAATGGCGAAAACGAGGTAGTGATGACTTCACGACCGCTTTTCAGCAGCTCGGTAATTGCGATGACCGATACCAGCGAGGTGTCTTTCACCAGGCTGATGAACTGCCCGGCCAGCGGCGGCAACACACGCTTGAAGGCTTGCGGCAGCACCACATGACGCATCGACTGACCGGCACTCAAACCCAGCGACCGTGCGGCTTCGTTCTGGCCACGGGCGATGGACTGCACGCCGGAGCGGATGATTTCCGCCACATAGGCGCCAGTGAACAGCGACAGCGCGGCGATCCCGGCGAATTCCCGGGACAGGTTCATCACCGTGCCGATGAAAAAGTAGAAAATGAAGATCTGCACCAGTAGCGGCGTGCCGCGCACCAGCTCGACATAAATGGTCGAGAGGTCGCGCAGGGTCGGGTTGTTCGACAGTCGGCACAGGCCGGTGACCATGCCGATCAGCAGCCCGAGAACGCCGGACACCACGGACAACCATAAGGTGGTCCAGAGACCCCACATCAGCGGTCCGGCGGCCCAATGACGGGTCACGCCAACCACATCGCCCTCGGCCACATCATCGCCTTGGGCGACTTGCAGGCTATTGTCATCGACGATCAGGTGCTGCTCGGTGCCGGCGTCGTTGCGCAGGGTCACTTCAGCCTTGTCACCCTTGCGTACCAGTTCGCTGACGGTGGAGATGTCGGCGGCGCGCTGGGACTCTTCGGCGTGGTAGGCGAAGTATTGCGGAACGCGGTTCCAGCGCCATTCATAGGACATCAGCGAGGTGGCGTAATACAACGCGCCGGCCAGGCCGATGAGCACCAGCACGGTCAGGACGTGCCAGGGCCATTGGGCTTTTTTCTGTTTCATTGGGTTTGCAGATTCCGAAATTTTTATCGCCGGTGAGGCCGTCTTCGCGAGCAAGCCCGCTCCCACATTTGATCTGTGTCGACCACAAATCCAGTGTGGGAGCGGGCTTGCTCGCGAATGGGACAACTCGGTCTATCTGACCGGGCCTTATTCCATGTCCTTGAGCCATTCGCTGCTCTTGAACCACTTGTCATGGATGCGATCGTAGGTGCCGTCTTCGTGGATCTGGTGCAGGAAGTTGTTGATGAAGTTGATGCTGTCGTAATCACCCTTCTTCAAACCGAAGGCCAGCGGTTCGTAGGTGAACGGCTTGTCGAGGAACACCAGTTTGCCGTTGCCGACCTTGTTCACCGCCACGACGTTGTACGGCGCGTCGTAGATGAAGGCGTCAGCCTTGCCGTTGACCACGTCGAGCACCGCTTCCTGTTCGTTGTCGTAGCCGTGGTACTTGGCTTTGGCGATCAGTTTCCTGGCGACCATTTCACCGGTGGTGCCGAGTTTGGAGGTGATGCGGTAGTCGGCAGTGTTCAGGTCTTTGTAGGACTGGATAGTGCCTTCCAGCTCCTTGCGGATCAGCAGCGTCTGACCAACCACGATGAACGGTTCGCTGAAGTTCAGGCGCAGGTTACGCTCCTGGGTCAGGGTCATGCCGCTGCCGATCATGTCGAACTTGTCGGTCATCAGAGCCGGGATGATGCCGTCGTAGCCGGTGGACACCAGCTCCAGCTTGACGCCCATGGCCTTGGACATGGCTTTGAGAATGTCGACTTCGAAACCGATGATTTCGCCACGCTTGTTGGTCATTTCAAACGGCATGTAGGTCGGGTCCATGCCGACTTTCAACGTGCCGCGCTTGACCGCGTCATCGATGGCACCGGCCTGCGCCGCGTTGACTGCAACCAGTGCCGTGACGCCGACCAGCAGCATCGACAGATACTTCTTCATCATCAAGTCCCCAAAACCATTGCGTTGTGAGGCGCGCAAAAATGGCGGCTCCCCGGGAGGAAACGCACCAATACGGACAAAAATTATCCGGGCACACCAATTCGGGGACGGATCCTAAACTACTCGCCCGTTTGCACAAGGGTTTGGGAACGATCAGGCAAAAAAAACCCCGCTGGGTAGCGGGGTTTGTGTAGGAGCGAGCTTGCTCGCGATGGTCGTTAACGAAAACGCGTGCTTACTGACTAAACGCGGCGCTCTTGAGTCCATCGCGAGCAAGCTCGCTCCTACATTTTTTTCAGGCCAACTGAGGCTGGACGCTCAATGGCTTGAGCGGCAGTTGCGGTGCATGGGGGTCGGCCTTGACCGACTTGCGCCACGCGCCCAGCCACTCGGCATGACCTTCGTTCCAGACCTGATCATGCAGGCGGGCCAGGGCCACCGGATCACTGAGCAGTTGCACTCGCTCATTGTTGGTCAGCCCTTCAGGACCGACTTTCATTGCGTGGCGTACCCGCTCGACCCGCAGCCATTCAATCGGCTCGGCCTCACGGTGACGCGAGGTCGCCAGCGAGCACGCCAGGGCGTTCTGCTGTGGATCGACCACCGAACGGACGAAACCGTCGTTCAGCGCATGCCAGCGATTTTCGTGGGTGTACTGGTCGGTGGCCAGCAATGCCTGCGGCGGATTGTATTCCTCAGGGATCAGGAACAGGCTCTCGTCACGGGACTTGAGGCCCAGGCCGACACGGCTGGAGATCACCGATACCGGGATCGACAGCATCAACGAACCGACAATCGGCACCAGCCACCACAGGAAACTCGGGTTCAGCCAGATCACCAGCATGGCCCAGAAGAAGCCCAGCAAGGTCTGCGGACCGTGGCGCTTGACCGCTTCGCTCCACGGCGTGGAGTCGTCGTCACGTTGCGGCGAGTTCCAGGTCGCGGCCCAGCCGAGGAACGCGGCGAGGACGAAACGGGTGTGGAAAATCATCCGCACCGGCGCCAGCAGCATGGAGAACAGCATCTCCAGCAGCATCGACAGGGTCACCTTGAACTTGCCACCGAACTCTTTCGCTCCCTTGGCCCAGATCAGGATGATGCTCAACAGCTTCGGCAGGAACAGCAGCACGATGGTGGTCGAGAACAGCGCAATCGCCTTGTCCGGGTGCCATTGCGGCCACAGCGGATAGAGCTGGCGCGGTTCCAGGAAGTACTGCGGCTCCATCAGCGTGTTGACCGCCAGCAGCGCGGTCGACAGCACAAGGAAGAAGAACCACAACGGCGCCGACAGGTAGGACATCACGCCGGTCAGGAACACCGCACGGTGCACCGGGTGCATGCCCTTGACCAGGAACAGGCGGAAGTTCATCAGGTTGCCGTGGCACCAGCGACGGTCACGCTTGAGTTCGTCCAGCAGGTTTGGCGGCAGTTCTTCATAGCTGCCCGGCAAGTCGTAGGCAATCCACACGCCCCAGCCAGCACGGCGCATCAGCGCGGCTTCGACGAAGTCGTGGGACAGGATCGCACCGGAGAACGCACCTTTACCGGGCAACGGCGCCAGGGCGCAGTGATCGATGAACGGCTTCATGCGGATGATCGCGTTGTGGCCCCAGTAGTGCGACTCGCCCAGTTGCCAGAAGTGCAGGCCGGCGGTAAACAGCGGGCCATACACGCGAGTGGCGAACTGCTGCATGCGCGCATACAGGGTGTCCATGCCCGACGCACGCGGCGCGGTCTGGATGATCCCGGCGTCCGGCGTGGCTTCCATCAGGCGCACCAGACTGGTCAGGCACTCGCCGCTCATCACGGAGTCGGCGTCGAGTACGACCATGTACTTGTAGTCACCGCCCCAACGACGGCAGAAGTCGTCGAGGTTGCCGCTTTTACGTTTTACGCGACGACGGCGGCGGCGATAGAAAATCTTGCCGAAACCCCCGGCTTCGCGGCAGACATCCAGCCAGGCCTGTTGCTCGGCGACGCAGATATCAGCGTCGTTACTGTCGCTGAGGACGAAGAAGTCGAAGCGGTCCAGGTCACCCGTGGCCGCGACCGACTCGAAGGTCGCCCGCAGGCCGGCGAACACCCGAGGCACGTCTTCGTTGCAGATCGGCATCACCAGGGCGGTGCGCGCATCTTTCGGAATCGGTTCATTACCGGCGCTGGCACCGGAAATACGGTACTTGTCGTGACCGGTGAGCAACTCAAGGAAGCCCATCAGCGCCGTCCAGAAACCGGCCGATACCCAGCAGAACAGAATCCCGAACAGAATCAGGATGCTGGTCTGCAACGCATACGGCAGCACTTGCGTGGCGGTTTGCAGCAGCGGTTGGTGCAGCACTTCGTTGAGGTCGACGAACGACCAGCCCTGGTACGGCATGATGCCTTTCATGTACCAGCCGGCGACGATGGTCTGGCCGAGCATCAGCAGCAACAGAATGTAGCGACGGATCGAACCGACGGTACGCCAGCGGGCAGCCGGCAACACCCGTTCGTCCTTCGGCGGCTTCGGCGGGTTGGTGCGACCGGTCATCCGACGCCAGCCGCGCACCAGAATGTTGGTGCGCCACGGCTCTGGCACAACCTTGGTCCGACGGATCGGCGGAGTCGCCTTGAGGCAGACCCGGCCGTTGGCGTCGAGCGCCAGCATTTCCGCGTCCTGCAGCTCTTCGGCGGTGCTCAGGGTCAGGCGTTTGCCAACCGAAGCCTGGGCGGCTTCGGTCGGGGCATCGAACGTCGATGACGACAGGCGTTCATGCAATTCGCTGAAAGACTGGCAGCCCGCGAGTTCCGCGCGCTGCTCGTCGGTCATTGGCAGATGCGCCAGATACTCGGAAAGAGATTCTGGCCGTACTTGAGAGTTACTCATCGGCAGGCAACTGATAGCTCCAGGTCTCGGTCAGGACTTCTTCAGTCGGGGCCGATTCCGGTGTGGCTGGGGCCGCGTCGGCAGCGGCAGGCTGCTTGGCGTCTTTATTGGCCTTGTCCTTGGCATCTGCAACAGGCTTCGCGTCAGCCTGCTTGGCCTCCGCTTGCTTGGCTTCCTTGTCCTCTTTCTCTTGTTGCTTGGCGGCAACCTTGTCGGCCTTGGCAACCGACGAGTTCGACGACGGAATCGACGTCTTGGCCAGATCCGCCGGCACGATGTTCTGCACCAGCGCGGCACGCATCTCGGTGGCCTTGCCCGGATCCTTGATCTTCATCCGCAGGGTCAGGCGCCAGCCCTTGGTTTCAGGGTTGTAGCGCACGCTGTTTTCCACCAGCTCGGCGTTGTCGCCGACGCTGACCTGGCTGCGAACCTCCGCTTCGGGCGGCAATGCCGCCAGGGACGGGCCTTCGAAGTCCACCAGGTAGGCAACGCTGCCGTCCGGCTGACGAATCAGGTTGGACTGTTTGACGTCACCGGTGGAACGCAGGGTCTGTTTGACCCAGGCGCTGTCCGGCGCGTGAATCGCCGATTCGTCCATGGTCCAGTGCATACGATAAGCGACATCGAGCGGCTGACCAGGTTCCGGCAATTTTTCCGGGTTCCAGAACGCCACGATATTGTCGTTGGTTTCGTCGGCGGTCGGAATTTCGACCAGATCGACGGTGCCCTTGCCCCACTCGCCTTTCGGTTCGATCCAGGCACTTGGGCGCTTGTCGTAGCGATCGTCGAGGTCTTCATAGTGGCTGAAGTCGCGACCACGTTGCAGCAAACCGAACCCACGCGGGTTTTCCACGCTGAAGTTACTCACGGCCAGGTGTTTCGGGTTGTTCAGCGGACGCCAGATCCACTCGCCGTTGCCGGCATGGATCGCCAGGCCGCTGGAGTCGTGCAGCTCGCGACGATAGTTCAGCACTTTCGACGGCTGGTTGGCGCCGAACAGGTACATGCTGGTCAACGGGGCGATACCCAGTTTGCCAACTTTGTCGCGCAGGAACATCTGCGCCTTGACGTCGACGATGGTGTCGCTGCCCGGACGCAGAATCAGGCGATAGGCGCCGGTGGCACGAGGAGAGTCCAGCAGGGCGAAGATCACCAGGTGCTTGTCGCCTGGCTTGGGCTGTTGAATCCAGAACTCGCGGAAACGCGGGAATTCCTCGCCGGACGGCAACGCGGTATCGATGGCCATGCCGCGAGCGGACAAACCATAGATGTGCCCTTTGCCGACGACGCGGAAGTAGCTCGCGCCGAGCATGGTCATGATTTCGTCTTGCTTGTCGGCCTTGTTGATCGGGTACAGCACACGGAAACCGGCATAGCCCAGTTGTTCAGTGGCCTTGGGATCGAATTTCATGTCGCCGAAGTCGAAACGACTCGGGTCGTATTTGATCTCTTCGACGGTGTTCGCCGTGATTTCGTTGATTTTCACCGGCGTATCGAAATGCATGCCCTGGTGATAGAAGGACAGCTTGAACGGCGTCTTCTGATCGGCCCATTCGGCTTTTTCCGTCAGAAAACGAATTTTCTGATAGTCCGCGAATTTCATGTCGCGGAACTCGTTCGGCAGGTTACTGCGCGGCGCTTCGTATTTCTGCGCGGCCAGCTCTTTTGCCTTGGCCGATACATCATCCAGACTGAATGCCCAAAGCTGGCCGGCGCTGAGCAGGCAGAGCAATGCAGAGCCCGCTACCAGGGCGCTGCGTAACCGTTTGGCAGACAATTTTGGTGCGTTACAGGGACTAACAATCACGAGCAACCCTCGCCGAAAACAGATCAAAAAACCAACGGCCAGTTAAAGGGTCTGCACGGTGTGCGGTATGAAAAAACCGCCCTTGCAAACCACTCTTGCCAAGTTGGCGAGCATTGTTCCGACTCCGCTGGGGCGAAATGATTCCCCAATCGGATCCGGACAAGTCTCTACCTAAGTCAAAATGGACCAACGAACGCTGATCCCCGTAGCGCGCGATTATCTAGTAGGCCGCGTTACAACGCATCAGGGGTAACAAAGTATTTATCGCGAAAACGCCCTGTTTTCAGTCGATATGAGCTTAAAAACTTGTTTCAAGCGCTTTCACGTCTGTAACAGGAAGGTTACCGGGCCATCATTGACCAGATGCACCTGCATATCCGCGCCGAATCTACCTGATGCCACAGTGCCATGCACCTGTTTCGCTTTGCTTAATAGATAGTCGAATAGTTCCTCGCCCAGCGCCGGAGGGGCCGCGGTCGAGAAACTCGGACGCAGCCCGCTTTTGGTATCGGCAGCCAGGGTGAACTGAGAGACCAGCAGCAGCCCGCCGCCCACATCCGCCAAGGACAGATTCATCTTGCCCTCAGCGTCACTGAACACCCGATAGTTAAGCAGCTTATTTAGAAGTTTGTCGGCGCTGGCCCGCGTGTCGTCGGGCTCGACGGCCACCAGGACCAGCAATCCCTGATCGACGGCACCCACGACTTCGCCCCCGACCTCCACCCGCGCGCCACGCACCCGTTGCAGCAGGCCCTTCATGCTTCTTCAGGCGGCAGGTCGAGCAGACGCCGGGCCATCTGATCGGCGGCGCGTACCAGCGCGTCGGTGATTCCCGGTTCGGAAGCGGCATGGCCGGCATCGCGGATGACCTGCAGTTCACTGTTCGGCCAGGCTTGATGCAGTTCCCAGGCGTTATCCAGCGGGCAGATCACGTCATAGCGGCCATGGATGATCACGCCGGGCAAATGGGCGATCTTGCCCATGTTGCGGATCAGCTGGTTTGGCTCCATGAAGGCGTGGTTGCTGAAGTAATGGCATTCGATGCGGGCAATCGACAATGCACGTTGTGGCTCGGAGAAGCGATCGACGACCAGCGGGTTAGGACGCAGGGTCGCGGTGCGGCCCTCCCAGGTGGACCAGGCCTTGGCCGCGTGCATCTGGGCAATCTGGTCGTTGCCGACGAGACGCTTGTGGAACGCGGTGAGCAAATCGCCGCGCTCGTCCAGCGGGATCGGCGCGATGTAGTCCTGCCAGTAATCGGGGAACAGACGGCTGGCGCCGGCCTGGTAGAACCATTCGATTTCCTGCGGACGGCAAAGAAAGATCCCGCGCAGGATCAGGCCGTGTACCCGCTCAGGATGGGTTTGGGCATAGGCCAGCGCGAGGGTCGAGCCCCAGGAGCCGCCAAACAGGACCCATTTGTCGATGCCCAGGTGCTGGCGAATCCGCTCAAGGTCGGCGACCAGATCCCAGGTGGTGTTGTTTTCCAGGCTGGCGTGGGGGGTGGAGCGACCGCAACCGCGCTGATCGAAAGTGACAATGCGATAGAGGTTGGGATCGAAGAAGCAACGACTCTGGGCATCACATCCGGCACCGGGGCCGCCGTGGATAAACACCACCGGCAAACCTTCCGGTGAACCGCTTTCGTCGACGTACAGGGTGTGGGTTGCATCGACGGCCAGATCGTGCCGGGCGTAGGGTTTGATCTGTGGGTACAAAGTCTGCATTGCGCACTCCGTAAGGGGTCGAGGTCATCCCTGGGGGGACTTCTATTATTCTGCCGTCCGGCATCATAAACCCGATTTACGTCAATGAGCATGCCCGTGCGGAGTCAGAGTTTTGCCGCCAGGTATCCGAACAAGGTTTCGTACAGTGCATCGACCTCGGCCGCCTGCCCGCGTGCCCGCAAACAGCCATGGACCAAGCCCTCGCCGACATAAAGTGTGGCAGCCACGCCTGCCGCATTCAGTCGCTCGGCATACAGCACGCCGTCATCACGCAACGGGTCGAATTGCGCCACGGCGATCAATGCCGGTGGCAGTCCGCTGAAATCCCGGGCCAGCAATGGCATGGCGTAGGCATTCGGTTGGCGGGTGCCGCGCAGGTAAAGCGCGTGATAGCAATCAACGTCACTGCTGCTGAGCAACGGCGCGTCGATGCACTCACTGCGCGACGGCAGCCGATGATCGCCGCCCAACCCCGGATAGATCAGAACCTGTGCGCACGGCAGCGGCTCGCCGGCATCGCGCAGCGCCAGGCACAACGCCGCCGCGAGGTTGCCACCGGCACTGTCGCCGGCCACCAGCGTACGCGCAGGGTCGAGTTGAAACGGCCCGTTGCGCAGTGCTCGCCAGACCTTCAGGCAATCATCGAACGCGGCGGGAAACGGATGCTCCGGTGCCCGGCGGTAATCAACGGCTATCACCAACACACCGAGGGTCGAGGCCAGTTCGGCGCAGATGAAATCGTGGGAATCCAGGTCCCCCACCACCCAGCCGCCGCCATGCAGATAAACGATGCAGGACGCACCACTGGCCGGCGGTTGATAGGAACGAATAGCAACGCCGGCCAACTCGAAATCGACCACATACAACCCGGCCGGGCGCGCCGGGGTAAACGCCCGGCACATCTCACTGTAGGCCTGGCGCAACCCGGTAATGCTGCTGTCGGTGCTGTTGAAACTGACGGTTTTCTCGACGAATGCCGTCATTTGCTCGGAAAGCGGGTAAGGAGCCATGAGCCTGGTGTCAGCCTTTTCAGAGGTGCATGGGAAGACCAGGTTCCTGTGGGAGCGGGCTTGCTCGCGAAGAGGCCAGCACATTCAACCTCTATGTCGACTGTCAATCCGCCTTCGCAAGCAAGCTCGCTCCTACAGGTTTGATGTCAGTTCTTCAGGCTGGCCTGAACTGTTGCCACGCCATCCTTGCCATCAAAACTGCTGACACCCGCCAGCCAGCGCTGCAAGTCTTCGGGATGATCACGCAGCCATTTCTTCGCGACATCCTGAGCGGTTTGACGCTCCATGATCGGCACCATCAATTGGCTTTCCTGGGCGGCGGTGAAGGTCAGGTTTTCCAGCAGCCGATTGACGTTCGGGCAGCGCTCGGCGTAATCCGGGGCAGTCACGCTGGAGACGGTCGCAGCACCTTCATTCGGCCCGTAGACATCTTCACTGCCAGTCAGATAGGCGATCTTCATGTTGATGTTCATCGGGTGCGGGGTCCAGCCGACGAACACCACGAACTCCTTGCGATTCACCGCCCGCTGCACGGCCGCCAGCATCCCGGCCTCGCCGGACTCGATCAGTTTGAAGTCCTTCAGGCCAAAGTGATTGGTCTCGATCATGGTCTTGATGGTGGTGTTGGCGCCGCTGCCCGGCTCGATGCCGTAGATCTTGCCGCCTAGCTGCTCCTTGAATCGGGCGATGTCCGCGAAGGTTTTCAGGCCGGCTGCTGCCACATAATCAGGGACCGCGAGGGTGGCCTGGGCATCGGCCAGGCTCGGTTTGTCCATGACCTTCACCTGATTGGCCGCCACGAACGGTGCGATGTTTTTATCCATCGCCGGTTTCCAGTAACCCAGGAAGATGTCCAGGCGCTTGTCGCGGATGCCGGCGAAGATGATTTGCTGCACGGCGCTGGTTTGCTTGCTTTCGTAGCCGAGACCGTTGAGCAGCACATCGGCCATGCCGCTGGTGGCGATCACGTCGGTCCAGTTGACCACGCCCATGCGCACGGTTTTGCAGGAGGCGTCGTCCGCCGCCATGGCGCCGGCGCTCAGCAGAGCGGTGCCGCAGAAGATTGAGAGACAGCGGGTGAACAGACCTTTGGGGCTTGTCATAGAGAGCATTCTCGTGCGGCAGCGGATTATTGTCGGGGTGGTGTCTTTGTGCACCGTGGCCAGAACATTACGCAGCAGACGAGCGATGAAAGCGACCTGTGGCGACCGTGTTTTGCACGGTGGCGACTCATGATCCGTATCAAGTCGAACACATACCCTGTGGGAGCGGGCTTGCTCGCGAAGATGGGGTGTCAGACGACATCAATGTGGCTGATCCACCGCCTTCGCGAGCAAGCCCGCTCCCACAAGGTTATGCGTCAGGGATTAGCGCTTGTAGTGTTTCTCGCCCCAAGCCAGCAGCCCTTGCAACAACTCCTTGAGCACCACACGCGTCGGCTCCGCCAGGTCCGGGCGATAACGGAACGGCTCGAACTCTTCCATGTACGTGCACTGTCCCAGCTCCAGTTGTACGGCGTGGATGTTCTCGGCCGGGTTGCCGTAGTGGCGGGTGATGTGGCCGCCCTTGAAGCGTCCGTTCAGCACGTGGGTGTAATTGTCGTGTCGCGCGCAGATGGCTTCCAGCTGACTGGCCAACTGTGGATCGCAACTGGCGCCGTTGAAGGTACCGAGGTTGAAGTCCGGCAGTTTGCCGTCGAACAGGTGCGGAATCAGCGAGCGAATCGAGTGCGCATCGAACAATAGTGCGTAGCCGAACTCGGCTTTCAACCGCGCCAGTTCCTGCTGCAAGGTGCTGTGGTACGGCGTCCAGATTTGCTCCAGGTAGGTGGCGCGCTCCTCTTTCGAAGGCTCCATCCCTTCGCGGAACAACGGCACGCCGTCGAACAGCGTGGCCGGGTACAAGCCAGTGGTCGCACCGACGTACAACGGTTTGTCGTCGGATGGCCGGTTCAGGTCGATGACGAATCGCGAATACTCGGCGGCCAGGGTGCTGGCACCCAGTTCGGCAGCGAAGTCGTACAGCTGCGGGATGTGCCAGTCGGTGTCCGGCAGGCTTTTCGCCTGTGGGATCAATCCGGCCTCGACCGCAGGTGTCAGACGCACACCGGCGTGAGGCATGCTGATCAGCAGCGGTACGCGGCCTTGCTTGAAGTTCAGAACCTTGTCCACAACTGTTCTCCTAAACGCTTGTTTCGACGCCGTGACGCACGACGCGTTTTTCCAGGTCGCCGCCCAGCCAATATGACAGGTCGGCCGGACGATCGATTTGCCAGGCGACGAAGTCCGCAAACTTGCCTGCCTCCAGCGAACCGTGAGTCTCGGCCATACCCAACGCGGTGGCGGCATGAATGGTCGCGCCGGCCAGGGCTTCTTCCGGGGTCATGCGGAAACAGGTGCAAGCCATGTTCAGCATCAGGCGCAACGACAACGCAGGCGAGGTGCCTGGGTTGAGGTCGCTGGCGATGGCAATCTTTACGCCGTGTTTGCGCAGCGCATCCATCGGCGGCAACTGGGTTTCCCGCAGGAAATAGAAAGCGCCGGGCAGCAACACCGCAACGGTGCCGGACTTGGCCATGGCGATGGCGTCGTCTTCGGTCATGAATTCCAGGTGATCGGCCGACAATGCGTGGTAACGCGCCGCCAGGCTCGAACCGTGCAGCGACGACAATTGCTCGGCATGCAGCTTCACCGGCAAGCCGAGTTCTTGTGCGGTGATGAACAGCCGCTCGACCTGCGCAGGGGAAAACGCCAGGTACTCGCAAAAAGCATCCACCGCATCCACCAACCCTTCGGCAGCCAGGGCCGGAAGCATTTCGGCGCAGATGTGTTCGATGTAGTCATCGGCGCGATCCGCGTATTCCGGTGGCAAAGCGTGAGCGGCCAGACACGTGCTGCGTACACTGATCGGCAATTCGGCGCCGAGGCGACGGATGACCCGCAGAATCTTGCGTTCGCTGGCCAGGTCCAGACCGTAACCGGATTTCATCTCGACCGTGGTCACGCCATCGCGCATCAGGCTCTTCAAGCGCTTGGCGGCGCTGGCAAACAGCTCGTCTTCACTGGCCGCACGAGTGGCACGCACCGTGCTGGCAATGCCGCCACCGGCCGCGGCAATTTCCGAATAGCTGACGCCTTGCAGGCGCTGTTCGAATTCGCCACTGCGGTTACCACCGAACACCGTGTGGGTGTGGCAGTCGATCAGGCCCGGGGTAACCCAGGCCCCGTTGAGATCATTGACGGCCTGGTATTCGCCGGACGGCAGTTCGCTACGCGGGCCGACCCACTCAATGTGCGCACCGGACGTCACGATGGCCGCATCCTCGATGATCGAGTAGACGCCTTGCGCCATGGTTGCGACGTGACAGTGTTGCCAGAGCGTTTTCATCCTTGGCCTCCGTTAGGTTATCGATGAGAAAAAGCAGGTTCCTGCTCTACTCGTGCTGCCTGCCCTGCCGCAGGTTTTACCCACATCAGGTAGGCCAGCACCAGCAATACAATCCAGACCACGCCGACGATCAGAGCCGCCTGGGTGTCCGGGAAATAGCCCAGCACGCCGAAGACGAACAGCATGAAGGCAATCGCCGCCATTGGCGCGTAGGGCCAGAACGGCACCGGGAACTTCAACTGTGCGACCTGCTCTGCGCTCATGGATCGACGCATGGCCACCTGGGTGAACAAAATCATCAACCAGACCCACACCGTCGCAAAAGTAGCGATGGACGCGATCAACAGAAATACGTTTTCCGGGATCAGGTAGTTCAGCAGCACACCCAGCAGCAGTGCGCAGCTCATTACCACCACCGTCAACCATGGCACACCATTGCGCGACAAACGGGCAAAACCCTTGGGTGCGTGCCCTTGCTGTGCCAGGCCATACATCATGCGGCCAGCGCCGAAGATATCGCTGTTGATCGCCGATACTGCCGCCGAGATCACCACGATATTAAGGATGGTCGCCGCCGAACTGATCCCCAGGTTGTCGAAAATCTGCACAAACGGACTGCCTTGGCTGCCGATCTGCTGCCATGGAAAGATCGACATCAGCACGAGCATCGTCAGCACGTAGAACAGCAGGATACGCAACGGTACGGCATTGATCGCCCGGGGCAGCACGTGCTGCGGGTCTTTGGCTTCACCGGCCGTTACGCCGATGATTTCAATGCCGCCGAACGCAAACATCACCACCGCGAACGAAGCGATCAGGCCGCCCACGCCGTTGGGCATGAAGCCGCCCTGGGTCCAGAGGTTGCTAATGTCAGTCGCTTGGCCGGGGGCCGTACTGATGCCGAACAGCATGATGCCGAAACCACCCAGGATCATTGCGACAATGGCCGCGACCTTGAGCAGCGACAGCCAGAACTCCATTTCGCCGAAGACTTTGACGTTGCACAGGTTCAAGCCGCCGACCACCGAAACGATGCCCAGCACCCAGATCCAGCGGGAGACTTCCGGAAACCAGAAACCCATATAAATGCCGAACGCGGTGACGTCGGCCATACCGACGATGACCATCTCGAACGCGTAGGTCCACCCGAGGATGAAACCGGCCATCGGCCCCAGATAGGTGCTGGCGTACTGGCCAAAAGAACCAGCCACCGGGTTGTGCACCGCCATCTCGCCGAGGGCGCGCATAACCATGAACACTGCCGCGCCACCGATCAGGTAGGCGAGCAGTACCGCAGGCCCGGCCATTTGAATAGCCGAGGCAGAACCGTAAAACAGCCCGGTGCCGATCGCCGACCCCAGTGCCATGAAGCGAATATGTCGGGCAGAGAGCCCGCGTTTCAAACCCTTTGCTGACTGTTGCATTGCTCGTCCTTAATTATTGTTATTCGACGCAAAATCGAATCGCTGGCAAGCCAGCTCCTACAGGTTCAACGCGATCCATGTGGGAGCGGGCTTGCTCGCGAAGGAGCCCTTACAGACTAGGCAGCAACTTCACTGTCACCAGCTCGTTCAAGCAACGCGAGGCCAACAATTCAGACGCCGCATTGATGTCCGGCGCAAAGAAACGGTCCTTCTCATAGAACGGCACTTCGTTACGCAGAATCGCCCGCGCCTTTTCCAGTTTTGGCGAGGTCTTCAGACCATTGCGCAGGTCCAGGCCCTGGACCGCCGCCAACCATTCCACCGCGAGAACCCCGCGAGTGTTCTCCGCCATTTCCCACAGGCGCTTGCCGGCAGCCGGGGCCATGGAAACGTGGTCTTCCTGGTTCGCGGACGTCGGCAGACTGTCCACCGAATGCGGATGGGACAGTGCCTTGTTTTCGCTGGCCAGTGCCGCCGCCGTCACTTGGGCGATCATGAAGCCGGAGTTCACGCCGCCATTGGCCACCAGGAACGGCGGCAGTTGCGACATGTGCTTGTCCATCATCAGCGAGATGCGGCGCTCGCTCAGGGAACCGATTTCGGCGATGGCCAACGCCATGTTGTCAGCGGCCATGGCCACCGGCTCGGCGTGGAAGTTACCGCCGGAAATCACGTCGCCTTCCGCTGCGAACACCAGTGGGTTGTCGGAGACGGCGTTGGCTTCGATAGCGAGCACTTCGGCAGCCTGACGGAACTGGGTCAGGCACGCGCCCATGACTTGCGGCTGGCAGCGCAGGGAGTACGGGTCCTGGACCTTCTCGCAGTTTTCATGGGAGTCGGAGACTTCGCTACGCTCGCCGAGCAGATCGCGGTAAGCGGCAGCGGCGTCGATCTGGCCTTTCTGGCCACGGGCAGCGTGGATGCGCGCGTCGAACGGCGAGCGCGAGCCCAGCACCGCTTCAACGGTCAGGGCACCCAGCGCAACAGCGCCAGCGAACAGGTCTTCACCTTCGAACAGACCACGCAGGGCATAAGCGGTGGACACCTGGGTACCGTTGAGCAGTGCCAGGCCTTCTTTCGCGGCCAGGGTCAACGGGGTCAGGCCGGCGATTTTCAGCGCTTCGGTCGATTCCATCCACTCGCCCTTGTAGCGAGCCTTGCCTTCGCCCAGCAACACCAACGACATGTGGGCCAGAGGCGCCAGGTCGCCGGATGCACCGACCGAACCTTTCAATGGAATGTGCGGGTAAACCTCGGCGTTGATCAGGGCGATCAGCGCGTCGATCACCACGCGGCGAATACCGGAGAAACCACGGCTCAGGCTGTTGACCTTAAGCACCATGATCAGTCGTACCAGCGCGTCGCTGATCGGCTCGCCAACACCGGCGGCGTGGGACAGCACCAGCGAGCGCTGCAGGTTTTCCAGGTCTTCGCTGGCGATGCGGGTCGAAGCCAGCAGGCCGAAACCGGTGTTGATACCGTAGGCGGTGCGGTTCTCGGCGAGGATCTGCTCCACACAGGCCACACTGGCTTCGATCTGCGCCGAGGCGCTGTGGTCGAGGGTGATTTTGACCGGTTGCTGATAAACATCACGCAGTTGGGCAAGGCTCAGTTGGCCAGGAATCAGGTTAAGCGCAGTCATTTCATGCTCCTTTTGAGAGTTAGTTATTAACTCACCAGACGCTCCGGAGATGTCCGTTGTCCGTCGCGTCCCTCTGTTGGGGGGACGCGCCTTGGCACGCTGGTGTTACTGGGATCAGTGCAGGTTCGGTAAAGCCTTGTGCAGCAAAATCGGGTCTTTCAAAACGCCGGCAGCGGCAGCGATGTCCGGTGCCAGCCAACGGTCCTGGTCGTACGCCGGAACCCGCTCGCGCAGCAGACGCCAGGCAACATCGGTACCGGCTCCGAAGCGTTGTTCCTTGAGGAATTCAAACGCCTGGGCCGCCAGCAGGTACTCAATGGCGAGGATCTGCGTGCAGTTTTCCAGGGCGCGGTGCAGCTTCAGCGCGGCGTTGGTGCCCAGGCTCAGGTGGTCTTCCTGCAGGCCCGAGGTGACGTAGTTGTCGAGCACGGCCGGTTGCGCCAACTGGCGGTTTTCCGCACACAGCGAAGCGGCGACGTACTGGACGATCATCATTCCGGAGTTAACGCCCGGATTGGCCACCAGAAATGCCGGCAGGCCACTGACGTGCGGGTTGATCAGACGATCCAGGCGACGCTCGGCGATGGAGCCGGTTTCCGCCATGGCAATCGCCAGCAGGTCCGCCGCCATCGCCACGGACTGGCCATGGGGGTTGGCCTGGGACACCACGCGGTAATTGTCCGCAGTGCCTAGCACCAGCGGGTTGTCGGTGGCGCCGTTGAGTTCGGTTTCGATCTGCCGGGTCGCGTGTACCAATTGGTCACGAGCGGCACCGTGCACCTGTGGAATCGAGCGGATGCTCAGGGCATCTTGCGTGCGAATGCCTTTGCTCTGGGCAATCACTTCGCTGCCTTCGAGCAAGGCACGCAGGTTGATCCCGACCTGTTGCATGCCAGGGTGCGGCTTGAGCGCGATGATCTCGGCATCGAATGCATCGATCTGCCCGCGCTGGGCTTCGAAGCTCATGGCACCGATTACATCGGCCCATTCCAACAGGCGCGTGGCATCGGCAATCGCCAGGCAGCTCAGGCCGGTCATGCACGGTGTGCCGTTGACCAGGCACAAACCATCTTTCGCTCCAAGCTTGACCGGTTGCAGGCCTTCTTCGGCCAGCGCTTGCTGCGCGGAAACGATCTGGCCGCGATAGCTGACATTGCCGACACCCAGCAGCGCGATGCCGATGTGCGCCATATGGGTCAGGTAGCCCACGGAACCCTGGGATGGCACTTGCGGGGTGATGCCCCGGTTGAGCAATGCCAGCAGCGCTTCGACGACCTGACGATGCAGGCCGGATTTGCCGTGGCTGTAGTTGACGATGGCAGCGCACATGATCGAGCGGGTCTGCTCGTTGGTGAGCGGTGCACCGACGCCACAGGCGTGGCTGAGTAAGGTATTGCGCGACAATTGGCTGAGTTGTTCGTCCTGCAGCGAGACGTTGCACAACGCACCCAGGCCGGTGTTGATGCCGTAGGCACGTTCGCCGCTGGTGACGATGCGCTGGACGATGGCCTGCGCGTTTTCAATCCGTGCCCAGACCTGCGCCGACAGCTCGAGCTGTGCGCCATGACGAGCTACGGCCACCACATCCTGCCAACGCACCGGGGCATCGGCGATAACGATTTTTTCAGCCTGGGACATCATTAACCTCGTGCTTACAACCTGAATATTGATGCAGCTTTACCGGCCCTTTCGCTGGCAAGCCAGCTCCTACAACGCGTGCGCAACTCTGTAGGAGCGGGCTTGCCCGCGAAGGGGCCCGTCCAGCCACCACAATTCTTTTAAACCACCGCCGCCCGACGCTGCACAAAGCGGTCGACATACTCATCCGCCGGCGAATGCAGGATCTCTTTCGGCGTGCCGACCTGGATCAGGCGGCCGTCCTTGAGGATCGCGATGCGGTTGCCAATGCGCACGGCCTCGTCGAGGTCGTGGGTGATGAAGACGATGGTCTTGTGCAGGGTCTTTTGCAGTTCCAGCAACTGGTCCTGCATCTCCGCGCGGATCAGCGGGTCAAGGGCACTGAAGGCTTCGTCCATCAGGATGATGTCGGTGTCTGCCGCCAATGCGCGGGCCAGGCCCACACGCTGACGCATGCCGCCGGAAAGCTGATGCGGGTATTTGTTTTCGTAGCCCTTGAGGCCCACGGTGTTGATCCAGTGCAGCGCACGCTCGGCGCACATGGCTTTGCTTTCGCCACGGATTTTCAGGCCGTAGGCAACGTTGTCCAGCACGCTCTTGTGCGGCAACAGGCCGAAGCTCTGGAACACCATGCTGATCTTGCGCCGGCGAAATTCGCGCAGGGCTTCCATGTCGTATTGCAGGATGTCCACGCCGTCCACCAGGATCGCGCCGCTGGTCGGGTCGATCAGGCGGTTGAAGTGGCGCACCAGGGTCGACTTGCCGGAACCCGACAGGCCCATGATCACGAAGATCTCGCCGCTGCCGATGCTCAGCGACAGGTCGTTCACGCCGACCACGCAGCCGGTTTCGGCCAGCACCTGGTCCTTGGTCTTGCCTTGGCCGACCATGGCCAGCGCGTCCTTGGCACGGTTGCCGAAAATCTTGAAGACGTTCTTGACTTCGATCTTGCTCACGGTTGCGTTGTTCATTTGCTCACCTCATGCCGTGCGCGACCATACGCCTGAGTAATGCGGTCGATCACAACGGCCAGAATCACGATCGCCAGACCGGCTTCGAGGCCACGTCCGACGTTGAGGGTTTGAATCCCCACCAGCACGTCTTCACCCAAACCACGGGCACCGATCATCGAGGCGATCACCACCATCGACAGGGCCATCATGGTGGTCTGGTTGATCCCGGCCATGATGCTCGGCAGGGCCAGCGGCAGTTGCACGCCGAACAGTTGCTGCCAGCGGTTGGCACCGAAAGCGTTGATCGCTTCCATCACTTCGCCGTCGACCTGGCGAATGCCCAGATCGGTCAGGCGGATCAGCGGTGGCGCGGCGTAGATCACCGTGGCGAAAATCGCCGGGACCTTGCCCAGGCCAAACAGCATCAGCACCGGGATCAGGTACACGAAGCTCGGCATGGTCTGCATGATGTCCAGCAACGGCATCAGCACCGAACGCAGGCGATTGCTGCGCGCCGAGAGGATGCCCAACGGCACGCCGATCAGCACCGAAATGACCGTCGCCACCATCATCAGCGCGAGGGTCTGCATCAGTTTGTCCCAGAGGCCGACCGCACCCACCAGGAACAACAGACCGACGATCACCGCCGTGGTCACGACTTTACGGGTCGCGTGCCAGGCCACGCCTGCCACGATGGCCAGCATCAGCCACCAGGGTGCAGCGCGCAGCAGGCTTTCGAGATTGACGATGGCCCACAACAGGGTGTCGGAGATGTGCCGGAACACGTCGCCGTAGTTGGTGACCAGCGAATCGACCCAACCGTTGACCCAGTCGGCGATAGAAAAGGTAAAGCTTTCGGGAAACATAAGAGACTCTCAATCAAGGGGTTGCGATCAAGCGTCCGACTGCCGTTGCCGACAGTCGGCGAAGCTCAACCTACAAGGCCGCGTCGATTTTCTTGGCTGCGTCGTCGCTCACCCACGCGTGCCAGACTTCAGGATGTTCCTTCAGGAAGATCTTCGCCAGTTTTGGCGACTCGATCCGCTCTTTGGTCATGCGTCCCAGGTTCTGGTTCAGCAGGTCGATCGGCACGTTGACCTTTTCCAGCACGGCCACCAGTTCCGGTGCTTCGTCGTGGAAAGTCTTGGACAGGCCGACCTTGATATCCACGGTCTTGTTCACGCCTGGCTTCTCTTCGAGTTTGACCACGTCGACCTGGCCCATCAGCGGCGTTGGCGACCAGTAGTAGAACAGGATCGGCTCGCCACGCTTGTAGCTCGACAGTACGGCGGCATCCAGCGCCGGGCCGGTGCCTGGGCGGAAGTTGGTATAGGTGCTTTCCAGGCCGTAGCTTTTCAGCATTTCGCTGTTATCGAGCTCACAGGTCCAGCCAGCCGGGCAGTTGTAGAAACGGCCCTTGGAGGGCTCTTCGGCGTCCTTGAAGATCGCCGAGTACTTGCCCAGATCGGCAATGTTTTTCAGGTCCGGGGCCTTGGCTTCCAGCTTGCGCTTGGCGTCGCCTTCGATCACGTAGCGCGGGACGTACCAGCCTTCGACGGCACCCACCACTGGCGCGCCAACACCGACGACTTTGCCGGCCTTCTCGGCCTTGTTCCAGACTTCGCTGCGGCCGACCCACTCTTCGGCAAACACCTGGATGTCGTTGCTGCTCAGGGCGTTTTCCATGGTGATGGAGTTGCCTGGCAGGCTGTCGGTCTTGCAGTCGTAGCCTTTCTCCAGCACGACTTGCAGCACGTCGGTCAGGAGCATGGCGCTTTCCCAGTTCAGGCCGGCAAATTTCACCGGTTTGCCGGACTCGCACCAACCCGCCGCTTGAGTGGCGCCAGCGCTGGCCAGCAGGCCCATGGAAAGCAATGTGGTCAGCAGGGTCTTGTTCGATTTCATTGTTGTGACGCTCCTAATCATGAATTGGCTTACGGCAGTCAAGAGGCATCCAGCCCTGGCAACGTCCAATCAGGCCTGCGCTGCAGCGCGACCAGCCTCGCTTTTTTTAGGTTGTACAACACTGTCCTGCTCGACCGGCAGAATCAGTTGATCGGGCACTGCGCCGTGCCATTTTTTCGCGCACACGTAATACAGGGCTGCGGGAAGCACCAGACCGATGATCCAGGAAATATCCACATCACCCAGAGCTGCCACCAGCGGACCGGTGTAGAACTTGGTGGAGATGAACGGCAGCTGCACCAGCACACCGAAAACATAGACGCTGATACCGAGAGGGTTCCAACGGCCGTAACGACCGTTCGGATCGGCCAGTGCCGGCACGTCATAGCGTTCGCGAGTGATGCAGTAGTAATCCACCAGGTTGATCGCGCTCCATGGCGTAAAGAACGCCAGCAAGAACAGGATGAAGGACTTGAACGCACCGAGGAACGAGTGCTGACCGAGCAACGCCATCAGGGTCGCAGCACCGACGATGACCAGCACGAAGACCAGACGCTGCAAGCGCGTGACTTTCAGGTCACCACGGAAACCGCTGATGATGGTCGCGATGCACATGAAGCTGCCGTAGGAGTTCAGCGTGGAGATGGTGACCTTGCCGAACGCGATGCTGAAGTACAGCAGCGCAGCGGTGGCACCGGTACCGCCCAGACCCACGATGTAAGCCACTTCATGGCCAGCGAATTGCCCGTTGGCCGAGGCGGCAGCGAACACGCCGAGGACCATCGCCACCTGTGCACCAATGACCGAACCTGCGCCTGCGGCAAAAAAAGTTTTCACCGAGGAAATCTTGCTCGGCAGGTAGCGAGAATAGTCAGCCACATAAGGGCCGAAGGCGATCTGCCAGGACGCCGCGAGCGACACCGCGAGCAAGAAACTGCTCCAGCTGAAGTGGCGGATTTGCAACAGAGCGCCAACGTCAACCTGGCTCATCAGACGGCTGAACAGATAAACAAAGGCAATCACGCCAATGACACTGGCAACACGGCCGATCCAATGGATCACCCGATAACCGAGCACCGTGACCAGCACGATGACACTGGCGAAAAAGAGGATACCGACGGTGTCGCTGACGCCAAACAACTGGCCCAGCGCCTGGCCGGATAACACGGTTCCCGTTGCGGTGAAGCCCAGGTACATCAAGCACACCAGCACGATCGGGATGGCCGCGCCATACACGCCGAACTGTACCCGGCTGGAAATCATCTGCGGCAGGCCGAGCTTGGGCCCTTGCGCCGCATGCAGCGCCATCACGCCACCGCCGAGCAATTGCCCGATCAGCAGGCCGATCAACGACCAGAACACATCACCGCCGAGTACCACGGCCAGGGCCCCGGTGACAATCGCGGTGATTTGCAGGTTGGCACCCATCCACAGGGTGAACTGGCTAAACAGACGACCGTGTCTTTCCGCTTCCGGGATGTAGTCGATCGAGCGTTTCTCGATCAACGGTTTGTTGCCTGCACGTTCGTCAGTGACAGCCATGGTTCAACCTCTGTGGATTGTTATTCTGGGTTGGGACAACCCCTGTAGGAGCCGGCTTGCTGGCGATGGCGGTTTGCCTGACACCTTGCGGTGTCTGAATCGCCAGCAAGCCGGCTCCTACAGGTTTTTTTGCGTTATGCCGAAGGCTGTTTTATTTGCCGGTAATCATCGGCAGGTTCAGCCCTTGTTCCTTGGCGCAGTCGATCGCGATCTGGTAACCGGCATCGGCGTGACGCATAACGCCGGTGGCCGGGTCGTTGTGCAGGACGCGAGCGATACGCTCGGCTGCTTCGTCAGTACCGTCGCAGACAATCACCATGCCCGAGTGCTGGGAGAAGCCCATGCCGACGCCGCCGCCGTGGTGCAGGGAAACCCAGGTCGCGCCGCTCGCGGTGTTGAGCAGGGCGTTGAGCAGTGGCCAGTCGGAAACGGCGTCGGAACCGTCCTGCATCGATTCGGTTTCGCGGTTCGGGCTCGATACCGAACCGGAGTCCAGGTGATCGCGACCGATCACGATTGGCGCGGACAACTCGCCGCTGCGCACCATTTCGTTGAACGCCAGACCCAGCTTGGCACGCAGGCCCAGGCCAACCCAGCAGATACGTGCCGGCAGACCCTGGAAGCTGATGCGCTCGCGGGCCATGTCCAGCCAGTTGTGCAGGTGGGCGTCGTCAGGGATCAGCTCTTTGACCTTGGCGTCGGTCTTGTAGATGTCTTCGGCGTTGCCCGACAGCGCAGCCCAGCGGAACGGGCCGATACCACGGCAGAACAGCGGACGGATGTAAGCCGGTACGAAGCCTGGGAAGTCGAATGCGTTTTCCACGCCTTCTTCCTGGGCCATCTGACGGATGTTGTTGCCGTAGTCGAAGGTCGGAATGCCCATCTTCTGGAAGTCGAGCATCGCTTTGACGTGCACGGCCATCGATTGCTTGGCGGCTTTGATCACAGCGGCCGGCTCGGTCTTGGCGCGAGCGCGGTATTCGTCCCAGGTCCAGCCGGCAGGCAGGTAGCCATTGAGCGGGTCGTGGGCGCTGGTCTGGTCGGTGACCATATCCGGGCGCACGCCGCGCTTGACCAGTTCTGGAAGGATTTCAGCGGCGTTGCCCAGCAGAGCGATGGAAATCGCCTTGCCTTCTTTGGTGTATTTGGCGATACGGGCCAGAGCGTCGTCGAGGTCGGTGGCTTGCTCATCGACATAGCGGCTTTTCAGACGGAAATCGATGCTGACCTGCTGGCATTCGATGTTCAGCGAGCAAGCGCCGGCCAGGGTTGCAGCCAGAGGCTGGGCGCCACCCATGCCGCCCAAACCAGCGGTCAGGACCCAACGACCTTTCAGGTCATCGTTGTAGTGTTGGCGACCGGCTTCGACGAAGGTTTCGTAGGTGCCCTGGACGATGCCCTGGCTGCCGATGTAGATCCAGCTGCCGGCGGTCATCTGGCCGTACATGGCCAGGCCTTTGGCGTCGAGTTCGTTGAAGTGTTCCCAGCTCGCCCAGTGCGGTACCAGGTTGGAGTTGGCGATCAGAACGCGCGGGGCGTTGCTGTGGGTCTTGAACACGCCGACCGGCTTGCCGGATTGCACCAGCAGGGTCTCGTCGTCGTTCAGGTTGGTCAGGCTTTCGACGATCTTGTCGTAGCATTCCCAGTTACGTGCAGCGCGACCGATACCACCGTAAACCACCAGTTCCTTAGGGTTCTCGGCGACTTCCGGGTCGAGGTTGTTCATCAGCATGCGCAGCGGCGCTTCGGTCAGCCAGCTCTTGGCGGTCAGCTTGTTACCGCGGGCAGCGCGGATTTCGACGTCGCGAAACTTGGTACGTTTATTCTCGGTCACGAAAAGAACTCCTCAGCAATCAATCCAAACCAACCCAGGCAGTGGGCGAGCAAGCCAATGGGCATCAGTGCACACCGGCGAATCAGTGGACGATGGTTGAGTCCTCGCGACTCATACACATACGTCTTTACTTGTACATACAAGCATATGCAATCAAGCGGCCAACTTGTTGGATGAGCATTCAAGAAAAGTTCAGAACCGGCTGGAGAGCGCCTGGAACAAGGGTTCTGGGAAAGATGAAATATTTTCCGGGGGACTTTTGTGGCGAGGAGACTTTGTTACTTGAGCGTGGTTTTGCGCCACGCTGGGGCATTCGGTAACAAAGTGGTGCGCGATGGGAAACGGGGTCGGGGAGAGAAACAACATCGTGGGCAAACATGGCCCTCTGTAGGAGCGAGCTTGCTCGCGAAAGTCGTGAACGAATACGCGTAAAACCAGATGCCCCGTGGTGCATTGAGGTTCTTCGCGAGCAAGCTCGCTCCTACAGAGGATCAGGATTGCCCGCGAAAAGGTGTCAGATCAGTGTGCGGACAGCTCAATCACGCAGCATGGGCCGTTGACTGAGATTTCCAGCAGGCCAGTGTTACCGTCAAGTTGCAGGCAATCATGCCGGTCAAGTTGCGAAGCGTTGTTACCGACTTTCACTTCCAGTGCATCGCTGATGCTGAACACCAACAGCGTACCCGCCGAGCTGAAGAACCGCTGCTCACCGCTCAACCACTGCAACCGTGCACCGTAACGCTGCGGCGCATAAATCAGGTTGAAATCGCGAATCGGGCCGCCGAGCAATGTGCAGGAAACCTTGCTTTCACCGCTGAAGGCAAACGGGTCCAGCGGTAACAGTGACCGAGTATTCTGGCCATCCACTGTCAGGGTCATGCCCTCGCCTTGCAGCACGGTGATTACCCGCTCATAACCGGCGAACGTGGAAAACCCGCCCGATTCACCAATGTCGGCAATCGACAGGCGCCAGCCAAAGCCGTCCAGGCCGGTGCCCGCATCGCGGGTGATTTCTTCGGTGCTGCCGCCGCCGTTTTTCCACGGCATGCGCGGGTAATCTTTGGCGCGTAAAACCTTCAATTGATTCATTTGTGAAAGCGTCCTTCCAGACGATGACGGGAACCGGGGTGGATCAAGCGAGCGGCGGTCACCGGCTGGCGACCGGACCAGGTGCGGCGACGGATCAGCAGGCACGGCTCGCCCTTTTCAATCTGCAGCAATTTGCATTCGGACGGCTCGGCCAGGATCGCCTCGACCACGTGCTCGCCTTCGGTCAGCGGCGCGACCTGGTTCAGGTAGGCGTAGGGCGTTTGCAGGGTGAAGTCCTGCTTGAGGTAGTCCGGTGCCACCAGCGCATTGACGAAACGATCTTCGATTTGCACCGGGATATCGTTTTCGAAATGCACGATCAGCGAGTGGAACACCTTCTGCCCTTCGCGCATGTCCAGCGCCAGGGCGCGCTCGGAACCGGCGGCCTCTTCTTCAAGGGTGATCACCTTGCAGGTGTGGCGATGGCCACGGGAGGCGATTTCGTCGGCAATGTTGTGTACTTCGAACAAAGCGGACTGGCTTTTCGGCTCGGCGACGAATGTGCCAACACCCTGCATGCGCACCAACAGACCGTCGGCAGTCATCTCGCGCAGCGCGCGGTTGATGGTCATGCGGCTGAAGCCCAACTGATTGACCAGTTCGCTTTCCGACGGCACACGATAGTGCGGCGGCCAGTTTCCACTGTCGATTTGCTGGGTGATCATTTGTTTGACGCGGGCGTACAAGGGCGCCGGACTGTCGCCCATGTTCGCGGCCAACGGAGAGACTGGAGGCGGAGTCGGCACGGTTAATCCTTGGTCATTTGATTGATGTCGCTAGCTTGCCGGAGTTTACCGGGCAGGCAAACGTCTGTATATGTATATACAAATAACACACGATGGGGTGCTGAACCATGTCCGCCTTCTTTGCCGAACGCGCGCTGCTGCCTAGTGGATGGGCCAACAATGTACGTCTTGAAGTCAACGCCGACGGCGTATTGACCCATATCCAGGCCGATTCCCATGCAGATGGCGCCGAACGGTTGAGCGGTCCGCTGCTGCCGGGCATGCCGAATCTGCATTCCCACGCCTTCCAGCGGGCCATGGCCGGGCTGGCGGAAGTGGCGGGTAATCCGAACGATAGTTTCTGGACCTGGCGCGACCTGATGTATCGCCTCGTCGGAAAAATCAGCCCGGAACAACTCGGCGTCATCGCCCGTCAGCTGTACATCGAAATGCTCAAGGCCGGTTACACCTCGGTGGCGGAATTTCACTACGTGCATCACGACATCAGTGGCCAGCCTTACGCGGATCCGGCCGAACTGGCCCTGCGTATCAGCCAGGCTGCCAGTTCCGCCGGTATCGGCTTGACCCTGTTGCCGGTGCTCTACAGCCACTCCGGTTTCGGTGGCCAAACGCCGAACGACGGTCAGCGCCGCTTTATCAACAGCACCGAAAACTACCTCAAGCTGCAATCGCGCCTGCAACCGGTTCTGGCGCAGCAACCGGCGCAAGCCCTGGGTCTGTGTTTCCACTCGCTGCGCGCGGTCACGCCGCAGCAGATCAGCGAAGTGCTGGCGGCCAGCGACAAGCAATGCCCGGTGCACATCCACATTGCCGAGCAGCAGAAAGAAGTCGACGACTGCCTGACCTGGAGTGGCCGTCGTCCGCTGCAATGGCTGTACGAGAACGTCGACGTCGATCAACGCTGGTGCCTGGTCCACGCGACCCACGCCAACCCGGAAGAAGTCACGTCGATGGCCAAGAGTCGCGCCATCGCCGGCCTGTGCCTGACCACTGAAGCCAACCTCGGCGACGGGATTTTCCCGGCGGTGGATTTCCTCGCCCAGGGCGGCCGCATGGGCATCGGTTCCGACAGCCATGTGTCGTTGAGCGTGGTAGAAGAATTGCGTTGGCTGGAATACGGCCAGCGTCTGCGCGACCAGCGGCGTAATCGTTTGTATGGTGCGGATCAGCCAATGGTCGGTCGCACGCTGTTTGATGCCGCGCTGGATGGCGGCGCTCAGGCGCTGGGCCAGCCGATTGGCGCGCTGGAAGTCGGCAAGCGCGCCGACTGGCTGGTGCTCGACGGCAATGATCCGTACCTGGCAACGGCCAGCGGCGACGGGATTCTCAACCGCTGGCTGTTTGCCGGCGGCGATCGTCAGGTGCGAGATGTGTTGGTAAACGGCCAGTGGGTGGTGCGCGACGGGCGCCATGCTGATGAAGAAGAAAGCAGCCGCGCCTTCACCCAAGTCCTGCGCGAACTTTTAGGCTGATACAAAACAAAATGTGGAAGCGGGCTTGCTCGCGAAGAGGACATCACATTCAACAGAGATGTTGACTGACAGTCCGCCTTCGCGAGCAAGCCCGCTCCCACATTTGTTATATGCTGACAGTTAGTTCGAGGTCTCGGCCATCTGCTGTTCCGACGCCCGCCAGATCAGCCGCGTGGTGTCGTAACCCTGCTGGCGCGCCTTGCTCAGCAGCTCCTCACGCACCACACCGTTCACGGTCGGTGTGCGTGACAACAGCCACAAATATTTCCGGCTAGGATCACCGACGATGGCAGTCTTGTAGTCATCGCTGACGTACAGCACCCAGTATTCGCCCTTCGCCGTACCCGGGATCAGCCTGGAGAACCAGGTATCGAACTCAATCCACAGCTTGTCGCTCTTGCCGGGCACCTGTGGATAAGCCGTGCCCTTGACCTCTTCCCATTGCCACTGTGCCGTCAGGCAGCGGTTCAACACCGCGACATTGCCGTCGGGCTTGAGTGTGTAATGGGCTTCGGATTGCGCACAGTCGCGCTGGAAGTACATCGGCATGCGAGCCAGCTCGTACCAGGTGCCCTGATAACGCTTGAGGTTGACACTGTTGACCGTCTTGGGCGCCAAAGAATCCTGGCCAGACGTGGCACAGCCGGCCAATACCAGACCGGCAAAAAGGATGATCAATAACCGCTTCATTATTTTTCTCCCGTGGGCAATCGCCCCGGTTTACTTCAGGCCTTGGCCGGAAAACATCAGCACTTTTTCACCGGCGAACTGCACGCTGATAAAGCTGTTCTTGTCGCCCCAGGTGCAACTGGACATGCCGAGCGCGCCTGAACAATCGGCGGGTTTGCCCAACAGCGTCTCCACATCGGCCTTGGCCATGCCGGCCGAGAGTTTCGAGTAGTTTTCCTGATTAACCTTGCTGCAGGCAGCGAGCAATACGCAGAACGAAAGCAGGGCGATGGAACGCAGCGACATGGTGAAACTCCGGGGGGCGTAGGGGATTGGCATGGCTGCCAAGCTGAAGCTTAGAAGAGAAAACCCCTGTCAGGTTCCCTGCCCGGCAGGCTATTTATCGGGCCACTCGTCTGCCTTTTGCCAAAATCAGCCACTTTCCGTGTTTACCGGGCATTTCGTCGTTTTTCAGAAAATCCGCCTAATCTTTGGCGCCGTTCAGTCGACATAAATGCAACGCAAAGCCACGTCGGTGGCATTTGCTCCCCCATTTTGTTGAACAGCCCCTCTGCGGTAGCGCATCCATGACCAGAAACATGAAATTCAGCCACAAGATCTTGCTGGCTGCCGCCCTCGTGGTAGCCGTCGCATTCGCTTGTTTCATCCTGTTCAACGACTATCGCCAGCGCGAAACCTTGCGCAACAGCACCGAAGCCTCGATGCAGGAACTCGGCAGCCTGACCACCAGTAACATCCAGACCTGGCTGGAAAGCCGCATGCAGTTGCTGCAATCAATGGCCCAACAAGTCACCGCCGATGGCAACGCTTCCGCCAGCCTGAAACGGATCATCGACCTGCCCGCCTACACCGGCAACTTCCAGCTGAGTTACTTCGGTGGCGCCGACGGCGTGATGTTCTCGGTCCCGGCGGGCAACCGCGCAGCGGACTACGACCCACGGGCTCGTGGCTGGTACAAGGCGGCCAATAGCGCGCAACAGACCATCGTCACCGAACCGTACATCGCCGCCTCCTCCGGAAAACTGGTGATCACCGTGGCCACCCCGGTGCAGCACCAGGGCCAGATGATTGGCGTGGCCGGCGCCGACATCGACCTGTCCAGCGTCAGCGCGATCATCAACTCGCTGAACTTCGGCGGTCACGGTCATGCGTTCATCGTCAGTGCCAACGGCAAGATCCTGATTCACCCGGACAGCAAGCTGGTACTCAAGAGCCTGGCCGAGGCTTATCCGAACGACACGCCGAAAGTCAGCCCGGGCATGAAAGAAGTCGAGATCGACGGCAAGCGCCAGTTCATCTCCTTCACCCGCGTCAACGGTGTGCCATCGGCGGACTGGTACGTGGCGCTGGTGCTCGACCAGGAAACGGCGTTCTCGATGCTCAGCGAGTTCCGCACCTCGGCGATCATCGCCATGGTGATTGCCGTGGTGATCATCATCGCCCTGCTGGGCATGCTGATCAGCCTGCTGATGCAGCCGCTGCTGACCATGGGCCGCGCCATGCACGACATCGCTGAAGGCGAAGGTGACCTGACCAAACGCCTGACCATCCACGGCCACGACGAATTCGGCGCGCTGGGGCTGTCGTTCAACCGCTTCGTCGAGCGCATTCACGCCTCGATCATCGAAGTGTCCTCGGCCACTGGCCAGGTCAACGAAGTGGCTCTGCGTGTAGTCGCCGCCTCGAACTCGTCGATGTTCAACTCCGACCAGCAAGCCTCGCGCACCAGCAGCGTGGCCGCGGCGATCAACCAGCTCGGTGCCGCCGCCCAGGAAATCGCCCAGAACGCCGCCCTCGCCTCGCAACATTCCAGCGATGCCCGCAGCCTGGCCGAAGACGGCCAGCAGGTTGTGGATAAAACCATCGCGGCGATGCAGCAATTGTCGGCCAAGATCAGCGATTCGTGCGGCAACATCGAAACCCTCAACAGCAACACGGTAAACATTGGGCAGATTCTGGAAGTGATCACCAGCATCTCCCAGCAAACCAACCTGCTGGCCCTCAACGCCGCCATCGAAGCGGCCCGCGCCGGTGAGGCCGGCCGAGGCTTTGCCGTGGTAGCCGATGAGGTACGCAACCTGGCCCACCGCACCCAGGACTCGGCGCAGCAAGTGCAGACGATGATCGAAGAGCTGCAAGTCGGCGCCCGGGCAGCGGTGGGCATCATGACCGACAGCCAGCGCCAGAGCGAAAGCAGCGTCGGCATCGCCAACCAGGCCGGCGAACGCCTGGGCAGCGTGACCCAGCGCATCGGCGAGATCGATGGCATGAACCAGTCGGTAGCGACGGCCACCGAAGAACAGACCGCCGTGGTGGAATCGATCAACGTCGACATCACCGAGATCAACACGCTGAACCAGGAAGGCGTGGAAAACCTGCAGTCGACCTTGCGTGCGTGTGCCGATCTTGAGCAGCAGGCGGCGCGGTTGAAGCAGCTAGTTGGTAGCTTCAGGATCTGAGGCGCGTTCACCGGCCCCTTCGCGGGCAAGCCCGCTCCCACAGGGATCTACGGTGGACACAAATTTTGTGTCCGACCAAATCAACTGTGGGAGCGGGCTTGCCCGCGAAGGCGGCATCAGCCGCCATGAAGATCTAGAACCTTGACCCTGGCTTGGAGAGAAACGCCAACTCCTCAGCCGTAGACTCGCGCCCCAACACCGCATTGCGATGCGGAAAGCGCCCAAATTGCGCAATCACCCTCTGGTGTCGCTCGGCATAGTCCAGGTAATCGCTGAACAGCGCCCGATCAGTCTCCGGCTGCTGCGCTACCAGCTCGATGTAGCGCGAGACGCCTTCGTTCTGCACCGCAAGGTTTTCGCTGTGCTCGAACACCAGGTAGATGAACACCCGCTGAATCGGCTGCAACTGCCGGTCGAAATCCGCGGCAATGCCTTGGGCTACCAGCTTTTGCGCCCGGAGATCGCCTGCAAAGGCTTTGGGAGTATCGCGAAAGATCATTCGCGGAATTTGATCGAGCAACAGCACCAGCGCCAGCCAACCTTCGGGACGTTGCATCCACTCGGTCAATCCGCCGGCCAGTGCCTGCTCGGCCCAGTCCCCGAAACGCTCGCGCGCTTCGAGGTCCTGGCTGTCGCGCTTGCCGAACCATAACTTGCCCTTCTGCGCCGCCACTTCGCTCGCTGACTCGGAACTCCCGAACCACCAATCAAGCAACGGCTGCCAGGGCGCGGTCATGGTTTATTCCTTGTGGTAAGCCGTGACGCGGGCAACTTCTTCTTTCGAACCGAGGAACACCGCAACACGCTGGTGCAGGCCTTCCGGCTGGATGTCGAGGATGCGCTGGTGGCCGTCGGTGGACGCGCCGCCCGCTTGTTCCACCAGGAACGACATCGGGTTGGCTTCGTACATCAGGCGCAGTTTGCCCGGCTTCGACGGCTCGCGGCTGTCACGTGGGTACATGAACAGACCGCCGCGGGTCAGGATGCGGTGTACGTCGGCCACCATCGCGGCGACCCAGCGCATGTTGTAGTTCTTTTTCAGCGGACCTTCTTCGCCGGCCAGCAATTCGCCGACGTAGCGCTGTACCGGAGCTTCCCAGTGACGCTGGTTGGACGCGTTGATGGCGAATTCCTGGGTGGTTTCAGGAATGGTGATGTCTTCATGGGTCAGGACGAAGCTGCCCATTTCACGGTCCAGGGTGAAGCCTTTCACGCCGTCGCCCAGGGTCAGGATCAGCATGGTCTGCGGACCGTAGATCGCGTAACCGGCGGCCACTTGCTGGGTACCTGGCTGCAGGAAAGCCTTTTCATTCAAGGGCTCGTTCTGGCTCAGGTATTCGTTCGGGCAACGCAGCACCGAGAAGATCGTACCGACCGGCGCGTTGATGTCGATGTTCGACGAACCGTCCAGCGGGTCGAATACCAGCAGGTACGCGCCTTTCGGGTATTTGCCCGGGATCTGGTAGGCATTGTCCATTTCTTCGGACGCCATACCGGCCAGGTGACCGCCCCATTCGTTGGCTTCGAGCAGGATTTCGTTGGAGATCACGTCGAGCTTCTTCTGCACTTCGCCCTGGACGTTTTCAGTGCCCATGCTGCCCAAAACGCCACCCAGGGCGCCTTTGGATACGGCGTGGCTGATCTCCTTGCAGGCACGCGCCACCACTTCGATCAGGAAGCGCAGATCGGCAGGAGTGTTGTTGCTGCGGGTCTGCTCAATCAAATAGCGACTCAAGGTAACGCGGGACATGGAAGGCTCCGGTGGAATGGGGGGGCTAAAAACCCGCGCAGTTTAGCGCGAGTCGGGGCGCATTTCCTCCTATCAGACGTGATCGGTCAAAGAGAGTTCATGCGCGGGGATGAGCGTAGTTGGAAATGGGCCGCGCGTGGAGCTCGAATGGATAGCAGATTTCGATATCTTTGGTGATCGGCAGACCGTATTCGCGAGCAATCCCGCTCCCACATTGGACCAGCTGTGCACACACCATTTGTGCCACGAAGCAGATCCAGTGTGGGAGCGGGCTTGCTCGCGAATGGCGCGAAGCGCCAGCCTTCTTCAGGATTTGGCAGAGGGCTTGCGCAGCAAACTGAACGCCATCGCCACCAGGAACACCACGCTGAGCAACAACACCGTCCACAAACCGAATTTCTTCCAATGAGCGTCAATCGGCGCAGACGTGATGACCGTCGACGGCTTCATGGCCACCGCCCCGACATCTACCATGGCCCTGCCCAGGGTCGCCAGTTTCTCCGGGGTGTAATCGGGAATCAGCGTCGACAGCGGCAAGTTCGCGGTCTTCGCTGTCGCATTCCCCAGCGCCAGGGTATAAGGCCCTGGCCCGCGCGCCAGGAACACCAGTTGCGTGGCGCGCACGGCAAACTTCAGCGTCGGCGCCTGTGCACCCAGGCCGCCGCCGCGTTCGTCCACGCTCAGTTTCAATTGCTGTACGAATTGCCCTGACAACGACAATTCGTTTTGCACCACGTCCTGACCGTTCTGGCTCAGGCGATAGAGCAAACCGCTGACCACTGGCTGCCACGGCAGACTGCTGTCGCGACGGCCGGCCAGGCTCACCGGCGCCAGGCTGTTGGGCTGGCTCAACTCAACCTGCACCCGCTCGACATTCAGCCCCATCGGCAACTGCCAGGTGTATTCACCCGCCTTCACGCTGCTGCCGGCCAACGCCTGGGACCAGACCAACGGCAGCGGCAGGCTGCGGGTGCTGGCACTTTGCAGTTGCGCCGAAGTCAGCGTCGGCGCCGAATGCGGTGTGATCCACAGCAATCGCAAGTAGCGCGCCGACTGGCCCGGCAGGCTGATTGCACGCTGTTCGATCCGCTCGTCGGCAAAGGCCAGGCGCGCCACCTGCCCTTCGCCCCAGGACTGCCAATGCTGTAAATCGTCGCTGGCTTCGAGAGTGAAACGCTGAAAGCCGTCGTGCTCGCTGGTCCAGTCGAGAATCAACTGCTGCAACGGCGCCTTGATAGCCGAAGCGTCGAGCAGCCAGCCGCGCAACTCCTCTTCACCCGCCTCCAGCTGACTGGAGGGCTGTACCTCGACCAACGTGCCGCTGGCGCTCGATTGCACCCGCACGCTCGGCGCGGTTTCAGTGGCGTCCACCGAGTTGTACAGCGCAAACCATTTCACCTCGGTCAAGGTGCGGGTTTCACTGCTCTGCGCCGACTGCCGGGCCAGGGCATAAGCCTGAACATCACCCACGGCATTGAACACACGCACATCGCTCAGGTCAGCCTGCCGTGCATTCAGTTGTACGTTCAGGGGCAGCTCAAGGCGATACCAAGGGCCTTCGCCCGTCACCGACAAGGGCACTTGCGTGGTGAAGTCCGCCGGTTTTTCCTGCGCAACCGCCGACAACGCCACACCCATTGCAACAGCGCCCAACCAACCCAGGCTCAGCTTCTGACTCAAGACGACACTCCTTCGGATTCCGGGACCGGTTTCTCGATATCCGGCACAGCTTCGGCGCGTTTGGGCGGCAGCGGGGCGAAGTAGCCCACCACCAGCAGCAACACGCCGACACCGATAAACGACACGATCCGCGCCAGCCCGCCGCGATTACTCAGTTCGACAAAAAACAGTTTGGCCACGACCACGCCGATCAAGACAGCACCGATCAGCCAGACTTCGCGGCGGCGACGCAAATGGCCGCCGATCATCAGGCTCAGGGCCATCAAGGTCCAGACGATGGACAGCCCGGCTTGTACCCGCATCGACTCCAGCAACAGATCCAGCTCATAGGGCACCCCGCTCCAATGGTGCGCCGTGCGCATCACCAGCGCAGTAAAGAACACGAACAACGAGGCACCTGCGAGCCCTTGCGTGGCGATGGCGGTGTAATCCTCGCGGACCGCCAGTTGTGTCATGGCGCTGCGGGACCAGACATAGACACCGAACAACGCAAACAACAGGCCCAGCTCCAGCGGATTGATCAATGGCACGTAGGGTAATGGCTCGGCGTTGCCGTCACTGGCGATGTTCGCCAGCCAGAACCAACCGAGCATCAACAACGCCAGCGGCGCGGCAGCGTATACGCGGTATTCGCGTGGATACGCCGACACCGGCCAAGGCCACGCGCGAGGGGCCGCCATCAACACCAGATAAAGGCTTGGCAGAATTGCCCAGCCCAACCAGCGCCAGGCGTTGTATTGCTCGGACAACACCAGCAAGCCGTAACGCAGTTCCAGGGCCAGTACGCCAATCAACAGCCAGCAGCCGAGCACATGGGCGACACTTGGTGCGCGTGCCGGCAGCATTGGCGCCAGGCGTCGCAGGGACATGAAATGCACCACGAACACGGCGGCCCACGCCAGCCAGCCGAAGTTGGCGGCCGGGTGATAGCGCGAATGCCAGGCCGCGAGCAGCACCAGCGCCGCAACGGGAATCAACACCGTGCAGAGCCCCCCCAGTGACGGCCAACTCAGGCGCAGTGCCAATATCGTCCACAGCGCAACACTCACGGCAGCGATGCTCAATAACAAGGTTGCCTGCATCGGCAACGGCGCAAAGTGCAGCACGTCGATGACCCAGGCCAACGCCCACCAGCCTGCACCCCACACCAGCAACGCCTGGGACAACCGCAATAGACTGAGCCCTTCGAACGCTCCGGGCGAATGACCCCTCTGCAAACGCCAGGCACCGACCATCGCGGCCAGCCCCAGCACCAGCGGCGCCCAGAATCCGCCATGGGCCAAGGGTTGCAGCCCTTCACTGAACAACGGTCCCGTCGCCAGGAACAGCGCACCACCCAACAATTGCACAGCGAGCGCGGTGAACAGGAACGTGCGCGATTGCAGGCGCAAGCCAACAAACAACGTCAGCGCCCCGGCCAAGGCCCAACTGATCACCGTGCCGTGGCTGAAGAAAAACAACGGTGCCAGCAAATAGAGAAACGCCAGCCCGAGACAAGCCAATACCGGCAGACCCTTTAGCTCCCAAGACCTGGTCTGCTCCGGCAAGGCTTTACGCAACTGCTGGAAACTGAACAGCAATGCGATGCCCAGCAACAGCGCGCCTAACGGCACACCGCCGAGCAGGCTGCTCTCGCTGCTGTGCAACTCACTGAGAAACGCCAGCGCAGAGCCCAGCTGCAGGAGCAAGGCAAAACCCCGGGCCAAGGGCCTTTGCTGGCGCAGGCCGAGCCAGAAGATCCCCGCGCCTTCCACCGCCCACGCCGCCGTCGTCCAGCGTGCATCGAGCCCCATTGGAATTGCCAGGCTGGCGAAGATCACGCCCAAGGCCAGGCAAGTTTCCCCCAGCAACAGGGTGCGCCCGGTCATCAGCCAACGGGCGAGCCCCATGTAAATCATGCCCAGCGCCAAGGCACTGAACGCTGCAGCGAATTCCAGATGCTGCACCAGTGCGAACTGCAAGCCGAAACCCGCCAGCGGCGGACCGAACAGCAGCGTGCCGTCGACGTAGTCACCCTTGCGCGCCGACCACTGCAGCAGCGCTTCGCGACTGCCCTCTGCCGGTGCATCGCTCATTTCCATCAGCTTGCGCCGGGCGAACAGCAATCCAATGGCCAGGTACATCAGGAAAAACACAATCAGAAACGGCTCGGTGCTCCACAGCAGCTCCGGCGAGTAGGAGCGCAGACCCCAGGCGAAACCGATGCCGAAGGTGCCGCTGAACCCGATGACATTCAACAGCCGCCAGGCCTTGAACCAGGCAATGGCGAGGATGCCGGCGTTGAGCAGGGCAAAGTAACTGAACAGCGCGACGTGGCTGCCGGCGCCGGTGGAGGCCAGGATAGGGGCGGCGAATCCACCCAGTGCGGCAGCGGCGGCCAGCCCCAGGGAATCCTGGGTAATGGCGAGGATTGCCGAGCAGACCGTCACCGCCACCAGCAGGCCAAATGCCGCCGAGGGATCGAGCAACGGATGCAGGCGCATCGCGGCAAACACTGTCAGGTACAACACGGCGATCCCGGCGCCTTGCAAGATCAACGCATAACTGCTGTTGCGGGTTCTCAACCACCAACCCAGCCCAAGCAACCCCAAGGCTGCCGCCGCAACGCCTGCGTAGCGCAACTCAACCGGCACCACCATGCCTTCGGTGGCGTAGCGCAACAAAAAGGCCAGGCCGAGGAACAGCAGCACCACGCCGACCCGCAACACGGTATTGCCGCCGAACAGCCAGGCGCGGGCGCGGCTGATGGCGCGGTCAATAAGGTTCGGGCCACGCGGGGGGACGGGTGGTTGTGCTTCGCGAGCGATCGGCTCGGACTTCCAGGCATCGACGGGCTGTGGGCGACTGGTTTCGCTGGCTGCTGCGGCGATCGGTTCGAGCTCTGGCGGCAATTCCCAGATCAATTCCGGGGCTGCAGCAGGTGCTTCATCAAGGACGGTTTCAGGCGATACAAACGGTTCGCGGGTTTCCGGCGCCTTGACGCCTGATGCTTCGAGCGCCGCCAGCCGTTGCTCGACCGCCTGCAGCGCTACCTGCGCCTGTTCCAGCAGGCGCTGCTGCTCGACTGCCCGAAGGTCCATGCGAGCCATGCGAACGACCTGGCCGATACCCAATCCGAGTAATGCGCCCAGCAGTGCATCACTGAATGACTCGTCGAGTATCCAGCCGAGCACCAGCCCGATCAGCATGAACATCCATTGCATGGTTGATATCCCTAAGCAGCCCCATCGCGGGGCAAATCCGGGTGGTACAGCGTCTGGTTCAGTTTAGTGGCCAGACACCCGGAATCCAGTGTGAGAGCAGATTACATCTGCACCACAAACCCAATGTGGGAGCGGGCTTGCTCGCGAAGGGGACATCACATTCACCATTGATAGTGAATGTCGGTCCGCTTTCGCGAGCAAGCCCGCTCCCACAGGGGATGAAGGTGATGCTTAGTATATCGACCAGGCCCGGCAATACGGGCGTAAAACTACTCCAGCGCCTTCCAGATCTCCGTGGCGTACTCGCGGATGGTCCGGTCGGACGAGAACCAGCCCATCCGCGCCGTGTTCAACACCGCCGAACGCCACCACTGGTTCGAATCGTGCCAATGGGCTTCGACGCGCATCTGCGCGTTCCAGTAGGAATCGAAGTCAGCGCAGACCAGGAAGCGGTCGTAGTCCACCAGCGAATCGATCAACCCGGTGTAACGGGACGGATCATCCGGCGAGAACACCCCGCCACGAATCGCTTGCAGCACATCGTTCAGGCGATGGGACGCGGCGATGTCCGGTACGGCACTGAACTCATGGTTCTGCTTGCGTGCTTCCACCTGTTGCGCACTGAGGCCGAAGATGAACATGTGTTCGGCACCGATGCGCTCGCACATTTCCACGTTGGCCCCGTCCAGGGTGCCGATGGTCAGCGCGCCGTTCAGGCCGAATTTCATGTTGCTGGTACCGGATGCTTCGAAACCGGCGGTGGAAATCTGCTCGGACAAATCTGCCGCCGGAATGATGCTCTCCGCCAGGCTGACGTTGTAGTTGGGCAGGAACACCACTTTGAGCAAGCCGCGTACGGTCGGGTCGTTGTTCACCACCCGGGCGATGTCGTTGCTCAGTTTGATGATGAGTTTGGCCTGGTGATAACTCGCGGCGGCCTTGCCGGCGAAGATTTTCACCCGTGGCACCCAGTCGATTTCAGGTTCGGCGCGAATCGCCTGGTACAGCGCCACGGTGTGCATCAGGTTGAGCAACTGGCGTTTGTATTCATGGATTCGCTTGACCTGCACATCAAACATAGCCGCCGGGTTCACCGCGATACCCAAGCGCTCATGAATCAGGTACGCCAGGGCTTTCTTGCTGTGCAGGCGTTGCTCGGCAAACGCCTTGCGAAATGCATTTTTCTCGGCGAACGGTTCGAGGGCGAGCAAGCGCTCTTCCGGGTTATCCAGCACTTGAGGCCCGAGGGCATCGACCAGCATCGAGGTCAGCTCGGGGTTGGCCTGATACAACCAGCGACGGAAGGTGATGCCGTTGGTTTTGTTGTTGATCCGCTCCGGGTAGAGCTTGTGCAGTTCGGAGAACACCGTTTGGCGCATCAGTTGCGTGTGCAACCCGGACACACCGTTGATGCTGTGGGAACCGAGAAACGCGAGGTTGCCCATGCGCACCCGGCGACCGTTGTCTTCCTCGATCAGCGACACCGCGCGCAGCACGTCGAAGTCATGAATGCCTTTGGCCCGCAGGGAGTCGATGTGCTGGGCGTTGATCAGGTAAATGATCTGCATGTGCCGCGGCAGCATGCGTTCCATCAAGCCGACTGGCCAGGTTTCCAGCGCTTCGGGCAGCAAAGTGTGGTTGGTGTAGGACAGTGTATCGACGGTGACCTGCCACGCTGCATCCCATGCCACGTCATAGACGTCGACCAGTTGCCGCATCAGTTCAGCCACGGCAATCGAAGGGTGAGTGTCGTTGAGCTGGATCGAGGCGTGATCGCCCAGGGTCAGCACCGAGGTGTGCATGTTGCGATGGCGGCGCAACAGATCCTGCAATGAGGCGGCGACGAAGAAATACTCCTGGCGCAGGCGCAACTCCTGGCCGGCCTCGGTGCTGTCCGCCGGGTACAGCACCCGGGAGATACTCTCGGCCCGGGCCACTTCGGCAACGGCGCCCAGGTGGTCACCGGCGTTGAAACGCTCCAGGTGCAGATCTTCCATGGCCCGGGCGCGCCACAGGCGCAACGTGTTGACGCTCGCCCCGCGCCAGCCGACCACCGGCGTGTCGTAAGCAATCGCCCGCACGGTTTCCGCTGGGGACCAGATTTGCCGGGATTTGCCGGCGTCGTCGGTCAGGGTCTGGACACTGCCGCCAAAACCGATGGTGTAAACCACTTCCGGCCGCTCGAACTCCCAGGGGTTGCCGAAGTCCAGCCAGTGTTCGGTCTGCTCCTGCTGCCAGCCGTCGACAATTGCCTGGCGGAACAATCCGTGTTCATAGCGGATGCCATAGCCATGACCGGCGATGCCCAGGGTCGACATGCTTTCCAGGAAACACGCTGCCAGACGCCCGAGGCCGCCGTTGCCCAGGGCCGCATCGGGCTCCAGCAAGCGGATGCGCTCAAGATCGACGCCGAGTTCGGTCAGGGCTTCACGGGCCACATCGAGCAGGCCAAGGTTGCTCAGGCTGTCGAAGAGCAGCCGGCCGATGAGAAACTCCAGGGAAAGGTAATAAACGCGCTTCTGGCCTTTGCGGTAAATCTGCCGCGTGTGGTCCATCCAGTGCTCGACCATGTGATCCCGCGCGGCCAGGGCAATGGCTTCGAACCAGTCGTGGTCGAAGGCGTGATCCGGGTCTTTACCCACTGCATAAGTGAGTTTGGTCAAGACGGCGTCGCGAAATGCGGCCACCTCTGCTTCGCGAACAAGTGGTTCTTGAGTCATCGATAGGACCTCGAGCGAGCTTGGGTTGTCTGAGCCTAGACGGTCTGACAGGCGGTAGAGGCTCTGGTTCGGCAGTTTTTCCTTTGAATACGAGCTGGTCCGACAATGCGTTGTCATGTGCCTGAATGAATGCAGGGCTCGTGCCTAATTTTCCGGTTGTTTGCACCGCCCGCGAAAAAAATCTGGCGAAAGGTTGTTCAAAAATCCACCAGTCCCGGTATGATCGCGCGCCCTGATGCACACGCTGGTAACAAACGATGATGAAGCCGAACCTGATCGCTGCCGCAGAGATCGACCGCCTCGATACCTGGGCCAAGTACTCTGCCCCGATGTGCGGCTCGTGCATGTCCAGCTGCTGCACCCTGCCCGTCGAGGTCAAGATCAAGGATCTGATCCGCATTGGCATCGTCGACGAGTTCGAGCGCGGTGATCCACCGAAGAACATCGCCAAGCGCCTGCAAAAGGAAGGGATCGTCGAGCGTTACAACCAGAAGTCGGAAATCTTCACCCTGCAGCGCATGAGCAACAACGATTGCCTGTACCTGGATCGTAAGAGCCGTCTGTGCACTATTTATGAAAAGCGCCCGGATACTTGCCGCAACCACCCGAAAATCGGCCCGCGGCCGGGGTATTGCGCGTACAAGCCGAAAGAAGTGGAGCGCGAGCGGAATTCGCGGAGTATCGAGCGGTTCTGATACTTCCTGACATTTTCGGCGGTTGATCGGCCGCCTTCGCGGGCAAGCCCGCTCCCACATTGATTGGTGCCGGACATAAATTATATGTACGACACAAAACCCTGTGGGAGCGGGCTTGCCCGCGAAGGGGCCGGCACAAACACCGCATAAATCCCACACAAACAAAAACGCCCCCGGCCTTTCGACCGGGGGCGTTTTTGTTCAGCCGGGGCTAAATCTTATGCCTTGGCTTTCTTGGCAGCGCGGGTACGCTCGCTTTCGTCCAGGATCTTCTTGCGAAGACGGATGGACTTAGGAGTCACTTCACACAGCTCGTCGTCCTGGATGAATTCCAGAGCCTGTTCCAGGGTGAAGCGAACAGGTGGAACCAGGGCGATGGTTTCGTCTTTACCCGAAGCACGCATGTTGTCGAGCTTCTTGCCCTTGGTAGGGTTGACGCCCAGGTCGTTGTCACGGCTGTTCAGACCAACGATCTGACCGTTGTAGATTTCCTGACCGTGTTCAACGAACAGCTTGCCACGCGCCTGCAGGGTTTCCAGGGAGTAGGTCAGTGCCTTGCCGGTTTCAACCGAAACCAGAACGCCGTTCTGACGGCCGGACATGTCGCCGGACTTCATCACGTCGTAACGGTCGAAGATCGAGGTCAGGATGCCAGCGCCGTTGGTCAGGGTCAGGAACTGGTTACGGAAACCGATCAGACCACGAGCAGGGATGTTGTATTCCAGACGTACACGGCCCTTGCCATCCGGCACCATGTTGGTCAGGTCGCCCTTACGCAGGCCCATCTCTTCCATCACCTTGCCCTGGGATTCTTCCGGCAGGTCGATGGTGACGTTTTCGAACGGTTCGTGCTTCACGCCGTCAACCAGACGGATGATCACTTCCGGACGGCCTACAGCCATTTCGAAGCCTTCGCGACGCATGGTTTCGATCAGTACCGAGAGGTGCAGTTCGCCACGGCCGGAAACCTTGAACTTGTCAGCCGAGTCGCCTTCTTCAACGCGCAGTGCAACGTTGTACAGCAGCTCTTTGTCCAGACGTTCCTTGATGTTACGGGAAGTCACGAACTTGCCTTCTTTACCGCAGAATGGCGAGTCGTTTACCTGGAAGGTCATGGAAACGGTTGGCTCGTCAACGGTCAACGGCTTCATCGCTTCGACCATGTCCGGGTGGCACAGGGTGTCGGAGATGAACAGCGAGTCCATACCGCTGATGCACACGATGTCGCCTGCTGCAGCTTCTTCAACGTCTACACGGTGCAGACCGTGGTGACCCATCAGCTTCAGGATACGACCGTTACGCTTCTTGCCGTCGGCGCCGATAGCCACAACCGGGGTGTTCGGCTTGACGCGACCACGAGCGATACGGCCAACACCGATAACACCCAGGAAGCTGTTGTAGTCCAGTGCGGAGATTTGCATCTGGAACGGACCTTCACGGTCAACAGCCGGCGCCGGTACGTTGTCGACGATCGACTGGTACAGCGGGGTCATGTCTTCAGCCATTTCGGTGTGGTCCAGACCGGCAATACCGTTCAGGGCCGAGGCGTAGACGACTTTGAAGTCCAGCTGTTCTTCGGTGGCACCCAGGTTGTCGAACAGGTCGAAGATCTGGTCCAGAACCCAGTCAGGACGCGCGCCCGGACGGTCAACCTTGTTGATGCACACGATTGGACGCAGGCCGGCTTCGAAAGCCTTCTTGGTCACGAAACGGGTTTGCGGCATAGGGCCGTCTTGAGCGTCAACCAGCAGCAGAACGGAGTCGACCATCGACATTACGCGTTCAACTTCGCCGCCGAAGTCGGCGTGGCCCGGGGTGTCCACGATGTTGATGTGGTAGCCGTTCCAGTTGATGGCGGTGTTTTTCGCCAGAATGGTAATACCGCGCTCTTTTTCCTGGTCGTTGGAGTCCATCACGCGCTCGTCATTGAGCTCGTTGCGCTCCAGGGTGCCGGATTGACGCAGGAGTTTGTCTACCAGGGTGGTTTTACCATGGTCAACGTGGGCAATGATGGCGATGTTACGTAGATTTTCGATCACTTGTGTATCTCGATCAGAGGATTCGGTGTGCTGACAAGTCTTGGCAGCGATTAACAGTAGCGTCCGTGAAAGCCGTTACAGCTTGACGGTGGCATCGGGGGGCCGGTGACGCAGGCCACAGGCAAACAGCCCCGGGCACTTAGCTCGGTCGATAAACGCGCACATTGGCATGCCCCTCACTGAGCAAATGGTGGGCATGCAGGCGACTCATCACGCCTTTGTCGCAATACAGCAGGTACTGGCGAGTAGGGTCCAGTTCCTTGAAACGAGCGTTCAGTGCATAAAACGGCATCGTTTGTACCTCGATGCCAGCAAGGTCCAGCGGGTCGTCTTCAGCGGCATCCGGGTGACGGATGTCGATGACGATCTGACCGGCCAGCGCTTCGCTGACTTCTTCAATCTGCAGGTCCTGGCCCAATTCGTCGATCACCCGATCGATCGGCACCAGCTTGGCGTTTTCGAGCGCACGCTCGAGCACCGCCATATCGAATTCTTTCTCTTCGTGCTCGACACGGTAGCGCTTGGCGGCCGTCTTCGGATTGACCGAAATGACGCCGCAGTACTCCGGCATGTGCCGGGCGAAATCGGCGGTGCCGATTTCGTTGGCCGTGTCGATGATGTCCTGCTTGTGACTGGCGATCAGCGGGCGCAAGACCAGTTTGTCGGTCACGCAATCAATCACCGACAGGTTCGGCAGCGTCTGGCTCGACACCTGGGAAATCGCCTCACCGGTGACCAGTGCCTCGATGTGCAGTCGATCGGCAATTTGGGACGAAGCGCGCAACATCATACGCTTCAATACTACGCCCATATGACTGTTATCGACTTTGCCGAGAATTTCGCCCAGCACTTCCTCGAACGGCACACTGACAAATAGCACGCGCTGGGAGCTGCCGTACTTCTTCCAGATGAAATGCGCGACTTCCATGACGCCCAGTTCATGGGCACGTCCGCCCAGGTTGAAGAAGCAGAAATGCGCCATCAGGCCGCGGCGCATGATCTGGTAAGCCGCCACGGTGGAGTCGAAGCCGCCGGACATCAGCACCAGCGTCTGCTCCAGTGCACCCAGCGGATAACCGCCGATGCCGTTGTGCTGGTTATGGATCACAAACAACCGTTGGTCGCGAATTTCGATACGGACTTCGATTTCCGGGTTTTTCAGGTCAATTCCGGCGGCGCCGCACTGGCGACGCAGCTGGCTGCCGACGTATTTTTCGACATCCATGGAGCTGAACGGGTGCTTGCCCGCACGCTTGCAGCGCACCGAAAAGATCTTGCCGGCCAGCGCATCGCCGTAGTGCAGCTTGCACTTTTCGAGCACGTCGTCGAAGTCGACGTACGGGTATTCATCAACCTGCAGGAAATGCGCGATGCCCGGCATGCAGCACAGGCGTTCGCCCATCTCTTTCAAGGCCTTGGGCTCGGTGATACGGGTTTCCAGCTCGAGGTTGTCCCACACGCCGTTCACCACCACGGCCGGGTCCAGATCGCGGAGCACGGCACGGATGTTCTTGGCCAATTGGCGGATGAAACGCATCCGTACCGGGCGGCTCTTGATGGTGATCTCGGGGAAGACTTTTACGATTAATTTCATGGAAACAGCGCGCGCAGGGCCTGCCGAAAAAGGGGGGCGCGGATTATAGCGGAAATTGCTCAAGGTTTAACCAGTTAATGTGCAGAAGGTTTTGCGCGCACCAAAACAGGTCATTTATTGGATTTAGCGCCACATTACAGGGCGAGATTTTCTGCTTTAAAGCGCAAAATGCCCTCACTAGCGTGTTTTTGGGGCAAAAAACCCATGCTGGGGCACTGGCATGCAATTTGCTCCCTTGTGAGGCAGGTTGCCTTGGCAGAGTATTCGCGCCGGCATCACCCACATTTAAGGGCATCCATTACTAGCCCGAAGCCACCCGGAGGACACTATGTCGAAGTCGGTTCAACTCATCAAAGATCATGACGTCAAGTGGATTGATCTGCGCTTCACGGACACCAAAGGCACTCAGCACCACGTGACCATGCCGGCTCGCGATGCGCTGGATGACGACTTCTTCGAAGTCGGCAAAATGTTCGACGGTTCCTCCATCGCTGGCTGGAAAGGCATCGAAGCCTCCGACATGATCCTGATGCCGGACGACTCCACCGCTGTTCTGGATCCGTTCACCGAAGAACCGACCCTGATCCTGGTCTGCGACATCATCGAACCTTCGAGCATGCAAGGCTACGACCGCGACCCACGTGCGATCGCCAAGCGCGCCGAAGAACACCTGAAGGCCACCGGTATCGGTGACACCGTATTCGCCGGTCCGGAGCCAGAGTTCTTCATCTTCGACCAGGTCAAGTTCAAGTCCGACATTTCCGGCTCCATGTTCAAGATCTACTCTGAACAAGGTTCGTGGATGTCCGACCAGGACATCGAAGGCGGCAACAAAGGCCACCGTCCAGGCGTCAAAGGTGGTTACTTCCCGGTTCCGCCGTTCGACCACGACCACGAAATCCGTACCTCCATGTGCAACGCACTGGAAGAAATGGGCCTGACCGTCGAAGTTCACCACCACGAAGTGGCGACTGCCGGCCAGAACGAAATCGGCGTCAAGTTCAACACTCTGGTGAAGAAAGCCGACGAAACCCAAACCCTGAAGTACGTCGTGCACAACGTTGCCGATGCCTACGGCCGCACCGCGACCTTCATGCCTAAGCCACTGTACGGCGACAACGGCTCGGGTATGCACGTACACATGTCCATCTGGAAAGATGGCAAGAACACCTTCGCTGGCGAAGGCTATGCCGGCCTGTCCGACACCGCCCTGTACTTCATCGGCGGCATCATCAAGCACGGTAAGGCCCTGAACGGCTTCACCAACCCGGCAACCAACTCCTACAAGCGTCTGGTTCCAGGCTTCGAAGCTCCAGTGATGCTGGCCTACTCGGCTCGCAACCGTTCCGCTTCGATCCGTATTCCTTACGTGTCGAGCCCGAAAGCCCGCCGTATCGAAGCACGCTTCCCGGATCCAGCTGCCAACCCGTACCTGTGCTTCGCAGCACTGTTGATGGCTGGCCTGGACGGCATCCAGAACAAGATCCACCCTGGCGACGCTGCCGACAAAAACCTGTACGACCTGCCGCCTGAAGAGGCGAAAGAGATCCCACAAGTTTGCGGCAGCCTGAAAGAAGCCCTGGAAGAGCTGGACAAAGGTCGTGCGTTCCTGACCAAAGGCGGCGTTTTCAGCGACGACTTCATCGACGCTTACATCGCCCTGAAAAGCGAAGAAGAAATCAAGGTACGTACCTTCGTACACCCACTGGAATACGAGCTGTACTACAGCTGCTGATCCGGTAGCGCTGCGGCACGCGGCGTGACAAAAAGAGGCCTCCTTCGGGAGGCCTTTTTATTGCCCACGATTCAACGGCTGACGCACATCCCTGTGGGAGCGGGCTTGCCCGCGAAGGCGTCGGTACATCCAATATCTCTTTCTCAGACAGACCGCTTTCGCGAGCAAGCCCGCTCCCACAATGAATTACTGCGTTCTAGAGAGATTGATAATTCATACCCAAATGTTTAGCGGCTTGGTTCAAACACACAGCCTGACCTATGCTGCAACCCAACACTTTCGTTTCCGGTCGATTCCATGGGTCGTGGTTTTCTCTTCATCCTGTTGCTGATCGTTCTACCCGCCACGGCGCAGATCTATAAGTACACAGACGCCAACGGCACCACCGCGTACAGCAACCAACCGCCTGACGGCATCAACGCCCAACCCGTCGACTTGCCACCCCTCAACAGCGTTGAACGCCAGCCTCCCGGCGAAGCCGCGCCTGCTGCTGAAACCGCGCGTAATGAACAACTCCGCAAGGCCTATGAAGTGCTTGAGCTGACGGGCCTGCCGACCACCGAAGCCCTGCGTGCCAACAACGGCACGTTCACCGTTAACGTACAGATCAAACCACGCCTGCAAAGCCCGCATCTGCTTCGGCTGCTGCTGGACGGTCAGCCCTACGGCCAGCCAGGCAATGTGCCGATCCTGCAACTGGTTAACATCGATCGCGGCGAACACAGCCTCGCCGTGCAGGTGATCGATGGCGAAAACGTTGTGCAGCAGAGCCCCACCGCGACCTTCACTGTGCAACGAGTACACACACCTTGAAGACCTGGCTGCTGATCGCCTGCTTCATCGCGCTTCCCGCGTCGGCAGAGGTCTTTACTTACGTTGACCCTCAAGGCAACCGTGTTTTCACCGACCAACCCAAACCCGGCAACGCCACGCATGTACCGCTGGTAAAGAGAAATCGAATAGCAGCCAACCCCACCAGCGCAGCGCCGTTGGTTGCCGAGAGCCGTCCCGAAGAACAAGCGCTGTTCCACTATGATGTGCTGCGCATTCTGGTCCCGGAACCCGACGCGACCATCCGCAGCAGCGCCGGTGAAATCATCGTCAGCGTCACCAGCGAACCAGGCCTGCAACGGGGTCATCGCTACCGATTGCTGCTCGACGGCCAGCCCACCGCCGAACCCGGCCTGAGCCCGGTGTTCCCGTTAAGTAACATTGATCGCGGCAGCCATACCCTGTCCGTGGAAATCCTCGACGAACAGGGGCGCATCGTCGAACGTACCGCCAGCCAACCTTTCCATATGCAGCGCACGTCTCTTGCCCAGAAGCACAAGATCAAACCCTGCGCCCTCGAAGACTACGGTCAGCGGCCGGAATGTCCGCTCGGCGACAAACCCGCCGAAGAAAAAAATCCTTTCCTGCGACTTTTCTAACCTCGTTCAGGTTTGCGCACTATATTGGTGCAATTGCTTGCACCCTACTCACATTCCAACCCATTTTGGTTCGAAAGTACCCGCAAAAGCCGGAAGAACGCCACGCAAACGAGCGTCAAACGCCTGTTTCAGGCGCTGAACGCTTCTTTTCGGAGCCTTGGTTTGGTTTTTGCATTTTGCCCGTACCAGCGTTTTTTTCTTGCGCATGCTCTGCTCTAAAAGAGGTCCCGATGACCATTAGCGACGCACTCCACCGTTTGCTACTCGACAACCTCACCACCGCCACCATCCTGCTCGACGCCGGACTGCGCCTCGAGTACATGAACCCGGCGGCGGAGATGCTGCTGGCCGTCAGCGGTCAGCGCAGCCACGGGCAGTTCATCAGTGAGTTGTTTACCGAATCGACCGAAGCGCTGAACTCGTTGCGCCAGGCCGTCGAACAAGCGCACCCCTTCACCAAGCGCGAAGCCATGCTCACCGCCCTCACCGGCCAGACCCTGACCGTCGACTACGCGGTAACGCCGATTCTGAGCAACGGCGACACAATGCTGCTGCTCGAAGTCCACCCCCGCGACCGCTTGCTGCGAATCACCAAGGAAGAAGCACAGCTGTCGAAGCAGGAAACCAGCAAGATGCTGGTGCGCGGCCTCGCCCATGAAATCAAGAACCCGTTGGGCGGGATTCGCGGCGCGGCACAATTGCTGGCCCGGGAACTGCCGGAAGAAAGCTTGCGCGACTACACCAATGTCATCATCGAAGAAGCCGACCGCCTGCGTAACCTGGTGGATCGCATGCTCGGTTCCAACAAGTTGCCGTCACTGGCCCCGTGCAATGTCCACGAAGTGCTGGAGCGCGTCTGCCATCTCGTAGAGGCCGAAAGCCAGGGCTGCATCACCTTGGTGCGCGACTACGATCCAAGCATCCCCGACGTCCTGATCGACCGCGAGCAAATGATCCAGGCGGTCCTGAACATCGTGCGCAACGCCATGCAGGCCATCAGCAGCCAGAACGAACTGCGCCTGGGGCGCATCAGCCTGCGCACCCGCGCCATGCGCCAGTTCACCATCGGCCACGTGCGCCATCGCCTGGTGACCAAGATCGAGATCATCGACAACGGCCCGGGCATTCCTGCGGAACTTCAGGAAACCATCTTTTTTCCCATGGTCAGCGGTCGTCCGGACGGTACCGGGCTGGGCCTGGCCATTACCCAGAACATCATCAGCCAGCACCAGGGCCTGATCGAATGTGACAGCCACCCCGGCCACACCACTTTCTCGATCTTTCTGCCACTGGAACAAGGAGCCACATCGACATGAGCCGTAGTGAAACCGTGTGGATCGTCGATGACGACCGTTCTATCCGTTGGGTCCTGGAAAAAGCCCTGCAGCAGGAAGGCATGACCACGCAAAGCTTCGACAGCGCCGATGGCGTGATGAGCCGCCTGGCGCGCCAGCAACCGGACGTGATCATTTCCGACATCCGCATGCCCGGCGCCAGCGGCCTGGACCTTCTGGCGCGGATTCGCGAGCAGCATCCACGGCTGCCGGTCATCATCATGACCGCTCACTCCGATCTGGACAGCGCTGTCGCGTCCTATCAGGGCGGCGCCTTCGAGTATCTGCCCAAGCCATTCGATGTCGACGAAGCGGTTTCCCTGGTCAAACGCGCCAACCAGCACGCTCAGGAGCAGCAGGGCCTGGAAGTCGCCCCGACACTGACCCGCACTCCGGAAATCATCGGTGAGGCGCCGGCGATGCAGGAGGTGTTTCGCGCCATCGGCCGCCTGAGCCACTCCAACATCACCGTGCTGATCAACGGCGAGTCCGGGACCGGTAAAGAACTGGTGGCCCACGCCCTGCACCGTCACAGCCCGCGGGCGGCTTCGCCGTTCATTGCGCTGAACATGGCGGCGATTCCAAAAGACCTGATGGAGTCTGAACTGTTCGGCCACGAGAAAGGCGCGTTCACTGGCGCGGCCAACCTGCGTCGCGGGCGCTTTGAACAAGCAGACGGCGGTACGCTGTTCCTCGATGAAATCGGCGACATGCCCGCCGATACCCAGACCCGTTTGCTGCGCGTACTGGCCGATGGCGAGTTCTACCGTGTCGGCGGCCATGTGCCGGTGAAGGTCGATGTGCGCATCATTGCTGCGACCCACCAGAACCTGGAAACACTGGTACATGCCGGGAAATTCCGTGAGGACTTGTTCCATCGTCTGAATGTGATCCGCATCCACATCCCGCGCCTGTCGGACCGTCGCGAAGACATCCCGACCCTGGCCAAGCACTTCCTCGGCCGCGCCGCGCAAGAACTGGCCGTCGAGCCAAAACTGCTGAAAAGCGAAACCGAGGAATACCTGAAGAACCTGCCGTGGCCCGGCAACGTGCGGCAACTGGAGAACACTTGCCGCTGGATCACGGTGATGGCGTCGGGTCGCGAAGTGCACATCGGCGACCTGCCACCGGAGCTGCTGAGCCTGCCGCAGGATTCGGCGCCCGTGACCAACTGGGAGCAGGCCCTGCGTCAGTGGGCGGACCAGGCGCTGGCCCGCGGTCAGTCAAGCCTGCTCGACAGCGCCGTGCCAGCCTTCGAACGGATCATGATCGAGACCGCCCTCAAGCACACCGCCGGTCGCCGCCGCGATGCCGCCGTTTTGCTGGGTTGGGGCCGCAACACCCTGACGCGCAAGATCAAGGAATTGGGGATGAAGGTTGATGGCGGGGATGATGAAGAGGGCGACGAAACCTGAGTAATCACTGAGCACACGATCCTGTGGGAGCGGGCTTGCTCGCGAAAGCGGTGTAACAGTCAACAACGGGGTTGAATGTTATGGCCCTTTCGCGAGCAAGCCCGCTCCCACATTCAAAGCTGCGTGCACCGCCTGAATGCACCGTGAACCGCAATCGCGCACAAAAACAGCTTCGAATCCCCACCTGCTTTCGCAATCGAATCTCTTTCGAAAAAACACGAAAGCCCCGAATCTCGGGGCTTTCAGCGTTTCAAACCGTTTTTTTGTTTCTCTTTGTGAAAGCTGGCACGCCCCCTGCAATAACCCTTTCAAGTGATTCAGATCACCGACCCGGTTTCGGGGACCTTGGTACAGGCAGGCCGGGGATTCCCCTCTTTACACCGGGCTCACACCGCACCCGCGACGAGCCCGACCGTTTTGGGGCCCTTGATACAGGCAGGTCAGGGGTTCCTTCTTTACACCAGGCTCAAACCGCACTCGCGACGAGCCTCCCGTTTCGGGAACCTTGGTACAGGCAGGCCGGGGATTCCCTCTTTTATTGCTCCCGGAGATGGATCTCCAGCCGCCAGCGGTCATCGACCTCACTACCGGCCCACTCGCCCTGCAGGGGCCGGGCCGCCACCAGTGTCAGCAACAACCCCCCATCGCTCAAACGTACCCGCCAGTTCACGTCCTTGTCGCCGAGCTTGAGCTGGCCTTTCTGCGCCTTGCCCTCGGCGCCAATCAGCAGCGCGACACTGCCGTCCACCATTTCGCCGTGGGTCTTGGGTTCATTGTTGAACCACACCACCAGTCCGTCGTTCGTCACCTCGACCTGCTGCAACTGACTGGGGTCTGGCGTGGTCAGGCGACCGATCATCATCCCGACCATCACCCCGACAATCGCCAGCGAGCCCATCACCCGCAGGAATAGTTTCGAACGCACGCCGGCTGGCGGCGTAGAATGCGCGTCATCTTTACCTTCGGAGCCGTGCATGTTTCACGTCATCCTTTTCCAACCAGAAATTCCGCCGAATACCGGCAACGTTATCAGGCTGTGCGCCAACAGTGGCTGCCACCTGCATTTGATCGAGCCGCTGGGCTTCGAGATGGACGACAAGCGCCTGCGCCGGGCCGGTCTCGACTACCACGAGTATGCCACCCTGCAACGCCATGCGGACCTGGCCAGCTGCCTGGAAAGCCTCGGTCACCCGCGGGTGTTCGCGTTCACCACCAAGGGTTCGCGACCGTTCCATGATGCCAGCTTCGCCCCGGGCGACGCATTCCTGTTCGGCCCGGAAAGTCGAGGCCTGCCCGCCGAGGTGCTCGACGCCCTGCCCGCTGACCAACGCCTGCGCCTGCCGATGCGCGAGGGCTGCCGTAGCCTGAACCTGTCGAATACCGTGGCCGTCGCGGTTTACGAAGCCTGGCGTCAAAACGGCTTCAAATAACACCGCAATCCCCTGTAGGAGCTGGCTTGCCAGCGATAGCGGTGTATCAGCCAGCTCAAAGGTTGGATGTTATGGCGCCTTCGCTGGCAAGCCAGCTCCTACAGGTTTCGTTTGCTCCATGAAAAAAGCGCCCTCAGAGGCGCTTTTTTCATGGAGCAAACGAAGCTTTTATTGAACGGTCGGAGTCTCGCCAGCAGCCTGCATGCGTTGCAGCTCTTGAGCGTACAGCGCATCGAAGTTCACCGGAGCCAGCATCAGTGCCGGGAACGAACCGCGGGTCACCAGGCTGTCCAGGGTTTCGCGAGCGTACGGGAACAGGATGTTCGGGCAGAACGCACCCAGGGTGTGGCTCATCGAAGCGTCATCCAGATTCTTGATCAGGAAGATCCCGGCCTGCTGCACTTCGGCGATGAACGCCACTTCGTCACCGTTTTTCACGGTAACCGACAGGGTCAGCACGACTTCGTGGAAGTCAGCTTCCAGCGTCTTTTGACGGGTGTTCAAATCCAGTGCGACGCTCGGCTCCCACTGCTGGCGGAAGATCGCCGGGCTTTTCGGAGCTTCGAAGGACAGGTCACGCACATAAATGCGCTGCAAGGAGAATTGCGGTGCAGTTTCTTCTTCGTTCGCAGCAGTGTTCTGTTGGTCAGTCATCGCAGATCCTTCTTGATCCAGGGTTCTTTTAGGTTTGCTTGTTTGGGGTATAACCGTCAGGCCTCGAGCAGCGCGTCGAGTTTGCCCGCGCGCTCCAGGGCGAACAAGTCATCACAACCGCCCACGTGGGTGCTGCCGATCCAGATTTGCGGCACGGACGTACGTCCGGCCTTCTGGGCCATCGCAGCGCGCACCTGCGGTTTGCCATCGACCTTGATCTCTTCGAAGGCCACGCCTTTGTTCTCGAGCAGGTACTTGGCTCGCGAGCAGTAAGGGCAGTAATCGCTGGAATAGACGACGACGCTACTCATATCACTTCACCAGCGGCAGATTGTCGGCTTTCCAGCTGGAGATACCGCCGGACAGCTTGGCGGCGGTGAAGCCGGATTTCATCAATTCGCGAGCGTGGGTGCCGGCGGTCTGGCCCATGGCGTCGACCAGAATGATGGTCTTGGCCTTGTGCTTTTCCAGTTCGCCAACGCGGGCGGCCAGTTTGTCCTGGGGAATGTTCACCGCACCGACAATGTGACCGGCGGCGAAATCCTTGCTCGGACGAATATCGACCACGACGCCAGCGTCCTTGTTGACCAGGCCGGTCAGTTCGCCGGTGCTCAGGCTACGGCCGCCGCCCTGCATTTGATAGGCAATCAGCAACGCCAGCAGTACGACGAAGATACCGACGAGAATGTAGTGGTTAGTGGCGAATTCAATCAGGTGAGCAACCATCGAAGGAGGTTCCAGGGCGTTAAAATGTCGGCCAGTATACACAGCCACTATGGTGGGCCAAACCCCGTCCGGCGGTGACGTGGCCGGAACTTAGCTTTAAACTGCCACTCCCTTTTCCATCGCCCCTTTTTACTTAAGCCAGAGCGAATTCCATGACTACCACGCCTAAACCTTTGGTCCTGATGATTCTCGACGGCTTCGGTCACAGCGACAACCCCGAATCCAACGCCATTTTCGCGGCGAAGAAGCCTGTACTGGATCGCCTGTGGGCCACCGTGCCGAACGGCCTGATCTCGGGCAGCGGCATGGACGTCGGCCTGCCGGATGGCCAGATGGGCAACTCCGAAGTCGGCCACATGAACCTCGGCGCCGGCCGCGTGGTGTATCAGGACTTCACTCGCGTCACCAAATCGATCCGCGACGGCGAGTTCTTCGAAAACCCGACCATCTGCGCCGCCGTGGATAAAGCCGTCGCCGCCGGCAAAGCCGTGCATTTCATGGGCCTGCTGTCCGATGGCGGCGTGCATAGCCACCAGGATCACCTGGTCGCCATGGCCGAACTGGCGTTCAAGCGCGGTGCTCAAAACATCTACCTGCACGCCTTCCTCGACGGCCGCGATACCCCGCCGAAAAGCGCGCAATCGTCGATCGAACTGCTCGACGCGACCTTCCAGGCCCTGGGCAAAGGCCGGATCGCCAGCCTGATCGGTCGTTACTACGCCATGGACCGCGACAACCGTTGGGACCGCGTGTCCCAGGCCTACAACCTGATTGTCGATGGCCAGGGCGAATTCAACGCCGCCACCGCTCAGGAAGGCCTGCAAGCGGCATACGAGCGTGGCGAGAGCGACGAGTTCGTCAAAGCCACCTCCATCGGTGAGCCGGTAAAAGTCGAAGACGGCGATGCCGTGGTGTTCATGAACTTCCGCGCCGACCGCGCCCGCGAGCTGACCCGCGTGTTCGTCGAAGACAACTTCAGCGAGTTCGAGCGTGCCCGCCAGCCGAAACTGGCCGGTTTCGTCATGCTGACCCAATACGCCGCCAGCATTCCTGCCCCGTCGGCCTTCGCCGCCGGCAGCCTGGAAAACGTGCTGGGCGATTACCTGGCGAAAAACGGCAAGACCCAGCTGCGTATTGCCGAAACCGAAAAATATGCCCACGTAACCTTTTTCTTCTCCGGCGGTCGCGAAGAACCGTTCCCGGGCGAAGAACGCATCCTGATTCCGTCGCCGAAAGTCGCTACTTATGACTTGCAGCCGGAAATGAGCGCACCGGAAGTCACCGACCGCATCGTCGACGCCATCGAAAACCAGCGTTACGACGTGATCGTGGTCAACTACGCCAACGGCGACATGGTCGGCCACAGCGGCGTGTTCGAAGCGGCGGTCAAGGCTGTTGAATGCCTCGACCTGTGTGTGGGCCGCATCGTCGATGCCCTGGAAAAAGTCGGCGGCGAAGCCTTGATCACCGCTGACCATGGCAACGTCGAGCAAATGTCCGATGAAACCACTGGCCAGGCGCACACTGCGCACACCACCGAGCCGGTGCCGTTCATCTATGTCGGCAAGCGCGACTTGAAAGTCCGTGAAGGCGGCGTGTTGGCGGACGTGGCGCCAACCATGCTGAAGTTGCTGGGCCTTGAGCAACCGGCGGAAATGACCGGGACTTCGATTCTGGTCTGATTAGATCTCCAAAACGCAACAAACCCTGTGGGAGCGGGCTTGCTCGCGAAAGCATTGTGCCAGTCGACATCAATGTTGCCTGACACGCCGCATTCGCGAGCAAGCCCGCTCCCACTTTGCTTTGTGGTGTTTTTCCGCCCAGTTATCACACAGTCAGAAATGGGCATTTTTTTTGCCGCCCATGGCGGGCATACTAGGCCGTCCCTTTCCCTGGTGCCGCCCGCCCCTATGCTTCGCGTCCTGATAGCCCTAGCTCTGACATGCCTGCTCCAACCGGCCTTTGCTGACGAGCGCGCAGACACCCAACAACAGTTGGACGCCACGCGTCAGGACATTGCCGAGCTGAAGAAACTGCTGGGCAAGCTGCAGGAAGAAAAATCCGGTGTGCAGAAAGAGCTCAAGGGCACCGAAACCGAAATGGGCAAGCTTGAGAAACAGGTCGAAGCCCTGCAAAAAGAGCTGAAGAAAAGCGAAGCCGAGTTGCAGCGACTCGATGCGGAGAAAAAAAAACTCCAGAGCGCGCGCACTGAACAGCAACGACTGATCGCCATGCAGGCCCGGGCGGCGTACCAGAACGGTCGTCAGGAATACCTCAAGCTGCTGCTCAACCAGCAGAATCCGGAAAAATTCGCCCGTACCCTCACCTATTACGATTACCTGAGCCAGGCTCGCCTGGAGCAGTTGAAGAACTTCAACGAAACCCTGCGCCAACTGAGCAATGTCGAGAAAGACATCGCCATGCAGCAGGCGCAATTGCTGGTACAGCAAAGCAGCCTCGACACCCAGCGTGGCGAACTCGAGAAAGTCCGCCAGGAACGCCAGCAAGTCCTGGCCAAACTCAATGACGACGTAAAGGCTCGCGATCAGAAACTGGCGGCACGCGAGCAGGATCAGGCAGACCTGTCTAAAGTCCTTAAAACCATTGAAGAAACCCTGGCCCGCCAGGCCCGTGAGGCAGAAGAAGCGCGGCAAAAAGCGCTGATTGCCCAGCAGGAAGCCGAAAAAAAGCGTTTACGTGAGGCCCAGGCGCAGGCTGATGCCAGCGACGACGCCCCACGCAAACCGGTCAAGTCGACACCTGGTGCACTGGTTTCCAGCTCCGGCGAGACCTTTGGCGGTCCGTTTGCATCAACCCGCGGCAAACTTCCCTGGCCTGTCGATGGTCGACTGTTGGCGCGTTTCGGTGAAAACCGTGGCGACGATGCCCGGACCAAGTGGGATGGCGTGATGATCGGCGCGTCTGCCGGCAGTGCGGTGCATGCCGTGCACGGTGGTCGCGTGGTGTTTGCCGACTGGTTGCGTGGCGCCGGGCTGCTGGTGATTCTCGACCACGGCAATGGTTATTTGAGTCTGTACGGTCACAACCAGACGCTGCTCAAGTCTGCGGGTGACGTTGTAAAAGCCGGTGAGCCTATTTCCACTGTCGGTAACAGTGGCGGGCAGGACACACCAGCGCTGTATTTCGCAATTCGTCAGCAGGGTCACCCGAGTGACCCTGCGCAATGGTGTCACGCGCAAGGATAAGCGCGTCGCCTAATTCAGGAGTTCGTTCGACATGCTGCATTTGTCCCGCCTTACCTCGCTGGCCCTGACGATCGCCCTGGTGATCGGCGCGCCTTTGGCGTTTGCCGCTCAACCAGCCCCGGCGGTTGCGCCTGCGGGCACTGCTGCGACCACCAAGGCGCCATTGCCGCTGGACGAGTTGCGCACCTTTGCCGAGGTGATGGACCGGATCAAAGCCGCTTATGTCGAACCGGTGGACGACAAGACCCTGCTGGAAAACGCCATCAAGGGAATGCTCAGCAACCTCGACCCGCATTCCGCCTACCTCGGCCCTGAAGATTTCGCCGAGTTGCAGGAAAGCACCAGCGGTGAGTTCGGTGGCCTTGGCATCGAAGTCGGCGCCGAAGATGGCTTCATCAAAGTGGTGTCGCCCATTGACGACACCCCGGCCTCCAAGGCCGGCATCCAGGCCGGCGACTTCATCGTCAAGATCAACGGCCAGCCCACCCGTGGCCAGAGCATGACCGAAGCCGTGGACAAGATGCGCGGCAAGATCGGCCAGAAGATCACCCTGACCCTGGTGCGCGACGGCGGCACGCCGTTCGACGTGACCCTGGCTCGCGCCGTCATCCAGGTGAAGAGCGTGAAGAGCCAGCTGCTGGAATCCGGCTACGGCTACATCCGCATCACCCAGTTCCAGGTCAAGACCGGCGAAGAGGTTTCCAAGGCCCTGGCCAAGCTGCGCAAGGACAACGGCAAGAAGCTCAAAGGCATCATCCTCGACCTGCGCAACAACCCGGGTGGCGTGTTGCAGGCCGCGGTGGAAGTGGTCGATCACTTCATCACCAAGGGCCTGATCGTCTACACCAAGGGCCGCATCGCCAATTCGGAGCTGCGCTTCTCCGCTACCGGCAAGGACGAAAGCGAAGCCGTACCGATGGTCGTACTGATCAACGGCGGCAGCGCCTCGGCTTCGGAAATTGTCGCCGGCGCCCTGCAGGATCAGAAACGCGCCGTGCTGATGGGCACCACCAGTTTCGGCAAGGGCTCGGTGCAAACCGTACTGCCGCTGAACAATGAACGCGCATTGAAGATCACCACAGCGTTGTACTACACGCCGAACGGCCGCTCGATCCAGGCCCAGGGCATCGTGCCGGACATCGAAGTACGCAAGGCCAAGATTACCAGCGAGCAGGACAGCGACTACTTCAAGGAAGCCGATCTGCAAGGTCACCTGGGCAATGGCAACGGCGGCGCCGACAAACCGACCGGCTCCAGCGGCAAAGCCAAACCTATGCCGCAGGACGACGATTACCAATTGGCCCAGGCCCTGAGCCTGCTCAAAGGGCTGAGCATCACGTCCGGCCGCTGAGATGCTTCTGCGGTTGCTGATTGGTCTGTTGTGTTGTCTGGCGGGTGTTGCTCACGCAGAACCCGCCGGATCGACGCCTCACAAAGCCTACCTGAGTCTGATCATCGATGACCTGGGGCAGAACCTGCCCCGGGATCGCCGTGTGCTGGCCCTGCCCGGCCCGGTGACCACGGCGATCATGCCCGACACGCCCCACGCGACCGAATTCGCCCGAGAAGCCCATCGCGCCGGCAAAATCGTCATTCTGCACATGCCCATGGATCCGGCCACCGGACCGTTCGCCTGGCATCCCGAGCTGCCAGTCGATGAGCTGGAAAAACGCCTGAACGCCGCGTTCAAAATGGTCCCATACACCAGCGGCATCAACAATCACATGGGCAGCCGCATGACCGCACAACCCGCGGCGATGGCCTGGCTGATGGCGGACTTGCAACGACGGCACAAATTCTTCGTCGACAGCCGCACCAGCGCCCGGACCGTAGCCGCTGCCGAAGCGCAGAAGATCGGTTTGGCCAGCGTTTCGCGGGATGTGTTCCTCGACGATGAACGTACTGAAGCAGCGATCTTCACCCAGTTGCAGACAGCGATCAGCCTCGCGCACAAGCAGGGCTCGGCGGTGATGATCGGGCATCCGTATCCGCAGACGCTGGCGGTACTGGAACGCGAACTGCCCAAGCTCAAGGCCCAGGGGATCGAGTGGATTGATATCCGGCAGATGATCAGTGTGCGCGGTAATCGGGCAACCGCAGCGCATGGCAAAGATGGGGTGTACCGCTAACCCGCGGCACCGCATAACAAATGTGGGAGCGGGCTTGCTCGCGAAGGCGGTTTGTCAGACACCATTAATGTCGACTGACACGACGCCTTCGCGAGCAAGCCCGCTCCCACATATAAGCATTGGGTGTTAGAGATACCGCCCCATAATCTCGTCCACCACGCCTTCCTTGCGCAGCTGATCCAGCGCGGCTTGCAGCTTGGCGACGGTTTCGTCCGGCACGTCCTTGTTCAGCGCCAGATACAGTTCGGCACTGTTGAAACGCAGTACGGTTTTCAACCCGTTAACCCCTTCCTGACGCGCCAGATAGCGCCCGGCCGGGTCACCGGTAGCCCACAGGTCGATCTGACCGTTAACCAGTTTCCTGGCGTTGTCCTGATCACGCAGCACAACGATCGGGTTGAGGCCTTGCTTGGCCAGCGTCTCGGCAATCGCGTCGCCCTTGTAGGCGCCGATCTTGTATTTGCGCGCGTCATTCAAGGTTTCGAGGGTGATCTTGCTGTCCGCCCTGGCCAGCATGATCCAGTCGTCCGGGCCAATTGGGCCGACCCATTTGAATAGCTTCTCGCGATCCGGCAGCCGCGCCATGACGAATACGCCGTAACCGGGTTTTTCCAGGGTGAGCTTGTAGATTCGCTCCCAAGGGAAACGCAGCGTCAGGCTGTAGGTAATGTCGGCGCGCTTGAACATCTCGCGGACGATATCGGTGGCGATGCCATTGATGTTCTCGTCCTGAGCGAAGTTCTTGCCGTTCTTCGCCATGTTGTACGGCGGGAAGTTTTCCGTCAGCAACACCAGGTCGGTATCGGGGCTGTCTTTAGCGTGTGCTCCGCTGATCAACAACAGAGAAGCGCTGGCAAGGACGAGAAGAAAGCGTCTGAGCATGTCTGGCTACCGAAATCCATGGCGTACCCAAGAGTGCCTTGGGTACGCCATGGTGTCCACTGGCCTGTATCGTTTTTGGCGTTTAGCGCATCACGATTCCGCGATGAGCCATATACGCCTTGGCTTCCTGCACGGTGTATTCGCCGAAGTGGAAAATACTCGCCGCCAGTACAGCGCTGGCGTGGCCTTCGATAATGCCGTCCGCCAGGTGCTGCAGATTGCCAACACCGCCGGAAGCGATCACCGGAATGCCCAGCGCATCGCTGATGGCGCGGGTGACGCCCAGGTCAAAACCGTTTTTCATGCCGTCCTGGTCCATGCTGGTCAGCAGGATCTCACCGGCGCCCAGGCCTTCCATTTTCTTCGCCCACTCGACCGCATCGAGGCCGGTCGGCTTGCGCCCGCCGTGGGTGAAGATCTCCCAGCGCGGGGTTTCGCCAGGTCCCGAGACCTTCTTCGCGTCGATCGCAACCACGATGCATTGCGAACCGAAATGCTGCGCCGCTTCGCCGACGAATTCCGGGTTGAACACCGCGGCGGTGTTGATCGAGACCTTGTCCGCACCGGCATTGAGCAGGTTGCGAATGTCCTGCACGGTACGCACGCCACCGCCCACGGTCAGCGGGATGAACACCTGGCTGGCCATGCGCTCGACGGTGTGCAGCGTGGTGTCGCGGCCGTCGACGCTGGCAGTGATGTCGAGAAAGGTAATCTCGTCGGCGCCTTGCTCGTCGTAACGACGGGCAATTTCCACCGGGTCACCGGCGTCGCGGATGTTTTCGAATTTCACACCTTTGACCACCCGGCCGTTGTCCACGTCCAGGCAAGGGATGATGCGTTTGGCCAGCGCCATGGTCAGTCCTCAGCCTTTGTACGAATCGCAGAAAGCTTGCGCTTCGGCGACATCGAGGGTGCCTTCGTAGATCGCGCGGCCGGTAATGGCGCCGATGATGCCCGGTGCCTTGGCGTCGAGCAGGGTCTTGATGTCACCCAGGTTGTGGATGCCGCCGGAAGCGATCACCGGGATCTTTGTCGCCGCAGCCAACGCCGCAGTGAACGGTACGTTGCAGCCCTGCATCATGCCGTCTTTGGCGATGTCGGTGTAAACGATGGCGGACACGCCGTCGGCTTCAAATTGCTTTGCCAGGTCGATCACCTGAATGGTGCTGATTTCAGCCCAACCGTCGGTGGCAACGAAACCGTCCTTGGCGTCCAGGCCAACAATCACTTTGCCCGGGAAGGCGCGGCAGGCTTCGGCAACGAAGGCCGGATCTTTCACAGCCTTGGTGCCGATGATCACGTAGCTCACGCCCGCTTTCACGTAGTGCTCGATGGTTTCCAGGGAGCGGATACCGCCGCCGATCTGAATCGGCAGGTTCGGGTAGCGTTTGGCGATGGCGGTGACCACTTCGCCGTTGACCGGCTGGCCTTCGAATGCGCCGTTCAGGTCGACCAGATGCAGACGGCGGCAACCGCCCTCCACCCACTTGGCAGCCATGCTCACCGGATCATCGGAGAACACCGTGGAATCTTCCATGCGGCCCTGGCGCAGACGAACACAGGCACCATCTTTAAGATCGATAGCAGGAATAATCAGCATCTGGCAAACCTTCAGAATTGAATGTTCAGCTTGGCTCGAAAATCAGTTTTTCTCGAGCGCCCACAAGTCGCTTTCGATGCTTTCGAACCTCTCTTTGAGGTGCGCCTGCACATCGAAAATCGCCCTGTTGTAATAGTGCGGAGCAATTTCACGGGTAAACAGCTCAAGAATCTCAGCCGCCTCGAACGAGCCGAGGTCGAGTTCGAAGCGATCTTCCATGAAACGCTTGATCTTGCTGTTCGCCTCGTTTTCCTGCTCAGGTGTGAGAGTCAGGATCGGCGGCTTGGATTTCTTGACGGCCATTTACCAGCGACCATCCCACGCAGCGAAGTTCTGCAGCAACTGCAGGCCATGGGTATGGCTTTTCTCCGGGTGGAACTGCACGGCGAAACGCGAGCCTTCGGCCAGTGCCGCGGCGAAATCGACACCGTAGTGACCGCCACCCACGACCTGACGCGCGTTGGCGGCAGCGATGTAGTAGCTGTGCACGAAGTAGAACCGCGCCAGATCCGGAATGTCGTGCCACAGCGGGTGACTCACCTTCTGCTTCACTTCGTTCCAGCCCATGTGCGGCACTTTCAGGTGTTCACCGTCCTCGACCAGATCCTTGCCGAAGAACTTCACCTGGCCCGGGAACAGGCCGATGCAGTCAACACCGTCGTTCTCTTCGCTGGTATCGAGCAAGGCTTGCATGCCCACGCAGATGCCAAGGAACGGACGATCCTGACTGACTTCACGCACCAGCGAATCGAAACCGAGGCGACGGATCTCCGCCATGCAATCGCGGATGGCACCGACACCGGGGAAAACTACCCGGTCGGCTTCGCGAATCACGTTGGCATCGCTGGTGATCAGCACCTTGCCGGCACCCACGTGCTCGAGGGCCTTGGCCACCGAGTGCAGGTTGCCCATGCCGTAATCGATAACCGCGACTGTCTGCATTACAGGACGCCCTTGGTCGAAGGCATTTGCCCGGCCATGCGGTCATCGAGCTCGACGGCCATGCGCAGGGCGCGGCCGAAAGCCTTGAACACGGTTTCGATCTGGTGGTGGGTGTTATGCCCACGCAGATTGTCGATGTGCAAGGTGACGTTGGCGTGGTTGACGAAGCCCTGGAAGAATTCCTGGAACAGGTCAACGTCGAAGCCTCCGACGGTGGCACGGGTGTACGGAACATGCATCTGCAGGCCGGGACGGCCGGAGAAATCGATCACCACGCGCGACAGCGCTTCATCGAGCGGCACGTAGGCGTGGCCGTAGCGACGGATGCCTTTCTTGTCGCCGATGGCTTTGGTGAAGGCCTGGCCGAGGGTGATACCGACGTCTTCCACGGTGTGGTGGTCATCGATATGCAGGTCGCCCTTGCTGACAATATCCAGGTCGATCAGCCCGTGACGGGCGATCTGGTCCAGCATGTGCTCAAGAAAAGGTACACCGATATCGAATCGGGCCTTTCCGGTGCCATCGAGGTTGATCGAGGCTTTGATCTGGGTTTCCAGAGTGTCGCGCTCGACAGACGCCTTACGTTCGGCCATCACCAGCTCCGCAAAATCATTGGGCGAAAAAGGCAGCCATTATAGGCGTGCGGGCGCCAAACAGAAACACGGGAGGTGATATCCCTGACGGAGTGAATCCGGGGGTGGCAGAGGTGTACATGTCAGTACAAGCCGGCATTCATTGCAAATGCATGGCTTTTGACCTTTTGTAGGAGCTGGCTTGCCAGCGATGGCGGTGTGTCTGGCACACCGCGTTGCATTGATCGCCGGCAAGCCGGCTCCTACAGGGGGTTGGTGTTAGTGGAAGAGTACCGCCGTCTTCTGCAGGGTCACCCACACACCCCACGCCAGCGGAATCCCTACCACCAGCCAGGCAGCCACCGCCAGCGGCTTGGTGCCTGGGGCGGCTTTCCACTCCAGCACGGTACTGCCGTCAGCGCCTTTGTCATGGCCCAGCGCCTGTTCGGCGGCCAGTTCGGCGTCGGTCATGAAGTACTTGTCCGCCACCGGACGCACCAGCAGGTTGCACAGGAAACCCAACACCAGCAGGCCGGCGAGGATGTACAGGGTGATGTCGTACGCCGCTGCGCGCTCGACGCCGATACTCAGTTGATACTCACGCAGGTAGTTCACCAGTACCGGACCGAGCACGCCGGCAGCAGCCCACGCCGTCAGTAGACGACCGTGAATCGCACCGACCATTTGCGTACCGAACAGGTCAGCCAGATACGCCGGAACCGTCGCGAAACCACCGCCGTACATCGACAGGATGACGCAGAACGCCGCCACGAACAGCGCGATATTACCCAGGTGCCCCATGTTCGGAATCAACGCATACAGAGCAAAGCCCAGGGCGAAGAACACGAAGTAAGTGTTTTTGCGGCCCAGATAATCCGAGAACGAAGCCCAGAAGAATCGGCCACCAATGTTGAACAGACTGAGCAAACCGGTGAAACCGGCAGCGATGGCGGCAATCGAAGCCAGTTGCGAAGCATCGAGTTGGCCGAACGCCAGGTCATTGCCCAGCAACTTGCCAGCGAACACTTCCTGCAACAGCGGCGACGCCATGCCGAGGATGCCGATACCGGCCGATACGTTCAGGCACAGCACCAGCCACACCAGACGGAACTGCGGCGTTTTCCAGGCCACATTCACGTGAACATGACGATGAGTAATCATCGCGTTCGAGGCTTTTTTCGCCGGCGCCGTCCAGCCTTCCGGCTTCCAGCCGGTTGGCGGAACGCGGTAGGACAGCGCGCCACCGATCATGAACACGAAGTAGATCGCGGCCATCACCAGGAAGCTCTGCCAGACGCCGACGCTGGTTGGCGAAGCGAAATGCCCCATCAGCGCCGCCGCCAGCGGAGCGCCGACCATTGCGCCGCCACCGAAGCCCATGATCGCCATGCCGGTCGCCATGCCGCGCTTGTCCGGGAACCACTTGATCAGGGTCGACACCGGCGAGATGTAGCCCAGGCCCAGGCCGATACCGCCAATGACCCCGGAGCCGACCCACATCAGCCAGATCTGGTGGGTATATACCCCCAGCGCCGAAATCAGCAGGCCGCCGCACCAGCACAATGCCGACACTACGCCGGCCTTGCGCGGCCCGGCATGTTCCAGCCAGCCACCCCAGATGGCGGCCGAGCAACCCAGGAAGATGAAGAACAGGGTGTAGATCCAGCCGAGCATCGAGATCGGCCAGTCACACTGGGACGAAAAGACTTGTGCGATAAAACTCATGTCTGGCGCGCAGGCCACTGGAGCCGTGATGCCCAGCGCCTTTGACAGCGGCAACCAGAACACCGAAAAGCCGTAGGCCATGCCGATGCACAAGTGGATGGCCAACGCGGCCGGCGGCACCAGCCAACGGTTGAAACCGGGCTTGGCGATGATCCGCTCCTTGGACAGGAACGCAGGCTGGCCGGCGCTGAAGCCGTCCGCCGTGATGCTCGTGGTCATTGTGTATCCCCCAATTATCAGTATGGTTCGCCAGCCACAGTTCACTCCCGGCCTTTATGCACGCAGGCATGACCGTTTTTTTCGGTGGAGCACCTTGTTATGCGACAACAGGTCGCAGAAGGACGGACGAACGGGCAAAGGTTACCATCTGCAAGTGACAGGAAAACCAAACTGACATCATCTTTTGTACGTCATCTGATCTCCCTCGCTTCATGACCTCACAGGAATCACCATGCCGATCATTGTCGAGCCGCTGAACCAAGCCACTGCCCAGGATCGGCAGGATCTGCAGAAGATCTACTGCGATGCTCCGGACTGGTTGTTCGCCCCTTTTTCCGGGGGCGCGCAGTTGATCGAAGACTGTTTGCGCGACGGCACACTGATCGCCGGACGCTTCAATGATCGCCTGCTGGGCGCGGCCCGCTTGCAACGGCACCAAGATGCCTGGCACTTGTCACAAATTTGTGTGCGAAAAATTACCCGTCGCCGTGGTGTTGCCGAGCGACTGGTTGCCGAAGCCCAAAAAATGGCCGCGCAATCGGGCATGACACTGCGCCTGCTCGCGCCTGCCGGGCATCTGGAGGCTCAGGCACTGGCCGCCAAGCTGAAACTGCCGCTGGATGTACTGCCGGCGTGATCACTGACCGGTCGTCCGTTCCGGAGCGCTATACTCCTCGGCTAAATTTTGAATTCGATTAATTACAAGGACTCGCCCATGAAAGCGTTCGGCAAAATCCTGGGTCTGGTACTTCTCGGGCTGTTGCTGATCATTGTGGCGCTGGGCTTTGCCCTGACCCACCTCTTCGATCCCAACGACTACAAAGACGAGATTCGCCAGATTGCCCGCGACAAGGCCCACATCGAGCTGACGCTCAATGGCGATATCGGCTGGAGCCTGTTCCCGTGGCTGGGCCTGGAGCTGCACGACGCCAGTGTCGCGACCCTGATCAAACCGACCGAACCGTTTGCCGACTTGCAGATGCTCGGCCTGTCGGTGCGCGTACTTCCGCTGTTGCGTCGTGAAGTGCAGATGAGCGACGTGCGCGTCGAAGGCCTGAACCTGCGCCTGAACCGCGACAAGGACGGCCACGGCAATTGGGAAGACGTCGGCAAGCTGCCGGCACCGGCCAACTCCGGCGCGACCAGCACTCCGCCCGCTGCGGCTGAACCTGCACCCGCAGCCAGCGTCGCGGCGGAAAAACCGCCGCAGCCGATCCGCCTGGACATCGACAGCCTGACCGTGAACAACGCACGGGTCGAATACAGCGACGAAAAAACCGGCAAGAGCTACAGCGCCGAAAGTATTCAGTTGAGCACCGGTGCGGTTCACGACTCCGTCAACATTCCACTCAAGCTCACGGCTTTCCTGTCAGCCAACCAGCCCGCATTGCGAGTGCGCACCGAACTCAATGGTGAGCTGCGTATCGCACGTGCACTGCAGCGCTATCAGTTCGAAGACATGAGATTTTCAGGTGAAGTGACCGGCGACCCATTGCAAGGCAAGACCATGACCTTCTCCGCCCAGGGCCAACTGGTACTGGACAAGGCCGCCAATGTCGCCGAGTGGACCGGAATCAAGATCTCCGCCAACCAACTGCGGGCACTGGGTGAACTGAAGGTCAACGACCTCGACAAGACGCCACAAGTCAGCGGCGGCATATCGATTGCCCAGTTCGACCTGCCGAAATTCGTCGAAAGCATCGGCCAGAAGCTCCCGGCCATGGCCGAAGGCAGCCTGAGCAAAGTCGAGCTGGTCAGCCGATTGGCCGCGACACCGACCAGCCTGGTGCTCGACAACATCAGCCTGAAGGTCGACGACAGCACCTTCAGCGGGCGCGTTGCCGTCGAAGACTTCGCCAGGCAATCGCTACGCGCAGTGCTCAAGGCCGACACCTTCAACGTCGACCGTTACCTGCCGCCGAAATCCGCCGAGGCCAATAGCACGACACAAGTGCGCCAGGCCGAAGTCGCCAGCACCGAAGCCGATGCCATGGCCGGCGCCGGCAGCACGCCGTTGCCGCCCGCGCCGACCAAGGACGCGTGGAGCAACGAGCGCCTGTTGCCAGTGGAACGCTTGAGCAAGCTCGATGTGGACGCCGACCTGACCTTCGGCCAGTTGACCCTGCAAAAACTGCCGATCCATAACGCCGCGCTCAAGGCCACCGGCCAGGGCGGCCTGCTGACGCTGGCCAACCTGCGCGGCGATCTGTACGAGGGTAACTTCGAAACCACCGGCACGCTGGATGTGCGCCAGCCAGTGCCGGCGCTGAACCTGCAGACGAAGATCAGCCGTGTGCCGTTGGAAAAAATCCTCGAAAGCCAGGGCAAGAATCCGCCGGCCAAAGGCCTGGTCACACTCAACAGCAACCTGACCGGCAGCGGCAACAGCCAGAAAGCGTTGATCGAGACCCTTAATGGCAATGCCAGTTTCATCATCAACAACGGCGTGCTGCTCAACGCCAACCTTGAACAACAGCTGTGCAAAGGCATCGCCACGCTCAACCGCAAAACCCTCAGCGGCGAGCCACGGGGCAAGGACACACCGTTCCAGGAACTCAAGGGCAACCTGACCTTGCGCAACGGCGTGGCCAGCAACCCGGACCTGAAAGTGCGTATCCCGGGCATGACCGTCAACGGTGACGGTGACATCGATCTGCGAGTGCTGGGCATGGACTACCGCGTCGGCATCATCGTCGAAGGCGATACCAGCGCCATGCCGGACCCTGCTTGCCAGGTGGGTGACAAGTTCGTCGGTATCGAGTGGCCACTGCGTTGCCGCGGCCCACTGGAGCTGGGCGCCAAGGCCTGCCGCGTGGATAACGAGCGCATGAGCCAGGTTGCGAGCAAACTGGCGGGCGAGCGGATCAGCGAAAAAATCGAGGAGAAATGGGGCGACAAGGTCAACCCGAAACTGAAAGACGCGCTCAAGGAACTGTTCAAGCGATGAGAGCCGAGCAGTTTTCAACGGCGGTGCTGGACTGGTTCGACCGCCATGGCCGTCACGATTTGCCCTGGCAACAGGACATCAACCCGTATCGGGTATGGGTCTCGGAAATCATGTTGCAGCAAACCCAGGTCAGCACCGTGCTGAACTACTTCGACCGCTTCATGGCCTCGTTGCCAACGGTCGAAGCCCTGGCTGCGGCACCGGAGGACGAAGTGCTGCATCTGTGGACGGGCCTGGGTTACTACACCCGCGCGCGCAATTTGCAGAAGACCGCAAAGATCGTCGTCGAGCAGTACGGCGGCGAATTTCCCCGGGACGTGGAAAAACTCACCGACCTGCCGGGGATCGGACTGTCCACCGCCGGCGCCATTGCCAGCATCAGCATGGGCCTGCGCGCGCCGATCCTCGACGGCAACGTCAAACGCGTGCTGGCGCGCTTTACCGCGCAAGAGGGCTACCCCGGCGAGCCGAAGGTCGCCAAACAGCTCTGGGCCAACGCCGAGCGCTTCACGCCGCACGACCGGGTCAACGCCTACACCCAGGCGATGATGGACCTCGGTGCCACGCTCTGCACCCGCAGCAAACCGAGCTGCCTGCTGTGCCCGCTGGAAAAGGGCTGTGAGGCGCACATGCTTGGCCTGGAGACCCGCTACCCGATCCCCAAGCCACGCAAGGCCATCCCGCAGAAGCGCACGCTGATGCCGATGCTCGCCAACGCCGAGGGCGCCATTCTGCTTTACCGTCGCCCGTCCACGGGCCTGTGGGGTGGCTTGTGGAGCCTGCCGGAGCTCGACGACCTCGACGACCTGCCGCATCTGGCATTGCAGCACTCGCTGGAACTGGGCACCCAGCAGGCATTGCCAAGCCTGGTGCACACCTTCAGCCATTTTCAGTTATCCATCGAACCCTGGCTGGTTCAGGTCCAGGAGACCGGCCATCACGTGGCCGAGGCTGACTGGCTCTGGTATAACCTCGCCACCCCGCCGCGCCTGGGCCTTGCCGCCCCGGTCAAAACCTTGCTCGAACGCGCGGCCGCCGTATTGAACGCAGGAGAGTCGTCATGACCCGCACCATCATGTGCCGCAAGTACAAAGAAGAATTGCCAGGCCTGGAGCGCGCTCCCTTCCCGGGCGCCAAAGGCCAGGACATTTTTGACCACGTCTCGCAAAAGGCCTGGGCCGACTGGCAGAAACACCAGACCCTGCTGATCAACGAAAAACGCCTGAACATGATGAACGCCGAAGATCGCAAATATCTGCAGGGCGAGATGGACAAGTACTTCTCCGGCGAGGATTACGCCAAGGCCGAAGGCTACGTACCGCCATCGGAATAACCCCGATTTATCGGGGGTCGGAACGTAAGCGACGGTAATAATTAAAATTTTTTTGAAAACTTGCTTGACGACCCCCTGAAAAACCCGTTTAATGCGCCCCGTTGCCCAGATAGCTCAGTCGGTAGAGCAGGGGATTGAAAATCCCCGTGTCGGCGGTTCGATTCCGTCTCTGGGCACCACCTTTCGTTTTCAGGTGATGCCAAGCACACCTGAAAGCACACAAAAAGCCCGCCTCGTGCGGGCTTTTTGCTTTCTACGGTTCCCAACCGTTCCCTTGTAAGCCCAAACATATGTGAGTAGATTCGTGAGTAGATCCAGTTCGGTCTAGAAATCTACTCACACCTCGGTGGCAATAAGCCCACTCGGTGCGGCCTACAAGGAGGCTGCGTGCCACTGTCAGATACCACCATCCGTACCGCCAAGCCGAAGGACAAGCTCTACAGGCTGACCGACGCCAACGGCTTATGCCTTGAAGTAACCACGACTGGCTCCAAGCTATGGCGCTATCGATACCGCTTCAACGGCAACGCAAAGATGCTGGCAATTGGCGCATACCCATCCATCACCCTGCTCAAAGCTCGTCAGACCCGCGATGAAGCCCGCCAGATGCTCATCGATGGCGTTGACCCCGGCGAGCAGAAAAAAGCCGCCAAACAGGCTCAGAAGGTCGAGGGGCTAACTTTCGAGACGCTGGCGCGAGAGTGGTTTGCCTACAACGCTCCACGCTGGGCAGAAAGCACCACCTACAAAGCTAAGCTGTATCTGGATAACGACATCATCCCCGGCATCGGCGCACGCCCGATAAAAGCCATTACCCGGCCCGAGCTGGTTGAACTGGTGCGCACGGTAGAGGCAAGAGGCACGCTCAATGCCGCTGGCAAGATTCGCCAGTGGTTACACCAGATATTCCGGTACGGCCTGGCAAAGGGCGTCGTAGAGGTCAATCCAGCCACCGACTTAAACGTGGTCGCCGCGCCAGCCAAAGCCGCTCGCCATCACCCGCACATCACCTTTGCCGAACTGCCCGAGCTGCTGGGCAAGTGCGAAGCCGCAAACATCCACGCCCTGACCCGGCACGCCATTCGCCTACTGGCGCTGACAGCCGTTCGCCCTGGTGAACTTCGCCAAGCACCTTGGACAGAGTTCGATCTAGACGCCGCCGTCTGGACGATACCCGCCGTACGCATGAAAGCCCGCCGCCCTCATGTCGTCCCCCTGCCCCGCCAGGCCGTTGCGATCCTGCACCAGCTCCAAGAAATCACTGGGCGCTATGCACTCGTTTTTGCTGGCGCCAACCCTGAACGCCCCATGAGCGAGAACACCGTCAACAAAGCGCTTCGTCTGATGGGGTACGAGGGGCGCCAGACAGGCCATGGCTTCCGCCACTTGCTCAGTACCGAGTTGAACGGGCGCGGGTACAACAAGGATTGGATTGAGCGCCAGCTCGCTCACGGCGACAGCGACGAGATACGCGGTACCTACAACCATGCCGCCTATGTCGAGCAGCGACGAGAAATGATGCAGGCCTGGGCCGACTCAATAGACGCCCTATGCGCTGGAGCTAATGTAGTGAGCATCAAGCAGAAGGCTTAGCGACTTTGACTGAATGTCGAAAATCAGATTTGCCATTTTCTGACCGACAATTTTTCAGAATTTGAGCTCACGGACTACCACAAGCATGATCAAAATTAAAGAAACCACCCAACTTCCGGAATGGTTCAATTTAGAAAAATACAGCAAGGCGAATGATCTGGACGCGGCAGGCTGGTTTATCCAGCTAAGTCATCGCAAGGAGTTTTATGACCTTTACGCAATGATGGAGCGAGAGGGGAAGGACGAGTCATCTTTTTTCATTGGTGACCCGATATTCCATAGAATGGTCCGGAAATCGCTAGAGCACCTGCGATCTCAACCAATCAAGACTTTTGCGGTCCAGACCGCCAGCTATGAAACTCTATACGCGGAGTGTAGAGCGCAAGATTACAGAAAAGACTTATCTATAAAGCCAGTCAGAGGACTGTCCCTTCAGGACTTAACGGCGCAACTTCTAACAGACCAATGGGAGGCTTCAGAAGGCATCGGCAATCTCTGCCAAGCAAATCGCTGGAAAATACTGGCGGCCTCCGAACTTGGTGAATGTCCAACCGAGCCAGTATTAGTAGGAAGCTTGGGGCAAAACGGATTTGCAACATTTGTAGATTTAAACGCAACTGATACCGTGCTGAAAAAAGCATTTGCGCTATGGCTAAAAGAGGCAAGAAAAAATTCGTCTGGCATCCCCCACAAGCAAAGCAAGTTCTACGACCGCTGGGCACGCTCTGGACTGCTACCGTACCTTGACTTGCGCATATGGGCGATGGAGAAAAAATATCACATCCCTGGCCACGTTATGTCCAAAGCAATAAATAGGAATGACACTGGCGAAGAGAACCTACGAAAGACCCTTGCCCCCATAGCCATCAGCCTGATGGACGACCTGTCAGAGCTTCAAGCACTGGCCGCCATCGAGTCCACAACCCTAGCGCCAGACGTCTCGGAAAATTCTGACGGTTGAAACTTTCCGGAAACTTACGCCTCTTGAAACTCGCCTCGATACTGCCCGTTTTAGTGTATTTAATCCGTAGCCATGTTCCCAACGCAGCCCAAGAGGTCGTAAAACATGGCACGCACTACCGACGCTACACGAAAGCAACCAGAGCAAACCGCAACACCAGCAGAGCATGCATGCCTCTTTATCAAGTTGGGAGAGGTCAAGCTCTTGACGACCTTTTCCACATCCGAGATCTACCGGCGCATAGCTGCCGGCACTTTCCCTGCGCAAGTCATGCTTGGGCCGAAGTCCGCTGTTTGGATCAAGACTGAAATACTAGACTGGTGTGAGGCGCGGATCGCAGAAAGCCGCGAGGCGGCCTGAAATGAAAAAGGCTACGATCCCCGAAGAGAAACGCAGCCAGTCGCACGGCGATACTAGCAACAAAACCACTCAATGTTCTCGCTTTCTGAAGCGCCTCCAAATGGGGCCTGTGGACACGCTTACAGCACGTAGCGAGCTGAGTATTCTGCATCCAGCTGCACGGGTTCAGGAACTCAAAGACCAGGGCCACAAGATTCAGAAACATACCCTTACTCTGACTGACGACCAAGGCCAAAAGCATCACGGAGTGGCCCTTTACTACCTCAGCACCCACCTACCAGCCGAGGTGGACGCATGATTGGAAATTACGCCGAAAACCTCACCCACTCAGGCTTATTGTCGGTTCAATCTGAGGTTGGGCGAAACGGCTTCTCCCTTAATAGTGGGGCTGAAGGCGCCAAGCTGGAGGCCGAGGGCCTTCGCCACTTTGAGGACGGTAGTGAGCTTGATGTTTTCATCACCGGACAGCGCACTATAAAGCGCGTCAAGCCCGATACCGGTGTCACGCGCCAGTTGATTCATGCTCTTCGCACGAAGAATAGTGCCAAGCGCCTGTGCGATAAGCGCCGCATTGTCTCCCGCATCGTCGATGCAAACATCAAGGTGAATAACCATGTCCTCGTCAGTCTTGAGGAACTGCGCGGGGTCCAACACTTTCGATTTGACGTTAATCATAAATACCTCCCGGAGCCTTCGCACAATGTCGAGGGCAAACCCTGTCTCAACTTTCAATTGTTCCCGACGGCTGCCAAGTACGCCCATCGCCCGTATCGTACGCCCGTCGCTGCAAATTCAGCGACTCGGGTTTGGTCACTCGATAACGTAAAAGGCACACAAGCGCCCCATAAAAACGCAGGCACTTTTTTTGTGCCTGTCGTTTGGACTTATGGCAGCTGTATGTGGGAGGCGTTCGCGCCTGCCGGGTTCCTTTTGCCCCGGTTGACCAACCTGCATACAGTTCGCCTCCATTCGTTTGGTCACGAAGGTGGCGGCTCCCCCGCAAAGGGGGCTGTACCCATGCAATACATCTTAGGCCTCAATCCATCCAGAATCCGCGCACTTGCTCACCGCCGCCTGGCATTGCGAGCCCTTCACGCCGACTCAGCTCTATCCGTTCGACTCAAGCGCTACAACGACCACATGACCATTGTTCGCGCCCTGGACGTGCAGGCTGGCTATCGGAAATCATCGAGAACTTTGAGGCGTTAATCGCACGACTTAATCCTTCGCAGGCAAGTGAATGACAGATGCAGCAACTCTTTTTCGTGACGCACTCCAGTCTGCCTAACGGCGCTGGAGCGAGTAGCACCGAAAGCCTCGTAACGGAATAACCACCATGATCAAAACAACCTGCAAAAAAGCGGGAACGCCGAAGGCTTGCCCAAAGAAAATCACCAAACTCTGGTACGTCACCCACCCCAAGGTGCCCAAGGCACTTCTCGGCCCCTTTATGACCGAGGTCGACGCCGAGTGCGGGCGCGTAGTTACGCGCAGCGCTGTGGCGCAGGTGACGGCTTGCCTTGTCGAGTTTGTAGGCGAGTTCGTCCATCGCCACGCGGTGAACAACGGCCACGTAATGCGCGCCTTCGCTGGCTCTGATCGTAAGGGGGCCATGTGACAGACGCGACGATCCTTTTCCGTGACGCGCTCCAGTCAGTATTTGGGTCACTCGACTTCCTGCCAGTGCCAGACGGAGCCATTCATAGGTTTCGCGTCCCTGACGACAAACCCGGAACGCTCAATGGCTGGTATGTGCTTTATCTGGACGGCATCGCTTCCGGGGCGTTCGGCAGTTGGAAAACGAATGGTTCCAGCGCCTGGAGCAGTCGCACCCCCGTCGATTATCGTGAAGCCGAACAGGTGCGCCTGCGGATCGAGCATACCCGCCAGCAACGTGAAGCCGAGCAGCGCAAGCGCCAGCTAGATACCGCAACTCTTGCCCAGCGTTGGTGGAGTAACGCCCGCCATTCCGACCCCGATCACCCGTACCTGGTTGCCAAAGGTGTACGGCCCCACGGTTTGCGCCAGCGTGGTGACGAATTACTGGTGCCGCTGTATGCCGGTGGCGTGCTGGTCAACCTGCAACGGATCGCCCGGGACGGGAGTAAGCGGTTCTTGGCCGGTGGTCGGGTGAAGGGCACCTATTCACCACTGGGTCGCATCACGCCAGGCAAGCTACTGTGCATTTGTGAGGGTTGGGCCACGGGCGCAACGCTTCACGAAAGCGGCTACACCGTCGCGTGCAGCATGAACTCAGTGAACCTCAAGCCGGTGGCGCTGGCGCTTAAAGCCGAATACCACAGCGTCGAAATTATCATCGCGGGCGACGACGACCGGCGCACCGAAGGCAATCCAGGACGCACCGCCGCCAATGCCGCCGCCATTGCAGTAGGTGGACTGGTGGCGTTTCCCAACTGGCCGAACAGTGCGCCCGACACCCTGACGGACTTCAACGATCTGTACCGCTGGGAAGCCGACCATGCCAACGAATAACGTACCCGGCCAGACGATTGATCTAGGCGGCACGGCTGGGGCGACTGACGGGGCTAACACAGCGAAAACTACCGCAAGCCAAGCGGCAAAGATCTCTGGCAAGTTTCTGACGTGTGAACCCCCGAAAATCGCACCTGAGCGCCCTTGCTGGGGCGTGTATGAACACTGGGTAACTAATGAGAAAGGCCGCAAGCTGCGACCCGGCGTGTACTGGCATGGTTTTAAGCGCACGGCCCACGATGATGAGACCGACGACAAAATAGACCGCCCCATCACTGACGAGTGGATCGCCAGCCCCGTGACTGTAGTGGCCCGGACGACCAATAGCGACGATGGAAACGAAGGCCGTTTACTGCGCCTTGTGACTGAGAGCGGCATCAAGGAATGGATAATCCCAATGGAGGTGTTTGGTGGCAGCGGCGAGGACGCCAGGCGCCAACTGTTCGGTATGGGCGTGATTATTGCGCTCAAGAAGCGCGGCGCCTTCATGGAGTACCTACTTGACCAGCGACCTGACCAAGTATTCGCCACCACCTGCCGCCCCGGCTGGCATGAGTCGGGCGCATTCGTGTTGCCAGGCCGCACCATTGGCAGTGACAAGGTGCGTTATCAGGCCAGCGGCAAGGGGCAGAACCTATTCAACGTGCGCGGCGATCTGGAACGGTGGAAAACTGAGGTTGCCGCCAAGTGCGAAGGCAACCCGGTACTGACCCTGGCTATCGGCTGTGCACTGGCTGGCCCGTTGCTGAGCCTGGTTGGCGTATTAGGTGGCGGTGTTCACCTGGTGGGCGACAGTTCCAGCGGCAAGTCGCTGGCGCAACTGATCGGTTCGTCAGTGTGGGGCGACCCCAGAATATTCGCCGCGTCGTGGGACATGACCAAAGGCGGTTTGGAGATTGAAGCCTCAGGACGCAATGACACACTTTTGCCCCTGGACGAAATCAAGCGCGCCGACCCCAAGCGTGTACAGGAAATGGCCTACTCACTTGCGAACGGCCAGGGTAAAGGCACCATGACCCGTGAGCGTGAAGGTCGGGCCAAACTGTCGTGGCGCCTGCTGACGCTATCCAGCGGCGAGCGGTCATTGTCCGAACACGCGGCCATCGGCGGCAATGCGGCCCATGCTGGCGCTGAGTTGCGCATGGTGGACGTGAACGCCGGTACTCGCACCCACCGCGCCTTCGATGAATTACACGGGCTTGAAGGCGCGGATTTTCACCGCATGCTGACCGTGGCTGTCGGCGCGCACCATGGGCACATTGGATCAGCATTCGTAGAAAAGTTGCTCGCCAATGATGACCGACCCGGCCTGCTGGACGATTTCGCCCGTGTCCGCGCCAAGTTCATCGAGGACAACCCCCAAGCCGGACGGGTAGCGGATCGCTTCGCCGTCATTGCGCTGGCGGGTGAAATGGCTATCACCTACAGCCTGCTGCCTTGGACGCAGGGTAGCGCCATAGCTGACTGCCAGTTGCTCTATGGCGAGTGGTTGAGCCGTGTGGGCGGTGGCAATGCCGAAGACCGGCAAATCCTGTCTAGCGTTAGCGACTTCATCGCCAGGCACGGCGATAGCCGATTCTCCAACGTGAACGACCAAACGCCCGACACCAAGGTACATAACCGAGCCGGGTTCTGGGAGTTATCAATGGGGAGGCGGCTGTACCTATTCAACAAACCGGCACTGATCGAGGCCGCGCACGGGTACGGATTTAATCGTGTTATCAAAGCGCTAGAGGGGGCTGGTGCTCTGGCGCGTCGTGACAACGGGCGGAATACGAAGAACTACCGACTGCCTGGTGGCGGGCAACATCGTCTGTATGTCGTCGATCAAGAAGCAATGGACATGGAAGGTGGCGGCGCATGAACGTCACCCAAACACTACTTACTCGGACTGTCCGAGTTCATAGAAACCTACAATAACTGGCAACAGTGGCAACACTGGCAACGGCCTTGCGGGACGAGGCTTGTAGCCGTTGCCACCCCATTAAAAAAGTGGCAACAACTGGCAACACACACCTACGTTTCAATATAAGGGCGCGCCCTCACTGCGACTTTGGTTATCACTGTTGCCGGTAAAAAATCGGCGGCAACAAAATTGCCGCGTCGGCAACGTCTGAAGCCCGCATATTCCGGGGCTGTTGCCATTGTTGCCGCTGTTGCCGCTGTTTTTGAAACCAGTGGAACATTTGATTAAAGGTAATCCGGACGAGTTGGTGCCATGAGCCTACTTTCTACCCTGTTCGATCATATGCCCCGACCATAGCTGGCGCCGACAAACGACCTTGGCGAGTCGTGTCCCGGATCGTCCGCACCCGGTACTGGTCAATCGCGTAGAGCGCACCACGCCATTACAGGCAAGCACATACACCAATGCCGCCACCGCCACGCCTGAGTGGCGCTACGCCCGGAGAGGACACGTTTTGGCGTGTCGGGCCTGCTATGCACCCACGGGGCGTTACTGTGCGACAGGTGCCGGATTGCGTGGCGAATATGACGCAGAGCCAATTGCAGGGGCTGGTGGTGTCCCAACTTAGACGGCCGGGGCTTTCCCTCATTTGCAGGTTGTGAAGGAAAAATGAACAGTTTGTTAGGGTCAGCGGTTTTTGTTGATTAAAAAGGGCGGTCACAACTGTATAGATTTTTCGGCAAAAAACCCGGATTTGCTGGTCAAAAGTGGCTTAACCCTATGCCCTCAAGTTGTTAACTTTGGTTAAGGACCAGTTAAAGAAAGTGGAAGGTGAACAGATTGCTGATGTTAGCAACCTACAGACGCACCTATATTTCGACAAAAGGCCCGTATTTGCTGCTCAAGAGTGGCCTAGCTCTACGCCCGCAACTTTCTAATTTTTGCTAAGCGTCGTTTTTCCCCCATCAGAGAAAGAGAGGCCTGGGCGCGTTAATGGCTTCCGTTCAGCTTCCCCAGGATTTGGGGGCCGCACGACTTGGGCTGAAATGGTCAACGGCCAAGATGCGGCGTAGGGTCACTTCACTTGGACCGCTGCGCTGACTCCAGCTTAGAAGCGCACCAAGTTCATCTCGGGCTGGAGCATGCATGGTTAAACGCGGCGCCTTGCAATCTTTCGCGCGGTGTTGCGCACACATTCCGTCGCGCACCTAGCCAATGCGCGAAACCATCCTAGCCAAGGTTTCGCGCAGCGATTCACGCAGTTCAGCGTGTGCGTACCATCATCTATTCTTGTCTCGACTACAGAGCTGGCCAGCCCAGGGAGACGCCTATGCAATGCTTTGAAGATCGACCATACCCGATGGAGTACATCCATCCGAACGGGATGACGGCCAAAATTCAATACCGCTGGGGCGAAGGCGATCCCACATTCCCCATCGGCTTGCGCATCGAGCTGGATCTGAAAAGCTATAGGCAAGTGCTGGAAGAAACCGCCACTTACGACAACCTCGACGAACTGAAAAGCCATAGCCTGAGGCTGGCCAAGGAGTTAATCGAGCGCGCCATACAAAAAATGACCGGCGGACACCTGATAGCTGCGCCAGCAGAGTGACGTTGCTCTGCTCGCGCTTCGGTACGCAGACAGGTACGCACAATTGGTACGCATTCTGGGTGCGTACCGGCAGCAGGTTCGCACCAATGGTTCGCAACCATCAACGCGCGAACCTGGCACCGTCGTATTGGCTGGCTGTTCAAGGACGTGCCCGCATCCGGCTTGTAACCTTCTTCAGATCGAAACTCCTCAATCGACACTCTTCGAGAAACTCCGCGAACTGATCCATGTACAACATCGCTGTTGCTTCTGACTGTTTGGGGCCACCTATCAAAGCGATCGAGGTCATCTGGCTCATGACTTTACAGCCGTACTGTATGAACTCAGCCTCCGTCAGTCCCTCAAGGTACCGATTTTGCCGGTATCGATGCTCAATATGCTCTTGCCTAGTTTGCGGTGGAGGTGCCGGGGGCTGGTCAGGCTCGAACTTTAGGGTCTGGACATTTTGTGCGGTGGTGTAGCGGTGCTCCTGCGACTGCGCCCACGACTCAATAAACTCGTGTATTTCGTTTTCTACTAGATGGTGGCGATGGGGGTTGCACTCATTGTAAATAATGAACGCAGGAACCATTCGGTCTTGCCGGTCCTTGACGCGATAAGTCGTCTGGATGAGCACGACGAAATCAATTTGTGAAAATCGGTCTGATCGTTTCTCGCTGCCCCCTTCGAGCCAGAAGTTAAAGCGATCGACTAGCTGAGCGACCGGGATGCTTTCAATGACCTCGTTCAGCACGAGTAAGATGCCTGGCGTCTCTGGATCGAGGCCAAGGTGCTTCTTAGTCGATTCGATCTGATCTCGTGCTTGGCGGCAAACACCTTCAACCACCGTTGTGGCCTTTGCGAAAATCCTATTTATGGTCGCCTGGCCGTCTGGCATCGCCTTGATAGCCGCGTCCAGATCGTAGTCGCCAAAGATAAGCGGAAAGTCATCTGAATCCATTGCCGGCTTAGCCTGGCTGAAAATCTTTTCTTTTGGATCAATCTTGAGTGTCTTCAGCTCAGTTACAGCTCGACCGTGAAAGAACAGGTAATCAGCCATTTTCACGTTCGTTGGCTGGTCGACATGGCCATCCAAGGGTCGTACATGATCCTGTGTTTCCAGGAAACTGATCATGCGAGCTTCGATGTCTATCGTCTTATCCATGCTTCTTCCTTGTTCAATGTAGCCAGACTCTAGTTCATACGAGAGAGGTTGGTACGCATCCATGGTGTGCCCAGGACGCATTTCCGGTTCGCAATACCGCTTTGCTGGCGCCATCTTAGGCGACCCACATGTTGAGAAATGTTGAGGTTTCCGGGCGCTGGTTTCCACTGTGGTTTCCACAATATTGCAGTGGTTTCCACTGGTAACCTAGTCAGTTGCGGAACAAACCCGCGGAGCCCGCGCAGAGAGGTTGCAACCCCTTCACAAACAACGACGGGCGCGTAGGATCAACACGCGCAAATCGGAGGACGCCCCAATGAAATTGATCATGGACTTCAAGGCTGACTGGCACGACACACTCAGGGGAATAATGGTCAAGGACTGGGGAATGGACACATCAGGACTAATAGAAGATCTGCCCGTCCACTATTTCAATGCAAAGCAGAGAAGACTATCGCTGAGGCCCAGGCTGCTATTTGCGTCCGATACCTTTCAGTGCCCGCTAGAACACCAAGATGGTTGGAACCTTATTCAGCAAAAGGTGAAAGCGGGCCTGGACCTTACCCCGCATCTGAGCAAGCTGATTAATAAACCGGAAGAAACAGATCCGATGCTTAACGATTGGGGGGTCTTCCACTTACACCTAGGCACCGAGATACAGAATGGCTTTGCGCGTCGGACAGGACCTCTACTTTTTGCCAGAGTTACGGATGAGCATTTCTATGCAGTGAATGTATTCAACCATAGCGCCTGGACAGAGAGCGAAGTCGTCGAGACAGTCCACCGCAACTGGCCGGAGTCAGTCGCTCGCTGGGTTATGCACGGAGTGAGGGGAGAAAGGCTCAATGATGCGGAGCGAGCTGCTCTACGAAAAAAACGCGCCAATACCTTTTTCCTTACCAAGGATGGGACCACATACGGCCCGTTGGGCGGCGGAACAGTAACGTCAGGCCACAATGTATTCTCAGTTATCCAAATGGATATCGAGCATGATCGCCTCGAGCGTTTGGAGCGGCGACTGGTTGCAGTTACCGACGAGCTTGTTTGTGAACTCAAAAAAGTTGGCTACAAAGACGCGGCGGAAGTGACTGCCAAGCTAGTCCTGGCGGAAGGTTTTTACGCTGTTTTATTCCCTGAGTACGGGCTCCTAGTGAACGTCTATCCCCGCACCGTTTGAACGAATCGGCTACCGGTCGGAGTCTGAGGCGTTACCCATGCGGGGGCCGTCGAAGAACCGAGCTTTGCCGTCTCATACCCCCGACAGACCCCAGACGGATTCTGGACAGGTTCTGGACGGTTGACGCAGCGGCAGGTTATCCGACTCCGCCGAAGTGCCACGGCCAGCATGGGTGGCAGTTGATCGGGCAGCAGCACCTATCGCTACCACGTCCATAAAACGGAGGCCCGCAACGGTGACGTTCGGAGGCTGCGGCCCACTGAGGTACATAGAAAAGCGCTCCCGATATCCTTGACCAGCTTTGACGAAGCTTTTGACAGGTTAGGATGAATTCCAGACAGCCTTCCAGATGAATTCGCGAGCCTCGGTGCGCTGTGGGTGAGATGCCCGTAATACATGGACTTTGGCCAGCCAAGACGGTCAGAGCGTCGCCGGTACCGCCTAAAGTACTCGGCGGGATCGTCCAAATGCATATCAAGTGAAGAGATCAGCCAATTTGGAGCCTTGTACAAGGCTTATAGTACGTGGCTATTTGCCTTTTCGAGAGACTCGGCTGTAATCTGCATATACCATCCCGCATGCAAAAAATCGTACGGGGACGAGCTTGACGGAAGGTGAAATCATTGCCTATATCCGTCGATCTATCAGCTAGGAGGCTACGATGGCATTGTTTACCCGTGGTATTGAGGCAGGCCAGTCGGCTTACGCCGAATCAACGCCCGAGGTCTGCCGTCAGAAATGGTTGAGGCCAGGCGTCATCTGATACCTACTTTGCTAGCGCTTCGACAATTTCTCTTTGCACCTAATCAAGATCGTGTGAGCTCATGGCGATAACTTTTGACAATGCCCCATTAATTGAAGTGATTGCGGAAATCAGATGGGGAGCGGCTACGCCGTTTCCGCCTCAGGTTATGCTGAACCAGCAGCCACAGCATTTCGCATTCAATCTCGAAGCATCGCAAAACGAAGAGTTTTTCATGAACTTTGGCGCAGAGTGCGGCTCCAGAGGTTTGCAGCGGGCAGAGCGTATTATTCCGCCCGGTTTTCCTGTGATTCCTGGTCAGGTCGTGTACCGCTTCCGGTCGAACGATCGATCGCAGCAAAACCTTCTGCAGGTTGGGCAAGGTGTTTTCACCGCAAATGCTTTGGCGCCATACCAGTCGTGGGAAAGTTTTAATGAGTTCATGGAAAAAGGCTTGGATGCGCTGATTTCTGCTCGACCTGGCCATGAAGCAGCAACCGATTTTTTGTCTGTGAGCCTTCGTTTTGTGAACGGCTTTGGGGAAGACTATCTTGAAAACTCTACTAAAGTAGATTTTTTGAAAAGTCTCGGCTTTCAAGTTCAAGTTCCAGCCGCACTGAGTGAAACAACTAAAGAAAGCAACGACACCTTCTTTAATGTTAACTACAGCTCAAGCCTTGGGGACGAATCAAAAATCCAAGTAAACATAGTTGAGGGACTGAAAGACGGGTCTCCTATACAAATTATTGAACTTGGGTGTACACACTCCAACATTGCGCCCGTCAAAGATCAGCTGATGTATGTATTAAATTCATCGCATGACGTTATCGAGAAAATATTTTTGGATATGACTAAAAACGTCGCCGACAAGATGAAGCCGAGGAGAGTTTGATATGCTAGATACTCTATCGTTTTCCACTGAAATTGTAAGCACTGCCTTGTCGGCGTCGGTACTCGCGTGCGCTGGCGTTTATTACATGGGAGCGAGTTGGCCTGTATACAATAAGACCTCCGCACAAGCATATAGCGAAATCAACGAAGCCATCTCCACAATCGATGATATTGCTTCTTTACGTGATGGCTGGGCTGATGAAGGCTCCCTAGCACCATCGCCGTTTATCATAAGCATTGCAAAAGCGGCTGCGCAGACCATTTACGCTGCGGCTCCTTATGCCGAGATCTCTGCGATGCCGAACGGAACCATCGCATTTGATTGGGAAACAGAAAATGGCTCTGCCAACCTTGAGATTGGAGACGACAACTTTTCATTTTATCTAGATCTGGAAGGTGCGTTTTATCCACTAGCGGGCGCAAGCAACCGACTACCTTTGGAGCAGTTGGGAGAAATTATAAATTCATATCTATCCCCGATCGCGCTATCACCGGTGACGAGCCCAACAAGCTATTCAGTAAACAGCTTCGGGGCGATTGCTCAGTATGCCTAGAATCATCACGGACGATGAACTAATAGTCAGAACCTTAAAGAAGGGTACGATCAATAAAAAAGGAGAGCTCCTTTACGGGGCTTTTCGCCCCTCAGGTGGCAAAGCAGTTGTTTCAGCGATGCATGCCGGATTTGGAGACGACTTCTGCAAGGCGAAGTCAAAGGAAATTGCCGAAGATCAATATGTCGGCATGGCGGCGATCTTTGCCCAAGAAATTCGCGAGTTGCAGGCGAATGTAGTCGACGAGCCAAAGGATTTTGATGGGCATGTTCATATTGATCACATTGAACCAGCCGCACTTAGCAGCAACCCTCTAGGGCCTGAACTAAATAAAGTCCTTAATGATCGATGTAAGGCGCTAGCTAAGCGAGCCCGGCTTTATGTAGACCCCTCCCCAGACCTTGTGCCGTGGACCGGTCCGAAGCTTGCCTGACTATTCCAATGATGGGTTAATTTATTTGTGTGTCATTGGACAGTCGCGTTAAACAGCCCTGCTCTATCGATCTACCTCTCATCAAATCTAACCTCAAAATATCAATCCGAGGAGCGGTGCCAAGGCACCTCGAATCGAGGCCGAACGCCGGTTTGCGAAAACACCCCATGAATGACCACTACCCTGATCCGGGGTAGCGCTGGAGCAAGGTACCGGCAAGAACGCCTCAGTGTGGTGGAAATGCCATATGGCGCCAGCACCATCGCCATCGCCATCGCCATCGCCATCGCCATCGCCGCAAAAGTGTGGCGATGGCTCCTCAAAGTGAGGAGCCAGACAATCGGGCCATTTATGGACTGATCCATCAAAGGGGTGGTGGTGATAGCAACGCCTTGGCACGTCTAGCGGTTTCGTCAAAAGTGTTTACCGCTCGTCGGGGATCGGCAGAGTAAATCAGCCCCGGTTCGGCCATCCATCGCCTGCATGGTCAAAACAGAGCCGCTTTTCAAAAAGAGAGTAGATTTGTGAGTAGATTCAAGCAACACAACCGCTAAAACCCTTTAAATTCGTGCTATACAGCCAATTGTTCGATTCCGTCTCTGGCACCAAATACCGAAAACCCTGAATCGCAAGATTCAGGGTTTTTTTATGCCTGCGATTTGATTAGGTACTGGTCCAGTCACCGTCGAAGCGACAATTCCCAACCTCCTGGTCGCCACATCCGCAACGGTTGCCGGGGTCGAATCCCGAAAAGCTTCAGGCATTGGAGATCAGCCCTGCCTGGCAGTCTTTGGCCTGTAAGAACGCTCCGAATGCTTTAACGGAAACGGATGACATATGCCGATCTTCAGTCTGTGCAGAATCGAAGGAGGAGCTGCCCGCCCTGACATACCTGGAGAATCGATACGAGGTCCTTTGCCTGGCCGCCCGTAATCAGATCTTGTTGATACTGGTGGCCAACTTCAAGGGTGGTGGACTGACCAAAATCCCTGCCGAGCCAGACATCAAAGAACTGAGTTCCCACTCCAGCCTCGCGCTTGGCCCGCATACAGAGGCGCCTTACTGGTGCGCCGTAAACGCTAAAGACGGGCACTCTCCCTAATGCCAGTCAGTTAAGCGGTAATGCGATCCGTAGCAGCTGCCGAGCCCGCGAGGCTGCGTTCGGCTGCATAGCAGTCGTGAGTCCAGCTGACGCGGCCTGCCTGCCGTAGCGCAATGACTGATTTTACGACTGCTTCGCAGCCGAACGCCGCCTCGCGGGCTCGGCAGCTGCTACAAAGGGTATCGCGGCTGAAATTGCTTAACTGACTGGCATTAGGCCTTGGTTCGTATTTTCGGACTTTCAAAATCTTCTTCCCCTATCGTTGTTTCAGACGACCCGTTAGTGCTGCTCTGCGCCCTGGCCATCAAGCTGCTGAGCGTAGAAACCAACCCTTTACGCGTTGCACTCATCCAAACGTACGCGGGTGTTAATAACGAACAACCCTGAGTCGCAGGACTCAGGGTTTAGAGCGTCTCGTTAACTCGCATCATTCCAGTGGAAAACCAGGTTACGCGCTGCACCGTTGCCAACATCGGCAACGTCATGCCGTGTTTCGCCGTTGCGCGTCGCAATGACGGTGTATTTACCGGCAGGCAGTTTCACGTAAACCAGAGGACCGGCGTTATTGAGCGTCAGCACGGTTTGCCCTGGGGCTTTCTGAATAACGACGGTCACGTCAGGAATGTATTCATTCCCCGATCCGACAGAAAACGTCATGTGCAGGTTGTAACCAGTGGTCTGCTGGATTGCCTTGGACTCATCCTCACCGATACCGCCGGACAGGTAGGCGATGCCGTTTTGCTCCTGGCTTTGCACCTGCACGCCCGTGCTGTCGATAGGCTCAAGGCTGGTGGCGGGTGACATCGCTGGAGACATCAGCACGCCTACGGCGGTGAGGGGCAACAGGAGTGAATGGAGGTATTTCATGATGACGACTCCCGGGCTCTACAGAACCCAATCGTTACATCCTTTGGATTTCCTGTCGGTGGGAGGGGTTTTAGATTGATTTGGCCTGAGTACGAAACGTACTACGCTATTTGTTCCTCCGCCCTCGCCCAGATTTAGACCCGTCCTGCCGGCGAACCTGGTATTTCCTGCCTGTTTCTCAGTAACTCCCGACATCTTCGAAGGGTGCTCATTTGTCATTCTCTTTCGCTGTCCAATCTGCTGCGGAAGACCTCATGACAGCCCTCACACCCAACGACACTCACGACCCCTATCTGGCTTCACTGCTGGGCAACCTTGGCAAATTGATCCATCAGGCACGTCAGAAGGTGCTTCGGGCGGTCGATACCGTTCAAGTGCAAACCTGTTGGCAGATCGGCCGACATATTGTCGAGTTCGAGCAGGAAGGGGCTCGGCGGGCGAGGTATGGCAAACGCTTACTGGCCACTTTGGCGAAAGTGCTCAGTGCCGACTTCGGCAAAGGTTTTGACGAGCGCAACCTGCGTTATATGCGGGATTTTTATCAAACTTTTCCAATTTGGAACGCAGTGCGTTCCGAATTGAGCTGGACCCACTACCGCCGCCTGCTTCGGGTCGACAACGACAGCGCTCGCCTCTGGTACATGAACGAATCAGCCACCCAAAACTGGTCAAGCCGCGCCCTGGAACGCCAGATCAATACCTTGTACTACGAACGCCTGCTGGCGAGCCGCGATCGCGGCAGTGTCAAGCAGGAGGCCGCCACCCACATTCAAAACATGAAGGCCAGCCCTCGGGATTTCATCCGTGATCCGGTGGTACTGGAGTTTTTGGGTTTACCCAATGCCGGCAAGCTTCAGGAAAGCGAGATCGAACAAGCGTTGATCGAACAACTGCAAGGCTTCTTGCTGGAGCTGGGCAAGGGCTTCGCGTTCATTGCCCGCCAGCAACGCATCAGTACCGACAGCAAAGACTTCTACATCGATCTGGTGTTCTACAACTACTTGCTCAAGTGCTTCGTCATCTTCGATATCAAGCGCGGTGAACTGACCCATCAGGATGTAGGGCAGATGGACATGTACGTGCGCATGTACGACGACCTGAAACGCGGCGTGGAAGACGGCCCCACTGTCGGCATCATTCTCTGTGCGCAAAAGGATGAATCCGTGGTGCGTTACTCGGTGCTTGAAGGAAACGAACAACTGTTCGCCAGCAAGTACAAGCTCGTCCTGCCGAGTGAGGAGGAGCTCCGTAACGAACTGGATCGGGAACGGGCGGCACTTGAAGAACGACTGCTCAATCAGCAACTGCGTTGAGGCGAATGGATTGTTCATCAACGGCATCAAGTCTATCGTTGGCAGCTACCCGCAAAGGACTGACGCCGATGAATTTGCAGGACACGCCTTCACTCGTTCCAACTCAAATCGAGTTGCCATTGCAATGCGTCGCGTCCGGCGAACCATTCAAGGAAACCGCTGCAGACGGCTTCGTCCTCGGTGGCTTCACCTGGCGACACCCTTCTCAGGATGCCGCTCGCCCGGTCGTTATCATCAACGCCGCCACCTCGGTCCGTTGCCGCCACTACTCACGCTTCGCCGACTACCTGTTCGCCCACGGCTTCGATGTCATCACCTATGACTACCGCGGCATCGGCGAGTCGCGGCCGGCATCGCTCAAGGGACTTCAAGCCTCGTGGACCGATTGGGGAGCGCTGGATTTCGAGGCGATGCTCAAGCGCGTACAGCGTGAGTTCCCCGGGCAGCCTATCGATGTGGTCGGCCACAGCTTTGGCGGCTGTGCAGCGGGCCTGGGGGCGTCCGGGCGCCTGATCCGGCGTCTGGTGACGGTCGGTGCGCAATTCGCCTACTGGCGCGACTATGCGCCTGCCCATCGCTGGCGGATGTTCGGCAAGTGGCATGTGCTGATGCCGCTGGTGACGATGATCTATGGCTACTTCCCGGGCAAACGCCTCGGATGGCTGGAAGACACACCTGCCGGCGTGGTCCGTGACTGGAGCGTCTCCACTGCCCGTTACGAAAAACGCCCCAGCGGCCGCGCAATCAGTACAACCTCCAGGCAACTGCCCTTTGCCAGTGTCACCGCGCAAACCCTGGCCATCAGCATTAGCGACGATCCCTACGGCACGGTCCCGGCCATCGAACGCTTGCTCAACTACTTCACCGGCAGCACAAACAGCCATTTGCGCATCACACCCGAAGACATCGGCGAAGAAGAAGTCGGACATTTCGCCTTTTTTCGCAGCGCATACCAAGCCACACTATGGCCCATTGCACTGTCCTGGCTGCAAAACGGCGAACTGGCCCCCGATACCCCTGGGCGGCGAGTTCCGCGCAGCTAAGTCAATTGCCCTTTCAACGAATACGGAACGACGCCCATGGCCTCCGCCAACAAGCAGCAAAAACGCGCCTCCCGCGCCAAGGCCAAGGCCAAGCAGAACCGCACCCAGCGGGCCGCTGCGCCGGTCGAACTGGACCCGAACGACGATCGCATCGACTTCGAGTCGGTTGACCTGACCGAACTGTTCAAGAAAATGATCGACGCCGAAAAGATCAGCCAACAAGCCATGTGCACCGCCTTCCTCGAAGACCCGCTGCTGGAACTGGTGTACGAGCAGGAAGGCGAAGAAGGCGCGATGGACTTCATCCTCGCCGCGCTGATCGAATATCGCCAATGGTCGGCCGAAACAGACGAAGCCGGCGCCCTGGCGTGGATTGAATCTCCGGCCTTCCAGGCCGACTATGTGGCGGCGTCCGACGCCATTGCCGCGCAAACCCAACAGAAACCGAACTGAGTTCCCATGGCCTCCCTGAACAAACAACAGAAACGCGCCAAGCGTGCAAAAGCCAAAGCCAAGCAGATCAATATCCACGGCAGGAAACCCGCTGCACTGGACGATGACGAACTCGGCCATCTCGCCGAGCCGATCCCGGAATACACCCTGGCGATGTTCAGCAAAATGCGCGATGCCGAAGCCGTCAGCCGCAGCGAAATGCTCTCGGTGTTGCTGACGAACCTCGCCTTTATCATCGTCGACCACCCAGAACTGCTGGACATGGAAAACGCCGACGACGAAGGCATGGCCGCCACCCATCTGGCCGCCGACATGCTGATCGACTACCGCATGTGGGCCGACGGCATGGACCGCGACGCCGCCCAGGCATGGCTGAGCGAGCCACAGTTCATCACCGACTTCGGTGATGCGCTGGACGTTTATCGCGAGTCGCTGGAAGCATCAGAAGAAAAAGCCGAGTAAGCGTCCTGGCTCAAACAAAAACGGCCGCTCGTCATCTCTGACAGCGGCCGTTTTTATGGCACCGAATCGAAAGCCATCCTTCCGTCAGTCGCCATGTATATCCCATTGACATATCCCTCATGAAACCTATCCTTTGACCCCATAGCATCCACATCAGCGCAGGAGGTCAAAATGGAGCAGACAACCCTTTTCATGAGCAATCGAAGCCAGGCCGTTCGCCTGCCCAAGGCAGTTGCCATGCCCAGCGATGTCAAGCGCGTTGACGTCGTGGCCGTCGGCAGAACCCGCATCATCACGCCTGCCGGTGAAACCTGGGACAGCTGGTTCGATGGCGAAAACGTCACGGCAGACTTCATGACCGATCGCGAACAACCCGCCGATCAGGAGCGCGAGTCGTTCTGATGATCAAGTACATGCTCGATACCAACATCTGCATTTTCACCATCAAGAACAAACCGCAGGTGGTAAGGGAGGCGTTCAACCGTCATCACGGCCAACTGTGCATCAGTGCGATAACGCTGATGGAACTGATCTACGGAGCGGAAAAATCAGCAGCCCCCGAAAAAAACCTGGCGGTCATCGAGGGCTTCGCCGCCCGGCTTGAAGTTCTGCCCTTCGACAACGAAGCAGCAGCGCACACAGGAATGATTCGATCCGAACTGGCAAAAGCTGGCACACCCATAGGCCCGTACGACCAGATGATTGCCGGACACGCACGCTCACGCGGGTTTATCGTGGTCACTAACAACCTGCGGGAGTTCGAGCGCGTTCCGGGGTTACGTGTAGAAGACTGGGTTCATGTCGAATGAACACAGAGCAATCGACAGAAACAAAAACGGCCGCTTGTCATCACTGACAGCGGCCGTTTTGCATTACGCGGTATGGATCAGTTCAGCACCACCGCGCCACGCTTTTCCAGTTTGCGACGGCGCGCAACCAGCAAGCCGGCCGCTACTACCAGGGCGCTGAGCAAGCCGGTCGCGAGAATTTCCACACGATGGGCTTCCTGGAACAGCATGATGGTCAGGGCCGCAACGATGAAGATGATCACCGCGTAGGTCAGGCCAGGGAACAGCCACATGCTGAAGGCGATTTTCTCCCCGCGCGCGATACGCTGCTTACGCATGCGCAGTTGCGAAATCGCAATCACCAGGTACACCAGCAGCGCGATAGCGCCGGAGCTCGCCAGCAGGAATTCGAACACCGCAGCCGGGGCCACGTAGTTGGCGAATGTTGCCAGGAACGCAGCGCCGGTGGACAACATCACCGCCCAGTAAGGCGTGCCACTTTTGTTGGTGCGCGTGGACATGGCCGGTGCATCACCGCGCTTGCCCAGGGAGAACAACATCCGCGACGAGGTGTAGAGCGCCGAGTTCAGGCAGCTGGTCACAGCAACCAGTACCACGATGTCGACGATGATCTTGGCATTCGGGATGCCCATGCGCTCAAGCACAGTCTGGTAGGAGCCCAGGCTTGCCAGTACCGGGTCGTTCCAAGGCACCAGGGCCACAACGATGAAGATCGACACGAGGTAGAACAAGCCGATCCGCCAGATCACCGAGTTGGTGGCCTTGGAGATTTGCTTGCCAGGGTTTTTCGATTCCGCGGCCGCGATGGTCACGATCTCGGTGCCCATGAAGGAGAACATGGTGGTCAGGATCGCGCCCAGTACCGCGCCCATGCCGTTTGGCAGGAAGCCCTGAGTGTCGAACAAGTGCGAAACGCCGCTGACCTGGCTGTTCGGCAGGAAGCCGAAGATCGCCGCTACGCCGAGAATGATGAAACCGATGATGGCCAACACTTTGATCAGGGCAAACCAGAACTCGAATTCACCGTAGTTCTTCACGCTGAACAGGTTGGTCACGGTCAACAGCATCGTGATGACCAGGGCGAAGGCCCAGATGTCCACGCCTGGGAACCAGGCATGCAGGATGGTCGCGGCAGCGTTGGCTTCCAACGGGATCACCAGAACCCAGAACCACCAGTACAACCAGCCGATGGTGAAGCCGGCCCAGTGACCGATCGCGCGGTCGGCGTAAGTCGAGAACGAACCGGTGTCCGGCGAGGCAACGGCCATTTCGCCGAGCATGCGCATCACCAACACCACCAACATGCCGGCGGCGGCGTAAGCCAACAGAACAGCTGGACCAGCAGCGGCGATGGCGTGACCCGAGCCGACGAACAAGCCGGCGCCGATAACCCCGGCAATCGACAGCATGGTCACGTGGCGCGGTTTGAGCCCCTGTTCGAGGCCATTAGAGCTTTGGGTACTGCTCATTAAAACTACCTTTGTAAGGAGAAGCGAATGCATGCATCCCGTTCGGCGATCCTTCTCGTAAAAAGAAGCCAACAGGGCGTTCTGGATTCTGCACGCAATAATTGCGCCAAAATGTTACAAATCCCTCTAGCCCGGCGATCTCGCTTTGACCGGACGGTCATCGCAACCCATTGAATTTAATGGCACTTCGCCAGAACGTTACCCTGCGACCCACTTTGCGTGACAAATCAGCGCACCGGAAACACACCTGAAAATGGCCCTGCGCACATTAAAAGTGCACAACCGGTGCATTTGGCCGGATAGCGCTTCCAACACCCCGTCAAAGCTGGCAACATCGCGCCTTTTTTTGCGACAGCCACCGCGCTTTTTATCGACGAGCAAGGTTCAAACGGCTGTTCGGTTGTTGATGGGGCGACAGTCTGCTGCGCCGATGCGACAACCTGCCACACGCCAGCCGTTTACCGTCCGTAGCGCTGTTGGCTGCCATTGAAACGCTATGCTAGGTTGGCCGCCTCGTCAGGAAGGCCGCCAACAGCAGGAGCGCAACATATATGAGGAACGCACATGGCTGAGGCCACGCCCGCGCTTGAAATCCGCAACTTGCACAAACGCTACGGTTCGCTGGAGGTGCTCAAAGGCATCTCGCTGACCGCCCGCGACGGCGACGTGATCTCGATCCTGGGTTCTTCCGGCTCCGGCAAGTCCACGTTCCTGCGTTGCATCAACCTGCTGGAAAACCCGCACCAGGGCCAGATCCTGGTTGCAGGCGAAGAACTCAAGCTCAAGGCCGCAAAGAATGGCGAACTGGTTGCCGCCGACGGCAAGCAGATCAATCGCCTGCGCAGCGAAATCGGTTTTGTGTTTCAAAACTTTAACCTGTGGCCGCACATGAGCGTGCTCGACAACATCATCGAAGCCCCGCGCCGTGTGCTCGGCCAGAGCAAGGCCGAGGCCATCGAAGTCGCCGAAGCCCTGCTGGCCAAGGTCGGCATTGCCGACAAGCGCCATGCCTACCCTGCGCAACTGTCCGGTGGCCAGCAACAACGGGCGGCCATCGCCCGCACCCTGGCCATGCAGCCCAAAGTCATCCTGTTCGATGAGCCCACCTCCGCGCTTGACCCGGAAATGGTCCAGGAAGTACTTAATGTCATCCGCGCACTGGCCGAAGAAGGCCGCACCATGCTGCTCGTGACCCACGAAATGGGCTTCGCCCGTCAGGTCTCCAGCGAAGTGGTGTTCCTCCACCAGGGCCTGGTAGAAGAGCAAGGATCGCCACAGCAGGTGTTTGAAAACCCGCTTTCGGCACGCTGCAAACAATTCATGTCCAGCAACCGCTAACGGAGCTATCCACATGCAGAACTACAAAAAGATCTTCCTGGCTGCCGCCGTCACCCTGGCGTTCAGCGCCGGTGCCATGGCCGAGACCCTGAAGATGGGCATCGAAGCGGCTTACCCGCCGTTCAACAATAAAGATGCCAGTGGCAATGTCGTCGGCTTCGACAAAGAGATCGGCGACGCCCTGTGCGCCAAGATGAAAGTCGAGTGCTCCGTCGTGACCTCCGACTGGGACGGCATCATCCCGGCCCTGAACGCCAAGAAGTTCGACTTCCTGATCTCCTCGATGTCGATCACCGACGAGCGCAAGCAAGCGGTGGACTTCACCGACCCGTACTACTCCAACAAGCTGCAGTTCATCGCGCCGAAAAACGTCGATTTCAAAACCGACAAGGCTGCGCTGAAAGGCAAGATCATCGGCGCCCAGCGCGCGACCCTGGCCGGCACCTTCCTGGAAGACCACTTCGGTGACGACATCACCGTCAAGCTCTACGACACCCAGGAAAACGCCTACCTCGACCTGACTTCCGGTCGTCTGGACGGCATCCTGGCCGACAAGTACGTCAACTATGAGTGGCTGAAAAGCGACGCCGGCAAGCCTTACGAATTCAAGGGCGACCCGGTGGAAGAAAGCGACAAGATCGGTATCGCTGTACGTAAAAACGACCCGATCCGCGTCAAGCTGAACGCAGCCCTGAAAGAAATCGTTGCTGACGGCACCTACAAGAAGATCAACGACAAGTACTTCCCGTTCAGCATCTACTGATCCTGACTGCCTGACCGGCGCCGTCCTTTGACGGACGCCGGTCCCCGGCATTGCCTGCCGCGATTTGAAAAGAAATCCATGATTATCGACCTCTACGGATTCGGCCCGGCGCTCGCCGCTGGCGCGCTGATGACTGTGAAACTGGCACTCTCGGCCCTGTGCCTGGGGCTGGTGCTCGGTCTGCTCGGCGCCTTGGCCAAGACTTCCCCGTACAAGCCGCTGCAATGGCTTGGCGGCACTTATTCGACCCTGGTTCGCGGCATCCCGGAATTGCTCTGGGTGCTGTTGATCTACTTCGGCACGGTCAACCTGATGCGTGCCCTGGGCGAGTTCTTCGGCAACCCCGACCTTGAACTCAATGCCTTCGCCGCCGGCGTGATTGCGCTGGGCCTGTGCTTCGGCGCCTACGCCACGGAAGTATTTCGCGGCGCGATCCTCGCCATTCCCAAAGGCCATCGTGAAGCCGGCGTGGCCCTGGGCCTGTCGAAATGGCGGATCTTCACCAAGTTGATCATGCCGCAGATGTGGCGCATCGCCCTGCCCGGCCTGGGCAACCTGTTCATGATCCTGATGAAAGACACCGCGCTGGTGTCGGTGATCGGCCTGGAAGAAATCATGCGTCACGCGCAAATCGGCGTGACCGTCTCCAAACAGCCGTTCACTTTCTATATGGTCGCCGCGTTCATGTACCTGGGCCTGACTGTTCTGGCGATGACCGGTATGCACTTCCTGGAAAAACGCGCCGCTCGCGGCTTCGCGAGGAGCACCCAATGAACTGGGAAGTCATCATCAAGTGGCTGCCGAAACTGGCCCAGGGCGCAACCCTGACCCTGGAACTGGTGGCCATCGCCGTGATCGCCGGTTTGCTGCTGGCGATTCCGCTGGGCATCGCCCGCTCGTCGCGCCTGTGGTGGGTGCGGGCATTTCCCTACGGCTACATCTTCTTTTTCCGTGGTACGCCGCTGCTGGTTCAGCTGTTCCTGGTCTACTACGGACTGGCACAGTTCGACGTCATTCGTAACAGTTCGATGTGGCCATACTTGCGCGATCCATTCTGGTGCGCCACGGCGACCATGACCCTGCACACTGCCGCCTACATTGCGGAAATCCTGCGCGGCGCCATTCAGGCGATTCCACCGGGCGAGATCGAGGCGGCGCGAGCACTGGGCATGTCCAGGCCCAAGGCGCTGTTCTTCATCATGCTGCCGCGCGCCGCGCGCATCGGCCTGCCGGCCTACAGCAACGAAGTGATCCTGATGCTCAAGGCCAGTGCCCTGGCCAGCACCGTGACGTTGCTGGAACTGACCGGCATGGCCCGCACCATCATTGCCCGGACCTACCTGCCGGTGGAGATCTTCTTCGCCGCGGGCATGTTCTACCTGCTGATGGCCTATGTGCTGGTGCGCGGCTTCAAGCTGCTGGAGCGCTGGTTGCGCGTCGATGCCTGTCAAGGGCGTTGATACGGGCGTGTTGACGGGCGAGGCCTTGCTCGCTCGTTTCACCGCGCTGGATGCTTTTCTGAGAGAGCATCAGGCACTGTGGAAACCTCGTCCGTTTACTCATCTACAGCTTCCCTGGGAAGCGTCCTACCCTGCTCTGGCCGAATGGCTACGCGAGCGGTCGCTGGAAGACGCGGAGAACGCTCACAACCAACCTGATCGTCTGCACGCACCGGAACCTTTTGCTTCGTTGGCGGCAACATCCGTTGCCTTGAGTGCTGTGGATGAATTGCCCGCACGCGTGCTCGAAGCGGCCGGCCATCGATTGAACGTCGATGTACCGGGGCGCAAATGGCAGCAGATCGAAGCCTTCTCCAGTCGATTGCAATTTTCCGAAACACCGAAGCATTGGCTGGACTGGTGTTCGGGCAAGGGACATCTGGGGCGCCGCCTGCTGCAACCGGGGCAACAACTGACTTGCCTGGAATACGACCCGGCACTGGTAACCAGCGGCCAGGCACTCAGCCAACGCCATCACCTGCATGCGCTGCATATCGAACAGGATGTGCTCGCGGCAGACGCAGCTAATTTACTGAGTGCGTACCACACACCCGTTGCGCTGCACGCCTGCGGTGATTTACATGTACGGCTGATTCAACTCGCCAGCGCGACAGGCTGCAAACAACTTGCCTTTGCGCCGTGCTGCTACAACCGGATCAGTCTTACCGAATACTCACCGATTTCCTCGGCCGCCAAAGGCTCCGGCTTACAGCTTTCCCTCGACGACCTTGCGTTGCCAATGAGCGAAACCGTTACCGCCGGTGCCCGCGTGCGACGTCAACGCGACACCTCCATGGCCAGGCGTCTGGGCTTTGACCTGCTGCAACGGCAACAGCGCGGCATTGACGAGTACCTGCCAACCCCTTCCCTCCCCAGCGCCTGGCTGGACAAATCCTTCGCCGATTACTGCCATCACTTGGCCGCACTTAAAGAGTTATCCACAATCGGCCTCCAAGATTGGCCAGCCCTCGAAGCCGCCGGTTGGCAGCGACTGGCCGAAGTACGCAATCTTGAGCTACTACGCGGACTTTTCCGACGTCCTCTGGAGCTTTGGCTGGTCCTTGACCGGGCACTTTTCCTCGCCGAACAGGGATACAGCGTCCGCATCGGCACCTTCTGCGACACCCAACTTACGCCGCGTAATTTCCTGCTCCTGGCCGAACGCGCTTAAACACACCCAGCCTGTGGATAAGTCTGTTGATGGAATTATCGTGGATCCAATATCCACGCCTGTTTCAGGGGCAAAACCACACTGTTCAATTTTTGTACGCCCACATAAAAAATTGTAAAAACAGGCATTTGCGAACAAATGAGAACGGGTCCACAAATTCGGGTTTCACTTAGTGCGTTTTAAATCGCATTGTGCATAAGCACTCAGCGAAAAGGACATAAATGCCTAATCCCGGACCGCAAGCAGGGGAAATTGCACCGTTTCATTACTCTTGCTATACACACACGCTAGGGCGCCAGCAGCGCGGCCACGAACAAGAACATTCTTCCGACAGGATGCGCCAGTGACGTTCATTTCTTACGCACAGAATTTCGAAGACATACGCCTGTGGCGCGCCCTCAAAACCGTCGAGAACGGCTTCTACATCGACGTCGGTGCAAACGATCCGACCCATGACTCGGTCACCAAGGCGTTCTACGACAACGGCTGGACCGGCATCAACGTCGAACCGATGCCCAACTACTACGAAGCCTTGTGCCAGCAACGCCCCAAAGACACCAACCTGCAATGCGTGGCCGGCGAAAGCGCCGACAGCCTGACCTTCTACGGCATCGCCGGCACCGGCCTCTCGACCGCCGACCCGGCCATGGCACAGATGCACAAAGACGCCGGCATGGACGTGCGCAGCCAAACCGTCCAATCCCGCACCCTGACGTCCATCTGCGAAGAACACGCCCAGGGGCGCGCCATCCACTTCCTGAAGATCGACGTCGAAGGCCACGAAGAGACCGTCCTGCGCGGCATGGACTTCACCCGGTGGCGACCGTGGGTCATCCTCATCGAAACCCCGTGGGAGCGCGACCAAACCTGGGAAACTCTCGTCACCGACGCCGGCTACCACTCCATCCTGTTCGACGGCATCAACACCTACTACCTCGCCGAAGAACACCTGAACCTCAAACCCGCCTTCGACATCCCGCCGTGCAACCTGGACGAATTCCGGTTCTGCAAAGGCCACAACTTCAGCCACCCCATCAGCGACACCGAAAACCAGCTCGCCGCCGCCCTGCAACGCGCCGAACAGGCCGAAGCACAGCTGCGCGCAATGCAAAACAGTCGAACCTGGCAAGCCATTCAGAAACTCAAGAAAACCCTGCTGCGCGCCTGACCTGAAGCCCGTGCAAAAATAGTCAAAATTCAGGGGTTTACAGAACCTATCCAATCGCTATAATCGTCGCCCTGACACGCCGGTATAGCTCAGATGGTAGAGCAACTGACTTGTAATCAGTAGGTCCCGGGTTCGATTCCTGGTGCCGGCACCATACAAAACAAAGCCCTCGTAGCAATACGAGGGCTTTGTTGTTTCCGGGGTTTGGAAAAGCGCTTTTAGTGACCCGCGCTCTGACCACCGTCCACATGCAGGATTTCGCCAGTGACGAACTTGGCGCCGTCCAGATACACGACCGCTTGCGCAATATCATCGATCTCGCCCATGTGTCCGACCGGGTGAAGATTGCCCAGCGCGGCATGGGTTTCCTCGCCGTGCATCGGGGTCTTGATAATGCCAGGGCTGACCGCGTTCACCCGAATCCCGCGCTTGGCGTATTCGATGGCCAGGGATTTGGTTGCGGCGTTAAGGCCGCCCTTGGTCAGCGAAGCCAATACCGATGGCACACCGTCGATGGCGTGGTCCACCAGGCTGGTGGTGATGTTGACGACGTGGCCGCTGCCCTGTTTTTCCATTTCGGCGATGGCGAGTTGGGTGATGTAGAAGAAGCCATTGACGTTCACCGATAACACATTGGCGTAGTCTTCTGCGGTGTACGCGGTGAACGGCTTGGCGATGAAGATCCCGGCGTTGTTGACCAGGGTATCGATGCGGCCGAAACGGGAAATCGCTTCACGGATGACGCGCTGGGCGGTTTCCGGCTCGCCGATGTCACCGGCCACGGTGTGAATGTCCGGATCGGTAGACGGCTTGATCGAGCGCGAAGTGGCGACGATCCGGTAACCGAGTTCACGAAAGGCTTTGACCATACCGTCGCCGAGACCCTGGGATGCGCCGGTAATAACGATGACTTTTTTCGAAATGCTCATGATGAAGACCTCTGACAATTAAAAGTGGGGTAGAAAATCTGTAATCAGGCGTCGACCGGGGCGTTCGCCATTTGTCGCAACATCTGCTCGTAGTACTCGACCGATTGCGAACCGGACACCAGGTGGCGACCGTTCAGCACTATGGCCGGGACCGAATTGATGCCGCGCTGGCGGTAATGCATTTCCAGCTCACGCACTTCGTTGGCGAATGCGCCGGACGCCAGCACCTCTCTCGCACCTGTCGCATCCAGCCCCGCTTCTGCCGCCAGACGCACCAGCGTCGACTGATCGCTCGGGTTCTGGCCTTCGCTGAAATAGCCCCGAAGCAAAACCTTCTTCAGCTCGACTTGCCGGCCTTCCTGCAACGCCCACAGCAACAACCGGTGTGCATCGAAGGTGTTGTAGAAATGCGTGCGCTTCTCCAGATCGAACTTGAAGCCGATGGCCTCGCCGCGAGCGATTTGCATCGCCTTGCCGGCGGCGACGTCGTCGGCGGTTCTCCCGTACTTGCGCATCAGGTGCTCGACCGCCTGCTCACCTTCGGCCGGCATATCCGGGTTCAACTCGAACGGCTTATAAGTCAGCTGGACCGAGACTTCCCCGGCCACGTTCTCGATCGCTTGCTCCAGCGCCGTCGCCCCCAATGCGCACCAGGGGCACACCACGTCGGAGATGAAATCGATGGTGACGGAGGACGTCATGACTGTCCCTCCGCCTCAGCCAGCTGCTTGCGGTACTGGGTGGTGGTGATTCCCGCGTAACCCCAGTTATCGGTGTCGACTTCCTCGATCACGATGTGGGTCAGGTCAGGGCGCTTGTTGAGGACGCGCTCCAGGGTTTCAGTGATTTCGGCGATCACCTGGGCTTTCTGCTCAGGGGTAACGCCATCGCGGGTGATGCGTACGCTTACGAAAGGCATGAGGGAAACTCCAGTGACCTTCCCGTCGGGATGATGGGAGAGGCGTTGGAGATGAATGTAGGAGGTTGGCGGGAGGGGATAAAGGTGGGGACGGGAACTTCATTCGTTACGTGGCGTAATGAATGATAGAGAAGGCAGCAAAGTACTCGCTCCCTTCGAGAGACCTGCCGACTTTTTCAATTTCGGCGATGTGTTGAGAAGGGAGTTTGCCTTTTTAGTTAAATCGCTTGAAGGTCACGCAATGCCTCAGGATGCTGACTCGCCACACGCAACAGCGTCTGCGCCGCTCCCGTCGGTTGCCGCCGCCCCTGCTCCCAATCCTGCAGCGTTCGCAAACTGACTCCAATCAGCTTGGCGAATGCACTTTGAGACACACCGACTTTGGCCCGTGCTTCAGCTGCGGCAGACAACGGCACCTCTGTCACACGAGCGGATTTGCCTGCTTTCATTTGACGCACAGAGTCCAGCAAGTCCTGCTGGAATTGCTCCAGGTCATTGACCATTGCTGATTTCCTCCTTCAGCTGTTTAAGGAAGGCTGCGGGTAAATTGTCGAATTTCGCCTTGGTGTAGGCGATTAACAACCAGATAGAGCCTTCCGAAAGCGTGTTGTAGTAAATGACACGGGTACCGCCCCGTTTGCCCATCCCGCTACGGGACCAACGGACCTTGCGTAGACCACCGCTGCCAGGAACCACGTCGCCGGCCAACGGATTAGCCGCCAGCCAGGTAATGAATTAATGACGTTCGCCATCGTCCCAGATGGATTCAGCATAACGCTTGAAAATTTCGGTTTCGATAATCGTGAACATGGGCCCAAATATACGGCACTGCCGTATATGCGAGCAATCGATTTGAAGTGCTAAGACGTGTCGCAATTTTCCACTTTTTGCGACACGTCTTCCGAACATGTCGCCGCGGACGACACGTTCGCAAGACGTGTTACCAAAATCGAGTTATGACGACATGAGCATATCAACAGCACAAAAAAGCCCCGAACCAGTCGTAATGCTGCCCACTTAAGAGATAGTGCGAACAACAAGCAACCTGTGGCGAGGGAGCTTGCTCCCGTTGGACTGCGCAGCAGTCCCATTTTTAGGGCCGCTTCGCGCCCCAACGGGAGCAAGCTCCCTCGCCACAGATACAGTGTTCGTCCTTAAGTGAACAGCATTACGAACCAGTCGGGGCCTCTTATTTTCTCAGCCTCTGATCAGGCCTCGAGACCACAACCCATCATCAGAAGATGTTGATCGGGTAATCCACGAACACACGCACTTCGTTGCCGCCGACGTTGTACTCGCTGGACTTCTGCGACACACGCAGGACCGAGCTGCGCAGTTTCACGCTGAGGTCTTTGGCCGGGCCGCTTTGTACGACGTATTTGATCTGGTTGAAGATCTCGCGCTCGGTGCCGCCTTCGCTGGTGGACGTGGTGATGTTGTCACCGTGTACGTAGGCCACGTTGTAGCTCAGACCCGGTACACCGAAGGTGCTGAAGTCCAGGCCGTAGCCTAACTGCCAGCTGCGTTCGTCTTCGGCGTTGAAGTCGGACCAGTAGGAGTTCGCCAGGTAGATGGTGTTGCCACCGTCGCCGACGCGACCTTGATCTTTCTGGTAGCCGCCGTAGGCGTAGCCCAGGTTGCTGTCGCCAGTGCTGCGCTGGTGCGCGAGGGTGAACGAGTGTGGGCCGGTGACGAAGGTGGCCGCCAGGCTCCAGATCTTGTTGTCGTCGCCGGTGATACCGTTTTCGCGAACGTAGGAATCTTCCAGCTTGGTGCGGTAGCCGTTGAAGTCCAGGGTCAGTGACTGATCCTTGTCGATCGGGAACACGTAGTTGGCGTTCACGTATTGTTTCTTCAGCACGTTTTCGACGTCGGAAGCGTACAGCGCAGCCTTGAACTGTTCGGTGAACTGGTAGCTACCGCCCAATACGTTGATCGACTTCAAGCCACCGCTGTCACGACCTTCAGCGCTTTTGCGCGATTCGGCGGTGAAACGACCGGCGTCCAGTTGCAGGCCTTTGATCTCTTTGGAGGTGATCAGGGTGCCGGTGTAGCTTTCCGGCAGCAGGCGCGAGTTGTCGTAGTTCAGCACCGGCAGGGCCGGCATCTGGTCGCCGTAGGTCAGGGTGGTGCTGGACAGGCGGAACTTGATCGCTGCGCCGCCCTTGGACAGGTCGTCAGCCGGCTGGCCGCTGTCGCCCTTTTTGAAGAAATCGATACCTTGCGCGCCGCTACGGTCTTCGCTGCGCTCCAGGTTCAGTGCGTACAGACCGAAAGCGTCCACGCCCACACCCACGGTGCCTTGGGTGAAGCCGGACGAGAACGTGCCGATGGCCGCCTGGCCCCACTCGGATTTATCCGGGTTGCCGTCTTTGAAGTCACGGTTGATGTAGGCGTTGCGCAGCAGCACTTTGAGGCTGCTGTCTTCAACAAAACCCTTGGATTCGGCCTGGTCGTTCGCCATGGCCTGTGTAGCGCTCAACATCCCCAGAGCGATCAGGCTGATTCGCTTGTTCAACATTTTGTTTTTTCCTTGATACGGTTGATACGCACTGTGTCGAACGGCCGAAACGGCGCTGTCGCGCTCTTATTTCAATACGAAAACAAAAAGGCCCGCCCACGATTTCTCGCGGCGGGCCCTTTATTGTTTTTGAGTTGTGGCAGTCGGCCACAGGCGTTGGGCCGAATCGTAGCTGCGCGCTCAATGACGTGTCAATTTCATGAATCTTCTAGAAACAGGTAAAAATCGTCTAAGAAATTGCTTTACGCGGCAGGAATATTCAATCAATGCAGCTATCGAGACCACAAACTGCTACGGAATTGGATGAGTCCTGCTCGGGGAGCGACTGACCCAGCCACTGTGCAAATGCCTGGGGTTTGCCCAGCCACGGCCCGATATCGATCAAAGTGAACTGGTCATTGTGCTCAAGTGCCAAGGTCGGAAAGCCCTGCCCGCCCACCTTGGCCAGGAACGCCCGGCTGTTACTGATATGGCCTTCGGTGTCGGCAGCCATGAAGGCTCTTTCGAAAGCTTGTTGGTCCAGCCCCATGCCTTGGGCAAGTTCAAACAGTACCGATTCGTCGGCGATGCGGCGCCCCTCCACGTAGTGAGCACTTTGCAAACGCCCCAGCAACTCCAGCCCGCAACCTGTCATTTGCTCGGCAGCCAGCACCGCAGCAATCGGTGGCGTCGAGTCGAACACGGCGGTGTGATCACGCAGCAAACCTTCGAAATAGGCTTCACCGAACGGCTGCCCGCTGTACTCAGCGATACGCCGGTCGTGAGGCATGACGTAATTGCGCAGTTGCGGCGAGACCCGTTGCCGATTGGCCCCCGTCATCATGCCGCCGCCGTGGGCAATCACGGGCAGCACAGCCTGGGCGGCTTGCACCAGCGGTTTGGCGCCGTAGCACCAACCGCATAACGGGTCGTAAATGTAGTGGAGGATCATGGCAGGCTCCGGCAAAAATCGATGCCGGCAGATTAGCCCTGAGTTCATGACTGAAAAACACCGGAACGGCTTTCAGTCTGTTTCAGGAATCGGTCGAATGCTCCCGCAGGAACGAGCTGGGCGCCGCGTAACCTGGGGGGACCGCGACCTGAACACCGCAACACGTGTAGGAGCTGGCTTGCCAGCGAAGAGGTTTGTACATTCAAGATTGATGGTGAATGACAGCTGGCCTTCGCTGGCAAGCCAGCTCCTACAGTCGTTCATACAAAACACGGGCAAAAAAAAGCGCTGCCATCCCGGCAGCGCTTTTCTTGATCAATCCGTTGTTGTTCTTCTTATCCTTCCATCACATCCCACAACGCATCCAGTTCCGCCTCGCTGAATAAACCAGCAGGGTAACGCTCGATCATCGTCCGGCGCGGATCAGTTTCGCTGATCTGACGCATTCCATTGGACTTGAACCAGTGCGCCAGGATCTGGAGCGATTCGCTGTTTACTGCCAGGGGATGCAACGCCTTTTCGCCCACAACATTCACTTCGGCGTTCATTTCAGCGCTCTCTCCCGGTTTGTGAGCGGCTAACATATCCAAGGTTTATGACAGAACATCGAAGTCCTCCCCTCCCCGAGTTACAACAGCAGAGATACAAGAGCTGTGCCAAGGTTTCTGAATGTGCCCAGGCAGATACAAAAAAGCCCGCAACCCTGAAGGGCTGCGGGCTCTGTGCAACGCGGGAGGCAGATCGACAGCCTGAGGGATTTCGCAATCAACTCAAGCTGTTACAACCTCACTCACTCCTTGTGCGGCGCGGGTTGCTGCTGGGTAAGACAGTGAATATTGCCGCCACCCAGTAACAGTTCGCGGCCTGGCACCATCACCACTTCATGCTGTGGGAACAGGCTCTGCAAGATTTCCTTTGCCGGGCCATCCTGAGGGTCGTCAAAGCTCGGCGCGATGATGCCGCCGTTGACGATCAGGAAGTTCACGTAGGAACCAGCCAGGCGAACGGTAGGATTACGTTCCTGCGTACCATCGACCGGATCGACACCGGCGCACTCTTCCTCGGTCGCAAACAGCGGACCCGGGATCGGCATTTTGTGCACCTTGAACGGGCGGCCCTTGGCGTCGGTGCTGCTTTGCAGCACTTTCATCGCCGCCTGGCAGCGCGGGTAGTTCGGGTCCTGCGGATCATCGGTCCAGGCCAGCAGCACTTCGCCCGGACGCACGTAGCAGCAGAAGTTATCCACATGGCCATCGGTTTCGTCGTTGAACAAGCCATCCGGCAGCCAGATGATTTTATCCACAGCCAGGTTCGCACTCAGGACCGCTTCGATTTCCGCGCGATTCATGTGCGGATTGCGATTGCGATTGAGCAGGCACTCTTCAGTGGTGATCAGGGTGCCTTCGCCATCGACGTGAATCGAACCGCCTTCAAGCACGAAGCCTTCGGTGCGGTAACGCGGGCTGCGCTCGATCTCGAGGATCTTGCCACCAACCTGCGAGTCTCGGTTCCACGGCGAATACAGGCCGCCGTCAAAACCGCCCCAGGCATTGAAGTCCCAGTTCACGCCACGGACTTCGCCACTGTTATTGATGACGAAGGTCGGTCCGGAGTCGCGAACCCAGGCGTCGTCACTGGACATTTCCACCACGCGAATATTCGGCACGTCCAGACGGGCACGGGCGTTTTCGTACTGGCCGGCGGAAACCGCCACGGTCACCGGTTCGAAACGGGCGATGGCCTTGGCCACTGCCGCGTGCGCGGCTTGTGCCGGTTTGCCACCCAGGCGCCAGTTGTCCGGGCGCTCGGGCCAGATCATCCAAGCCTGGGTTTGGGGTGCCCATTCGGCTGGCATGTAGAAGCCGTCGGCGCGAGGGGTGCTGTTCAACGTGGTCATGACTCAGGACTCCAGAGTGGCGTTGATGCCTGACAGAAAAGAAAGCGCATGGGTACACGCCGTGGACTGTGGCGACTTTATATCCGATAAATATCGGCTTTTAAAGCACCGTCAATCCGCAGTTACAAAAATAATCGACAAAAAGCCGATATCAATCGAACTAATACCACTACCTCTATGTGGGAGCGGGCTTGCTCGCGAAAGCGGTACTCCAAACGCAAAAAATACTTCGGATGGACCGCCCTCTTCGCGAGCAAGCCCGCTCCCACATTGGGTGGACCGGTTTACAGGCCTTCTGCGAGCACCTTCGACAGCATGTCCACGAAGAAGTCCACGCTCTGACGTGAGGTGACCATCGGCGGTTTGATCTTGAGGATGTTCAGGTAATCGCCGGTCGGCTGCATGAAGATCCCCAGCTCACGCAAGCGATCGCACAGCGCGGTGGTTTCTTCGGTGGCCGGCTCCAGGGTTTCGCGGTTGCGGATCAGTTCGACGCCCAGGTAAAAACCGGAACCATGCACCGCGCCCACTAACGGATGAATATCGATCAACGCTTCGAGGCGCTGCTTGAAGTGGCCGCCAACGACCTGGGCGTTCTCCCAGAGTTTTTCCTCTTCCATCACATCCAGCACGGCCATGCCGACCTGGCAACTGACCGGACTGCCACCGGCGGACGAGAAGAAGTAACCCTCGGCCTCGAGCGCCTCGGCGATTTCCCGGCGGGTGATGACCGCGCCCAGTGGCTGGCCGTTGCCCATGCCTTTGGCCATGGTGATGATGTCCGGCACCACGCCTTGCTCTTCGAAGCCCCAGAAGAAATCGCCCATGCGTCCGTAGCCGACCTGTACTTCGTCGGCGATGCACACACCGCCCCGGGCCCGGACCATTGCATAGACTTGCTGCAGATAGCCCGGTGGCAGCGAGATACCGCCGGCATTGCCATACACCGGTTCGCAGATGAAACCGGCCAGTTGGCGTTCCTGCCCGGCGATTTTCGCCAGGTTGTGCTCGACGCTGCGAACATAATCCGGCGCACTGTCGGGGCCACGGAATTCACCGCGATAGGTGTTTGGCGCGGTCACCGGGTGCACCCAGTCCGGGCGGCTGCTCAAGGCCTTGGGGTTGTCGGCGATCGAGGTCGACACCGAGTCTGCGCCGACCGTCCAGCCGTGATAGGCCTCCAGCACACTAAGCATGTCTCGGCCGCCGCTGAAGGCCCACGCCAGGCGAATCGCCAGATCGTTGGCCTCACTCCCGCTGTTGACCAGGAACACGCGGTCCATACCATCCGGAGACAGCTTCAGCAAACGCTCGGAGAACTCGGCCACGGCTGCGTAGTTGAAGCGCGAGTTGGTGTTGAGCAACGACCACTGCCGACTGGCAACCGCCGCCATACGCGGGTGACCGTGGCCCAATACCGCGACGTTGTTGAGCATGTCGAGGTAGGAGCGGCCCTGCATGTCGATCAGATGGTTGCGCCAGCCACGCTCGATGCGCGGCGGATCGACGTAATAGTGTTTTTGCGTGCGGGCGAAGCTGGCATCCCGCCGGGCCAGCAGGGTCGGCCCATCGAGTTCTGCTTCGGCATCACAGGCCAGTCCCAGCAACGCTGCCGGCGACGGGCACAACGCTTGCCATGCCGCCGCGCGCGAAGGGGTACAGAACAGCGGCGCGTCAATCGACGCGCCCCGGCACAACTGCACAATCAATGGCCCGCTGACCGAACCCAACACCTGGCCTTTGACCAGCGCCGCACCGTTGTGCAGCGACGGGGTGACGCCCCATAGCCGCACACTCAATTGCGGGCCGTCCAGTTGCAGCACGCCCGCCGATGGGTGATGCACCACGCCGGCAAACGGCGCTTCGACCGCCGTGCCCTGAGGCGCGCGCAACTCGACGTGCAACGGGCAAGTGTCCGGTTCAGCCGCGCTGTCCGGCCGGGTGCGGGACAAACGGTATTGCCCATAACGGCTGGCCGCCAGACCATGGGCCGTGGCTGCTTCATCCAGCAGGCGCTGGTCGACACCCTCCTGCTCCCAGTTCCCGGCCTCGAAATGCGGACTGAGTACGCCCAGGTCGATCAGTGCAAACTCTCGTCCCACCAGGCTCGGCAACAGTGGCGCAAAGCCTTCGCTGCCGATGGTTGGCAGGTTCTGGCCGACGGCCGTGAGAATCGCCGCTTCCATCAACGCCAATGGCACCGATGTGGCCACACGGAAGATTTCCCATTCATGAACCAGGTTATCGCGGCTGTAGGCATTGCCCGGATCGATGCTGACCTGCTGTTCGCCGCTGAGCACCAACACCGCCGCACGGGCGACGATCAGCGGCCACAGCGCCAGCAGCTCTTCGTGCTGCAACGGGTTGACCGCGTGATACGCCTGGATTGCCGGCAAAATGCAGAACGGATCGCCCTCGCCATGATGCAGCAGCGCGGCGCAGGTCACCGACAGATCGGTAATGCGCCAGGTGCGCACCAGATCGCCGAAATCGATCACGCCTTGCAGCTGCCAATGGCGTTGCGCATCGCGCTGCCACACCACGTTGTCGTCGGTGATGTCCATGTGAATGGCCTGCACCGGCAGTTTGTCTTCCAATGGCTGCAAATGCCGCTCGGCTTGTACGGATGCTTCGACGATCAGTTTGCGCTGGGCTTCATCCTTGATCACCGGCAACAAATGCGCGATCAAGGCGTGGGCATGGCGGGCATCCCATTGCAGGGTTCGCACCAGACCCGGATGGTCGAAGTCCGCCAGGGCCAGGTCCATTTCACCGCACAGGCGGCCGAAACCGGCCACCACCGTACGACTGAAATGCCCGAGGCTCGTCAAGGGCTGGCCTTCGATGTAATCGAGCAGTCGCACATGCACCGCCTGGCCACCCACCTCCAGTGACAGCAGGTCTGCACCGTTTTTTGCCGGCATCACCCGTGGTACATGCACCTGTGGGTGTCCGTCCAGATGCTTGAGGCCAGCGTGCTGGGCTTGAATCTCCAGCGCCGAATAATCGCCACGGCAGATTTTCAGGACAAAACGCCCCCGCTCGCTGTCGACGCGGTAGTTCAGGTCTTGCTGGCTGCCAAGGGCCTGCAACCGTCCGCTGAACCCGTAATGATCTTCCAGCAGCTCTAGCGCTTGCTCCGCAGACACCTGCGGGCTGGGCAAACTGGCGCGATGAATCAACGTGGCGAGCGGCATACAACGACCCCTGAAATTTTATTAGGCGCCTATATCGCCACTGCTTCGGGCGATACGCAACCCCCCGCAAGCCTGTAGGAGGGCAATTGTGGGAGCGGGCTTGCTCGCGAAGGCGGGGTGACAGGCAGCCTGAATGTGACTGACACGCCCTCTTCGCGAGCAAGCCCGCTCCCACAGGTTTTGTTCCGGTACTCGCCTCGAATGGCACTTTGCGCAAGAATGGCGGCCATCTCACACATCAGCTGGAGTAACACCATGAATGTAGTGACCACCGACCTGCCCGGTGTTCTTATCCTCGAACCCAAGGTCTTTGGTGACGAACGTGGTTTCTTCTATGAGAGCTTCAACGCCAGGGCTTTCAAAGAGGCCACCGGCCTGGACACTCAGTTCGTTCAGGACAATCACTCCCGCTCGCAAAAAGGCGTGCTGCGCGGCCTGCATTACCAACTGGAACACACCCAGGGCAAACTGGTCCGGGTCACCGACGGTGAAGTACTCGATGTGACCGTGGACATTCGCCGCAGCTCGCCGAACTTCGGCAAATGGGTCGCCGTGCGCCTGTCTGCCGACAACCATCGCCAACTCTGGGTACCGGAAGGCTTCGCCCACGGTTTCGTGGTGCTGAGCGAATTCGCCGAATTCCTCTACAAAACCACCGATTACTACACCCCGTCCGCCGAACGCAGCATTCGCTGGGACGATCCGGACCTGGCCATCGACTGGCAACTGGAGTTTGCGCCCTTGCTGTCCGCCAAGGATCAGGCCGCGCCACTGTTCAAGGATGCTGACGTTTTTTCCTGACTCACCGTCCCGATCGCAGTATCACTTGCCGCGCAGACTGCGCCCGCAAGCCTAGGCATAATGCGCCTGTACCCACAGGCGCATGCTGCTCATGAAACCGACTCTCCCTCCCAGACCCCGTTGGCGCAGCCTGGCCCTGCTGGCACTGTGCCTGGCGCCGTTGCTGTGGCCGCTGGAGCATCTTGCCGAGCGCTATTACCGCAGCGAACTGGCCAGTCAGAATCGTCAGACCCTCGACCTCTACGTCGCCAACCTGTTGGGTACCCTGCACCGCTATGAAGTGTTACCGCAGATCCTCGGCGACCTGCCGGCTCTACGCGCGGTTCTCGGCGCACCGGACGACGGCGTCACCCAAGGCAATGCCAACCGCCTGTTGAAAAATATCGCCACCCAGACCGGCGCCGAAGTCATGTACCTGATGGATGCCACCGGCAAGACCCTGGCGGCCTCCAACTGGGACAAACACGACAGTTTCGTCGGGCGCAATTTTTCCTTCCGGCCGTATTTCAGCGAAGCCATGGCCGGACAGCTCGGGCGCTTTTTCGGGCTGGGCACCACCTCCGCCAAGCGCGGTTACTTCTTCGCCGCCGGTGTGCGTGATGGCGAGAAAATCGTCGGTGTGCTGGTGGTCAAGGTCGACCTCGACCACACCGAAAGCCTGTGGGGCAAAACCCCGGAACAACTGCTGCTGACCGACCACAACGGCGTCGTCATTCTCACGTCGCGACCGGAGTGGCGATTCCGCTCGACCCGCCCGTTGAACGAGGAAGAAAGCAAGGCCATCACCGCGATTCAACCCTACCCGACCCGCGATCCAAAACCGCTGGAGCTCAATCCCAATGCCTGGCTGACCCAGACTCAGCAAATCACCGAAACCGGCTGGAATGTCAGCATCCTCGCCCCGCGAACCTTGATCGACCGCCCGGTGCGCACGGTGGTGGCCATCGGTGGTGCAACGCTGTTGGTGTTGATGCTGCTGCTCGGTCTGATGATGCAGCGCCGCCGCCATTACCTCGAACGCATTGCCTTCGAAGCCAAGGCCCGCCGCGAGCTGGAAGGCCGGGTCGCCGAACGCACCAGCGATCTAGAAGGCCTGAACCGGCGCCTGAAACAGGAAGTGCTGGAACGCGAACAGGCCCAGCAGGAACTGGTACGCGCCCAGGATGATCTGGTGCAGGCCGGCAAATTGTCGGCACTGGGCACGATGTCGGCGAGCATCAGCCACGAACTCAACCAGCCGCTGGCAGCGATTCGCAGCTACGCGGAAAATGCCGAAGTGCTGCTCGACCACCAGCGCACCGACGATGCCCGCGGCAACCTCAAGCTGATCAGCGAATTGACCGGCCGCATGGCCTCGATCATCGCCCACCTGCGCGCCTTCGCCCGGCGCGACCGGCACGCCCCGGAAAGCGTCGCCCTGCAACCGGCGCTGGATGATGCCCTGGCCCTGCTGGCCAAGCGCCGACGCAGCATGGACGTCGAGCTGATCCGCGACTTGCCCGCCGCCACCTTGTGGGTCGAAGCCGGGGAAACCCGCTTGCGTCAGGTGCTCGGTAATCTGCTGGCCAACGCCCTGGATGCCCTGACGGAAAAAGGCCCGCCGCGTAAACTCTGGCTAAGTGCCCAATCCACGGCCGATGGCGTCAACCTGTACATTCGCGACAATGGCCCCGGCTTTTGCATGGAAGCCCTTGGGCGTGCCAGCGAGCCGTTCTACACCACCAAGACCCGAACCCAGGGCCTCGGTTTAGGGCTGGCGATTTGCGAAACCCTGATGCGCGCCTTCGGCGGTGAACTGTCGTTCGCCAACCACAAGGAGGGCGGCGCCCTGATTACCCTGAAGCTGCGCGCAGGCGCACCGGGCGTGAGCCTGCAACCGTCCGAGGACCGAAGTGCATGACCATCGACAGCCGCATTCAGGTCGTGTTGATCGACGACGATCCCCACTTGCGCCAGGCCCTGAGCCAAACACTGGATCTGGCTGGCCTGAAAATCCTGCCGCTGGCCGAAGCCAAAGGCCTGGCCGCGCAACTTGAACGGGACTGGCCGGGCGTGGTGGTCAGTGACATCCGCATGCCCGGCATGGACGGTCTGGAACTGTTGACCGAACTGCACGCCCAGGACCCAGAGTTGCCGGTGCTGCTGATCACCGGCCACGGCGATGTGCCGCTGGCGGTGCAGGCCATGCGCGCCGGGGCCTATGACTTTCTGGAAAAACCCTTCGCCAGCGATGCCCTGCTCGACAGCGTGCGCCGTGCATTGGCCCTTCGCCGGCTGGTGCTGGACAACCGCAGCCTGCGGCTGGCCTTGAGTGATCGCAACGAGCTGAGCACACGACTGGTTGGCCAATCACCTTCGATGCTGCGCCTGCGCGAGCAGATTGGCGCCCTGGCGGCGACCAGGGCCGACGTGCTGATCCTCGGCGAAACCGGCGCCGGCAAAGAAGTCGTGGCCCGGGCGCTGCACGATTTATCGAATCGCCGTAACGGACCCTTCGTAGCCATCAACGCCGGTGCTCTCGCCGAGTCGGTCGTGGAAAGCGAACTGTTCGGCCACGAACCCGGCGCCTTCACTGGCGCTCAGAAACGCCGCATCGGCAAATTCGAATTTGCCAACGGTGGCACGCTGTTCCTCGATGAAATCGAAAGCATGAGCCTGGACGTGCAGGTCAAATTGCTGCGTTTGCTGCAAGAACGGGTGGTCGAACGCCTGGGCGGCAATCAGTTGATCCCGCTGGACATCCGCATCATCGCCGCCACCAAGGAAGACCTGCGTCAGGCGGCCGATCAGGGGCGTTTTCGCGCCGACTTGTATTACCGCCTGAACGTCGCACCGTTGCGGATTCCACCGTTGCGCGAACGGGGCGAAGACGCCTTGATGCTGTTCCAGCATTTTGCCGATGAAGCCAGTGCCCGCCACGGCTTGCCGCCCCATGAGCTGCAACCGGGGCAACGTGCCTTGCTGCTGCGCCACGCCTGGCCCGGCAATGTGCGTGAACTGCAAAACGCTGCTGAACGTTTTGCCCTGGGCCTGGAACTGGCGCTGGACAACAGCGAGTCATCGCACGCGGCCGGAACTCCGGTGGAAGTGGTCAGCGGCGGGCTGAGCGAACAAGTGGAAAACTTCGAAAAAACCCTGATTGCCGCCGAACTGGCACGCTCGCACAGTTCGGTGCGCAGTGTCGCCGAAGCCCTCGGCATTCCGCGCAAGACCCTGCACGACAAACTGCGCAAGCACGGTCTGAGTTTCGCCGACAGTGGCGCCCCGGCCCACCCTGATGACCTCGATTGAGCTACCGTCCAATCATCCACTTCGAGCAAGAGGCCCCTGAATGAGCCGCGACAGTCGACAACTGGAATCCGTTCTCCATCACGACATTCCCCTCACCCGGGACATGGGCCTCAAAGTGCTCGACTGGCATGACCAGCAACTGCGCCTGCACTTGCCGCTGGACGCCAACGTCAACCACAAGAGCACCATGTTCGGCGGCAGCCTGTATTGCGGCGCGGTCCTGGCTGGTTGGGGCTGGCTGCATTTGCGTCTTAAGGAAGAAGGGATTACAGACGGGCACATCGTGATTCAGGAAGGGCAGATCAGCTATCCGCTGCCGGTGACGGGCGATGCAAACGCCATTTGCCAGGCGCCGGATCCGGTGATCTGGAAGAAATTCCTGAGCACGTTCCAGCGATACAGCCGAGCGCGGTTGACGCTGCATACGCGGGTCGTCAATGAAGGCCGTGATGAGGATGCGGTGAGGTTTGTGGGGCAATACGTGCTGCACCGGTGAGCGTTAGGCCAATGCGAAAACCTTGTGGCGAGGGAGCTTGCTCCCGTTAGGCTACGCAGTAGCCGCAATAAAGCATTGGGGCCGCTTCGCGACCCGACGGGAGCAAGCTCCCTCGCCACAAAAGCGTGTGAATATCAGGACCGGGCGAGTTCCAGCAACTTGTCCCGCCACGCCGCCTTCGCCGGCAGCGCCAAAAAGAACGCATTCAACAGCGACTCCCGTGCCGGATAGCTGAACGGTTCACCGCTCAACTCCAGCACTTCACCGCCGGCGCCTTCCAGCACACCTTGCGCCGCCGCCGTGTCCCACTGCGAAGTCGGTGCCAGGCGCGGATAGCAATCCGCCGCCCCTTCCGCCAGCAGGCAGAACTTCAGCGAACTGCCGATATTGGCCAGTTGCAACTCGCCAAGGCTGGCGCTCAACCCGGCCAGCAATCGCTCCTGCTCCGGACTCGAATGACGACGGCTGGCCACCACGGTGAACGACTCGCCTGGCGCCGGGACATCTCGCACCTGAATCGCCATCGGCGTGCCGCCCTTATCACCACGCCACGCGCCGAGCCCGGCACCACCGACATAAAAACGCCCGTTGGTCGGCATCGACACCACGCCGAACACCACCCGACCGTTTTCGATCAGGGCGATGTTGACGGTGAACTCCTCGCTGCCGCTGATGAACTCCTTGGTGCCATCCAGCGGATCGACCAGCCACCAGCGCTGCCATCCGGCACGCACGCTTTGGGGAATGTTGGCGTCTTCTTCGGAGAGCACCGGGATGTTCGGATCGAGCGCCGTCAGCCCGGCCAGGATCAGGTGGTGAGCGGCCAGGTCAGCAGCCGTCACCGGCGAATCATCAGCCTTCGCCGTGACGGCCGTGCCTGTACGCCAGAACGGCAGGATCGCCTCGCCAGCCTGCAAGGCCAGTTCAACCACCGGTGCCATCAACGGATGTGGGAAGTTCATGGCTGGAACGCTCCGCGCTGAGTCAACAGGTCACGGGCCAGGTACAGCGCCGCCAAGGCACGGCCTTCGGTAAATTGCGGGTTTTGTGCCAGCGCCGAGAGCTCACGCAGATTGACCTTGTCCACCCGCATCGGCTCTGGCTCGTCGCCCTCCAGACGCTCCTCGTAGAGGTCGGTGGCCAGCACCACTTGAATCTTCTGGCTCATGTAACCGGGGGAAAGCGACAGCTCGGTCAGGTGCTCCAGTTGCCGCGCGCCGAAACCGGCCTCTTCCTTGAGTTCACGCTCGGCCGCCGCCAGCACGTCTTCGCCCGGCTCGATCAAGCCCTTGGGCAACGACATTTCATATTCATCCGTGCCGCCGCAATACTCCTCGACCAGCACCGCATGCTCAGCATCCAGCATCGCCACGATCATCACCGCACCGTACCCGGCACCTTTGCCGACCAGGCGTTCATAGGTGCGCTCCACGCCATTGGAAAAGCGCAGCTTCAGCTCTTCCACGCAGAACAATCGACTGGTGGCGACAATTTCGCGGGCGAGTATGGTGGGTTTCTGGCGCATGCAAAGCTCCTTGGCGTGAACGCGCTACTATAACGCGGCTTACCCGATTGTTTACGCCAGATATCTTTCTACCGTCCGAGACTTTGCCATGCCTTCATTACCGTGGTCCGACATCGATACCGTTCTGCTGGACATGGACGGCACGCTGCTGGATCTGCATTTCGACAACCACTTCTGGATGGAGCATTTGCCCCAGCGTTACGCCGAACTGCACGGGGTCAGCCGGGCCATGGCCGAGATGGAGTTGCAGCCGTTGTTCGAACGCAATGCCGGCCAGTTGCAGTGGTACTGCCTGGATTTCTGGAGCGCCGAATTGAAGCTGTCAGTGCGCGACCTGAAACTGGAAACCGCGCACCTGATCGCCCTGCGCCCGGATGCCGACACCTTTCTGGCAGCGATCAAACAGGCCGGCAAGCGCGTGGTGCTGATCACCAATGCCCATCGGGATGCGCTGTCGTTGAAGCTGGAAAAAATCCAACTGGCGCCCTACTTCGAACGCTTGATCAGCTCCCATGACTACGGCTTCCCCAAGGAAAACCCGCAATTCTGGGATGCGTTGCAAGCCGATATCGATTTCGATCCGGCGCGCAGCCTGTTCATCGACGACACTTTGCCGATCCTGCGCAGCGCACGGGATTTTGGTGTGGCGCATTTGCTGGCCGTGCGCGAACCAGACAGCCGCAAGGGGCCGAAGGATACGGCGGAGTTTGCAGCGGTCGGGGATTATCGGGATTTGATAGCGGGGCTGTAGACCGCGTTACCTGCTTCGCGAGCAAGCCCGCTCCCACACTGGATCTGCAGTGAACACAAAAATTGTGTGCGATGAAGATCAAATGTGGGAGCGGGCTTGCTCGCGAAAGCCATCACACGGTTTCACAGGTTACTCAGGAATCCGCAACGACTGCCCCGGATAGATCTTGTCCGGGTGCGACAGCATTGGCTTGTTGGCTTCAAAAATCTTGTTGTACTGGTTGGCATTTCCATATACGGCCAAGGATATCGCGCTGAGGGTGTCGCCCTTTTTCACGACCACAAAACGTGCGGCAGCAACGACAGGCCCAGTCACGGTAATCTGATCATCCACGCTGCCAACCCCGGCGATGTTGCCCACCGCCAGCAGGATCTTCTCCTTCTCTTCCTGGCTCGCCACTGCGCCGGTCACCGTGACCTTGTCACCCTCGACCGTCGCCTGCACATTCGGGTTGCCCAGGCCGACCTTGCTGATGTGCGCCTTCAACTGCTCACTGGCATTGGCGTTGCCGGGTGTCAGCAAATCCAGCAGTTTTTCGCCTGCTTCTTTCACAAAGCTCAAAAGACTCATGGTGCACGCTCCTTGGGTTTCGGGTTCCAGACGCCAAAGCCTAGACCACGACCGTCACCTGCGATTCCAACCCGACCAATGACCCCGCTTGCGATAGAATCCGCACCTTCCCGCACCCTGGAGCGAAGATGGACATCAAGCAGCTGAAATTCCTCATCGCGCTCGACGAAACCCGCCATTTCGGCCAGGCCGCCGCACGCTGCCACATCACCCAGCCGACCCTGTCCATGCGCCTGCGCAGCCTCGAAGAAGAACTCGACCTGCCGCTGGTCAATCGCGGCCAGCGCTTCGAAGGCTTTACCGCGCCGGGCGAGCGGGTGCTGGCTTGGGCGCGCACGGTGTTGGCGGCCTATGACGGCTTGTATGCCGAGGCCGCCGCCTGTCGCGGCAATCTGGTCGGCACTTTGCGTCTGGGCATGGTGCCGTTGTCGAGCTTCGATCCACTGCCGCTGCTGCAACGCCTGCACGCCGAACACCCGAACCTGCGCTTCGAGCTTTCGGCGTTGAGTTCGGAACAGATCCTCGAACAACTGGCGAACAATCGCCTGGATCTCGGCGTGTCATATCTGGAGCGCCTGGATGCCGAACGCTTCGACTCGCTGACCTTCAGTGAAACCCGCATGGGCCTGCTCTACGACCAGCGCTTTTTCACCTTTGGCGAGGCACCGCTGAGTTGGGAATCGTTGATCGAGCTGCCGCTGGGCATGCTCACCAGCGGCATGCACTTTCGCCAGTCCATCGACCACAACTTCCACAGCCGCGGCCTCAACCCGCAGCCTTTGTTGCAAACGGATGCCGTCCATCAACTGTTACAAGCGGTGCACGGCGGCCTGTGTTGCGCCGTGATGCCCTTGGACGGTGGCCTCGAAGGGCTGACCGACCACTTGCGCCTGCAACCGATAGAAAACGCCCAGACCCTCGGCCGGCTGGGGCTGATCATGCGTCGCAGCGCGCCACGCTCGGCCCTGGCGGAGGCCTGTTTCGCGATTTATCAGCAATCGTTGATCGGCGCTTGATCGACGGCATCTATCGGTAGATCAGTAATAGCGATTAGACGCGACAAGTTGCCGCGCCTAGTCTTAAAGCTGATCAAACCGTCGGTGATGCCATGAACACCAAGCGCCCTGCCTGCGCGGCGCCTGCCCTCGAAACACCCGCGCCCGCGGCCAGCCAGACGTACAGCTACAGCAACCTCGAGCACTCGGAATCGGCCAGCACCGCGCTGGCCGAGGAAGTGGCGCTGGCGATCGCCTACAACGGCATCAGCCAGGCCGTCATGCTGGTGACACCGACCGACCTCGAAGACTTCATCGTCGGCTTCAGCCTGGGCAGCGGCATCATCCAGGACGCCACGGACATCTATGACCTGCAACTGAGCGGCTCGGGATCGGCGCAATACGCGCAAGTGACCATTGCCAACCGCGCCTTCTGGAACCTCAAGCAGCAGCGTCGGCAACTGGCCGGCACCAGCGGTTGCGGGCTGTGCGGCGTGGAGGCGGTCGAACAGGCTTTGCCGGACCTTCAGGTATTGCCCGGCGCCCCGTTGCCGCCGGTCGAATGGCTTGTTGGCCTGCGCGAGCGCATCGGCGCCTTCCAGCCCTTGGGCCAGCATAGCGGCGCGGTGCATGCGGCAGTGTTCATGAATGACAAGGGCGAGCTGCTGCTGGGCCGCGAAGACATCGGTCGGCACAACGCCCTCGACAAGCTGATCGGTGGACTCGTCCGCCAGAACATCCCGACCGCGGGTGGCCTGGCGATTGTCACCAGTCGCTGCAGCCTCGAATTGATCCAGAAAGTCTTGCGCGCCGGCATCCAGACCCTGGTCAGCCTGTCGTCGCCCACGGGCCTTGCCGTGCAATGGGCCCGTCGCCACAACCTCAATCTCATCCATCTGCCACAGAAGAATGCGCCGCGGGTCTACAGCCCAACGTCGGAGAATCAAGCGTGAGTCAACACCGTCAAGCCGACCAGAAACCCGTCCCTCGCTACAAGCCCTACAAAGGCCCGGCCGGTGGCTGGGGCGCACTGATCAGCGTGGCCCAGGCCTGGTTGACCAGCGACAACGCGCTGAAAAACCTGCGCATGATGCTCAAGACCAACAAGAACGGCGGCTTCGACTGTCCCGGTTGCGCCTGGGGTGACTCTCAGGAAGGCGGCATGGTGATGTTCTGCGAGAACGGCGCCAAAGCGGTGAACTGGGAAGCGACCAAACGCCGTGTCGATGCCGGATTCTTCGCCAAACACAGCGTCACCGCGCTGCTGGAGCAGAGCGACTACTGGCTCGAGTATCAGGGCCGCCTGACCGAGCCGATGAGCTACGACGCCGAAACCGATCGCTACAAACCCATCAGTTGGGACGATGCCTTCGCGCTGATCGCCAAACACCTGAACGGCTTGTCGAGCCCGGATCAGGCCGAGTTCTACACGTCGGGCCGCGCCAGCAACGAAGCAGCGTACCTCTATCAGCTGTTCGTGCGCGCCTATGGCACCAACAACTTCCCTGACTGCTCGAACATGTGTCACGAGGCCAGCGGTGTTGCGTTGTCGCAAAGCGTCGGTGTCGGCAAAGGCACGGTGACGTTCGACGACTTCGAACACGCCGATGCGATTTTCGTCTGGGGCCAGAACCCCGGCACCAACCACCCGCGGATGCTCGAACCGCTGCGCGAAGCGGTGAAGCGCGGCGCTCAAGTGGTGTGCATCAACCCGCTGAAAGAGCGTGGCCTGGAGCGCTTCCAGCATCCGCAGCATGCGATCGAAATGCTCACCAACGGCGACAGGCCGACCAACACCGCGTTCTTCCGCCCAGCCCTGGGTGGCGACATGGCGATCATGCGCGGCATGGCCAAATTCCTCCTGCTGTGGGAGCGCGATGCGCAGAAAACCGGCGCCCCGGCAGTGTTCGACCACGACTTCCTCAATGAACACAGCGCCAACGTGCTGGAGTACCTGGCGACCATCGACGATACGCCGTGGGAGCAGATCGTCGAGCAATCGGGCCTGCCCCTGGCGGAAATCGAACAAGCGGCACGCATGTATGCCAAGAGCAAGAACGTCATCATGTGCTGGGCCATGGGCATCACCCAGCATCGCCATTCGGTGGCGACCATCCAGGAAATCGCCAACCTGATGATGCTGCGCGGCAACATTGGTCGGCCTGGTGCCGGACTGTGCCCGGTACGCGGCCACAGCAACGTGCAGGGCGACCGGACCATGGGTATCAACGAGCGCCCACCCGTGGCGTTCCTCGATGCACTGGAGCGCCGCTTCCAGTTCAAGGTGCCACGCCACAACGGCCATAACGTGGTCGAAGCCATTCACGCCATGGCTGAAGGCCGGGCGAAAGTTTTCATCGGTCTGGGCGGCAACTTCGCGCAAGCCACACCGGACAGCCCACGCACGTTCCAGGCCCTGCAAAACTGCGACCTGACCGTGCAGATCAGCACCAAGCTCAACCGCAGCCATCTGACCCACGGTAAGGACGCGCTGATCTTGCCGTGCCTGGGCCGCACCGACATCGATATCCAGAGCGAAGGCCCGCAAGCGGTGACCGTCGAGGATTCGTTCAGCATGGTCCATGCCTCCAACGGTCAGTTGCAGCAGCTGTCGAACCAGATGCGTTCGGAACCGGCGATCCTGGCCGGCATCGCCGCCGCGACCCTGGGCAACCACCCGGTGGACTGGAACTGGCTGGTGGCCGATTACGGCCGTATCCGCGACTTGATCGCCGAGACCATTCCAGGCTTCAAGGACTTCAACGAGAAGATCAAAAACCCCGGCGGTTTCTACCTGGGCAACAGTGCCGGCGCACGCAAGTGGAACACTGCCTCAGGCCGGGCCAATTTCCGCCCGAACGCGCTGCCAAAAGACCTGGTGCACGAACGCACTCGCGCCACTGGCGTGCTGCCGGACCTGATCATGCAATCGATGCGCTCCCACGATCAGTACAACACCACCATCTATGGCCTCAACGACCGTTATCGCGGCGTGAAAGGTCAGCGGGACGTGTTGTTCGTCAACGAAGCCGACATCATTCGCCTGGGCTTCAGACCGGGGCAGAAGGCTGACATCGTTTCGCTCTGGAACGATGGCATTGAACGTCGGGTAAAAGGCTTCACGCTGCTGGCGTTTGATATCCCGGCCGGGCAAGCGGCGGCCTACTACCCGGAAGTGAATCCGCTGGTGCCGCTGGAAAGCACCGGCGATGGCAGCCATACGCCAACGTCGAAGTTTGTGGCGATTCGTTTGGAAGCGGCGAGTGAGAGTGGGTTGATCATGGCCAGGTCTGCGTAACACTTCGCCTGAGCCAGCCTCTTCGCGAGCAAGCCCGCTCCCACATTGAATCTCTGCCGTACACAAATTTTGTGTTCGCTGAAGATCAAATGTGGGAGCGGGCTTGCTCGCGAATACGGTAGATCAAGCAACAAATTTTCCGGATCCAGCCCTTTCCAATCGCCCACAAAAAAGGCCGTTTTCTCATGAAAACGGCCTTTGCGAAGTAGTAACAGACCGGCAAAAAAACGTTAAGTTCCGCCCAAAAAACAGCAACTTGCAATATTGTATACAGGTCGTGTTATTCGTCGGATTTCGATTGTCACGCCTATTCCAGAGCCTCAGGATCGCGCCGTCATCCCCTTGAGGTTCCTCCATGAAGTTCTCCTCGATTCTCTTGTTGTCCCTTGGCCTGGTCAGCGGTATTGCGTCTGCTGGCGGCACCACCGAAGCCGGTGTAGGCGGCGCATTGGGCGGGGTTCTGGGCTCGGTCGTCGGCCAGTCGTTAGGCGGCAATACCGGTTCCACCATCGGCGCGGCCCTGGGCGGCGCGGGTGGTAGCGCCGTCGGCGCAAACAAACACAGCCGTGGTGAAGCAGCCCTTGGCGGTGCGTTGGGTGCCGCGGGCGGTAACGTGGTCGGCCGCAGCATGGGCGGCACCAGCGGCAGCCTGATCGGCGCCGCAGCAGGCGGCGGCGCCGGTGGCGCGCTGGGTAACTACATGGGCAAAGAGTACGATGATGAAGACGGCGATCGTCGTTCGTATCGCGACCATGACCGTCGTCGCTACTACCGCGACGGCCACCGTCACCACGGTCATGCCTATGGCCACCGCAAGCATCGCTGGCACGACGACGACTAAGGCATCCATCGCCTCGCTATAACTGGCACATCAAAAATCGCAGCCCAAGGGCTGCGGTTTTTTTTCCTTACTGAACCACCAGACGCTGCAGCGCCCCGCGCAACCCTGCCGGAATCGCCACGGGTTGATTCGACACCCGATCGACAAACACATGCACGAAGCGTCCTGCCGCGCAGGCTTCGTCTTCTCCCTGCTTGAATACTGCCAGTTCGTATTGCACCGAACTGTTGCCCAACTTGCCCACCCGCAGGCCGATCTCGATCCGGTCCGGGAAGGCAATGGAAGCAAAGTAATCACAAGCCGAACTCACCACGAAACCCACCACCTCACCTTCATGGATATCCAGGCCGCCGACTTCGATCAGGTAGGTATTCACCGCCGTATCGAAGAAGCTGTAGTAAGTGACGTTGTTGATGTGACCGTAGGTGTCATTGTCGTGCCAGCGGGTGGTGATGGGCTGGAAGTGCGGATAGTCGGTGCGTTGGGGCATCAGCGTTGGTTCCTGAGTAGGTTCGCCAGTCTAAGGCGAAAACCGCGTTATCGTTCTTCGCGAGCAAGCCCGCTCCCACATTTGATCTTCGCCGAGCACAGATTGTGTGTACGACCGATATTCAATGTGGGAGCGGGCTTGCTCGCAAAGGCATCCTTACAGGCGCCCCATCAATCAATGGTCGGCAAACCCCTTGCCGGCCGCAGCCAGCTCACCAATCAACCGCGCCGGTTGCCAGTGATCGCCCTGACGCGTCTCAAGGTCCATCAAGCGCCGATGAATATCCGCCAACCCTTGCTGATCGGCCCAGGCCATCGGGCCGCCCTTGTCCGCCGGGAAACCGTAGCCATTAAGGTAAACCAGATCAATGTCGTGAGCTGACCCGGCAATACCTTCCTGAAGAATCTTCGCGCCCTCGTTGACCAATGCCAGCAAGCAGCGCTCCAGAATTTCTTCCGGGCCGATCTCGCGACGCTGGAACCCCAGCCCTTCACTGACTTCCAGCACCAGCGCATCCACCTGTGGATCATGTTCGGCCTGGCGACTGCCCGGCTCATAGTGGTAATAACCATTGCCACTTTTCTGGCCAAAACGCTCCATTTCGCACAGTCGGTTATCCACCTGAACTTCCGGCGCATCCTGCCCGACACCGGACAGTTGCCGGGCGCGCCACTGCAGGTCGACGCCGACCACGTCGAACATGCGGAACGGCCCCATGGCGAAACCAAAGCCTTGCAGTGCCGCATCCACCTGATAGGGATAAGCCCCCTCCAGCAGCATTTTGCGCGCCTCCAACACGTAGGTATTGAGCATGCGGTTGCCAATGAAGCCATCGCAGTTGCCCGCCACCACGCTGACCTTGCCCATGCGCTTGCCCAACGCCAGTGCAGCTTCGATGACTGCCGGTGCAGTCTGGTCTCCGCGGACGATTTCCAGCAGTTTCATGATGTGCGCCGGGCTGAAGAAGTGCAGCCCCAGAACCTGCTGCGGCCGGCGCGTAACCGCCGCAATGGCGTCGATATCCAGCGCCGAAGTATTGCTGGCCAGAATGGCTTCGGGTTTGAGCAGGCCATCGAGCTCGCGGAAGATTTTTTGTTTGAGCTCAAGGTTTTCGTACACCGCCTCGATGACCAGGTCGACATCGCGGATAGCCGTAAAACCTTCTGCCGCCGTAACACGCGCGACACGGGCATCGGCCTCGCTCTGGTCAATCCGGCCCTGGCGCACGTTATGAGCGTAGGTGTCCGCCACGGTGGCCAGCGCTTGCTCCAGCATTTGCGGGTTATTGTCGACCCACTGCACGGCCACTCCGGCGTTGGCCAGGCACATGACAATGCCACGGCCCATGGTGCCCGCGCCGACGACGGCTGCGCGCTGAATATTCGACGGTGTCTGGCTCATGTTTTGTTCTCTTGTTGGCGATCCGAAGACAGCCACCACCATAGTCAGCCAGTGGATTTTTTTGAAATTTATTCCTGTGATGAGCAACATTCAGCGGATGGATGTGCCGCCAATTTCTGTGGGAGCGGGCTTGCTCGCGAAGGCGATCCATCAATTGGCAGTGACGGTGACTGACCCACCGCTTTCGCGAGCAAGCCCGCTCCCACAGGGGATACGGTTCAGCCTGCAAGATGCCGCTCGGCCCAACTGCGCACCGCGGCATACGGATAATCTTCCAGCGCCGCAAACCCCGAAATCGACCGCGCCTTGAGTTTGGTGAACAGCGGCACGCTGATCCCGCACAGAAACCGTGTCACGCGCTCAGCCGAGGGCACGTTGCCTGTGTGCTGCTCGTGCCTGTGGATAAAATCGCCACACAGCGTCCCGAAGTTTTTATCCACAAGCGCCGGCAACTCCGGTGGTGCAGGCAACCGAGCCACTTGCCCGTGACACACCGAACAATGCCCGCATTGCTGCGGTGCATTGTGGTCGCCGAAATACTCAGCCAGGCGATAACCCAGGCAATGGTCGGTGGCGAACAGATCCAGCATCGCGTGAATCCGCGCAATCTCGGTTTGTTCATGCCGAGTGAAATACCCGTGCAACTCCTGGCTCAACGCGACACTGTCGAAACCACTTTGCAGCACGCTGTAGACTTCGGTCATCTGCTTGCTTTCCAGTTCGACCCATCCCTTTTCCTGAAAGTAATCCAGCGCCTTCACCACCCGACTACGCTCAGCCTGGTGCTGCTCATACAGCGCGTCGAAATTCACCGTGGCCCAGGTCCGTGCACGGCTGGAGGTCTGGATGATCGCAGCGACGAAATCCCTGCGCTCGCCTTCAAAACGCGCCAGCAGCGCTTCGGGCTCCTGCAAATATTTGAAACGGTACTCGGCGTAGTAGGCGTAGCGCGGGGCGATCAACCCGCGCAACTCGAGTTGTACCAGCAAGGTCCTGAGCGGCAATTGACGAATGTTGCTTTGATCCGCCAACGGCCCCAGAAGGAACTCCCATTGTCCTTCGGGTGCGACGGCGTGTATCTCGTCGAGCACACTGCGGATGCCGTCCAGCTCGGGCGTGTCGCCGTAGACGAAGTTTTCCAGCACATTGAGGCTGTCGCGGTTGGCCAATACCAGGCAGTCCGACGGCTGACCGTCACGCCCGGCGCGGCCGATTTCCTGGCTGTAGTTCTCGATGGATTTGGGCAGGTCGAAATGCACCACGTTACGGATGTCGCTCTTGTCGATGCCCATGCCGAAGGCGATGGTGGCGACGATGCAATTGGACTGCCCGCCCATGAAGCGCTTCTGGATACCTTCACGCTGATCGTGGGGTAACCCGGCGTGATAGGCCTCGGCCTGAATACCATTGCGGTTCAGGTGTTCGGCGATGTGCTCGGCGGTTTTCTGCAAAGTCACATAGACGATGCTCGGCTGGCCGGGTCGCTCGCTCATCCACTCGACAAGGCGTCGGCGCTTGTCCTGGCCGCGCACCGGCTCCACCAGCAAATTGAGGTTGGGTCGATAGAAACCGGTGGTCACCACATCGTCTGCGGCGATGGCGAATTTCGTCTGCATATCCGCAATGACTTTGGGTGTTGCTGTAGCAGTCAGCAGCAACACCTGCGGGATGTTGAACTGGCGCTGGTAGTCGGGAAGCTTGAGGTAATCCGGACGGAAGTTGTGGCCCCATTCCGAGATGCAGTGGGCTTCGTCCACCACCAGCAGCGAGATCGGTACTTGCTGCAGGAAATGGCGGAAACGCTCGTTCTTCAGACGCTCCACGGAAATCATCAGAATCTTCAACTCGCCGGACTTGGCGCGAGCCATGACATCGCTGGCGTCATCGCGGCTTTGCGCCGAATCGATACTGCCAGCGGCAATGCCGTGGCGCTGCAGGAACGCCAACTGATCCTGCATCAGCGCCAGCAACGGCGAAACCACCAGCGTCAGGTGTGGCAGCAACACTGCCGGTAACTGATAACAGAGGGATTTGCCGGAGCCGGTGGGGAAAATCGCCGCCGCCGAACGCCCGGCCAGCACGGCACTGACGGCGGCTTCCTGACCGGGGCGAAACTGTGGATAACCGAAAACCTGTTCCAGGGTGTTGTGCATAAGCTGTCACTCCGTTGACCGCTGCGATGAGCAAAGCCTAGCCGGCGATTGCAGCGCGTCGAGAAAAGGTCGGGGGCAAAAACGATACGGGATGATACAGCGGATGGGCGACTGTCAGATCGCCTTCGCGGGCAAGCCCGCTCCCACACCGATCCATGTCCTCCGCAGACTTGAGTACGACGCAAAAAACTGTGGGAGCGGGCTTGCTCGCGAAGAGGCCGGCACAATCACCTCAAACCCGAAATACCCGACAATTTCTGAAGCACTGTTTACCTGGATTTGCTGCACAGAGACTGACAACTCTGTAGGCGTTTTTACCTTCCGCAGTATCGTCGCCCAAACCCCAGACAATGCGTAGTCCCCGTCCTCAGAGCACGATAAACACCCTACAAAACCTGTCCAACTCAGCCGTCTTGTCCCGCTACACCACGCCCTCCTATAGTTGTCGGCGCGGCTGAAAGCAGTGTCTCGGCCTGCCGGAAACACTTGCCGATTTCGCACAGGACCCACCTGGATGGACAACCCCGACTCTCTGACAAATCGCTATCACCCACTCAAATCCCGCTACAGCGAAACCCCGGTGCTGGTCATCGATACCGAGGCCGACCCCTTCGAGATCCTCGACGCCGCCCGACAACGCATCCGCGCCGCCAGCGACCTGCTCGAAACCCTCTATTGCCTGTGCTTCAAACAGGCCGATGCGAGCGACATCCCCAAGATCGTCAGCGCGCTGTACCTGCTGACCCAGGACGGCAACGACCTGCTCGACATCGCCCGGCAACACCTGCCGAAACTCACCGGCTGAAGCCCCACCACATCCCCCTGTAGGAGCTGGCTTGCCAGCGATGAACGGCAACGCGGTGCACTGTGGATAACTCCGTCAGCAACGACCTATGGAAGCTTCGGCAAGGTCCTACAAAAGAAGACACCTTGTCGCCTATCCCCAACCAGTGACTCAAACCTATAGTCCGGACTGTCGCTGCCAAATCAGCGACTCGGGTTTGGTCACTCGAAAAAAAGAGAACGCACATTTCCACTTACTAGAGGTTTTCTTCAGTGGCCACACCAAATCCATTTCCAAATCGATATCGTCCACTCAAAACGAACTTAACCGACACCCCACCCCTGATCATCGATACAGAGGCCAACCCTCAAGACATCCTCGAAGCCGCCCTCCAGCGCATCCGGGCCTCCAGCGAGCTGCTGCAAACCCTGCACTGCCAAAGCTTCAAGGACGGCGATGTCGAAGACATCCCGCACATCACCCACGCCCTCTACCTGCTGACCCAGGACGGCTGCGACCTGCTCAAAGTCGCCCAGCAACGCATGCTCAACTGGAAAGCCCCCGCTTAACGCGCTCGTTCAGGCAGGTCCCCGTTCCCGAGTAGGACGGCCTGCCTGATCAATGATGTATTCCTGCCGTCCCACATAGGAGCCGAATATTGCAAACTATTATTGATTGCGTAGCATGTGAGCCATTGTTCCCCCATGGACTCACTCTCATGACAGCCGAAACTATCGATCACAGCACCCTCACACGATTGGTTGAGAAAGGCTCAGTAAACAGCGCGCATATCGTCGCGAATCCGGGAGGGTGGTCGATTCAAATTCCGTACGGGAACAAACAATGCTCCCTGACAGCGCAACGTAGTCGACAGGTACGACTGTTCAAACGACTTGAAACGTTGGTGACTTATCTGCAAGACGTAGGCATCACCACCTTCGATGTGGACGCATCGAACTATGATCCACTCCAAATCAAAACCTACACACGTCCCGATCGTTCCGAGGCGATGAAGCAGGCACACGATGCCGCCGCATACGAGGAGTGGTTCAAGGAGCAGGTCAAAATTGGGCTTGATGATTCAAGACCGACGGTGAGCGACGAAGAGGCCCGCCGAATATTTGCAGCCAAACGTGATGCCATACGTCAGCGAGCGCGTTGATGAAGGTAATCTGGCGTCAGACGGCGCTTGATGACCGAAGCAAAATCATGGATCACATCACTCTGGAAAACCCTGAAGCGGCGATTGCCCTCGACGAAATTTTCGAGTTGAAAGCTGAGAACGCTCGTCAGCGTCCGACTCTTTACAGAAAAGGCAAAGTCCCGGGAACGCGGGAGATAGTTGCGACCGCCAACTACGTCATGATCTACCTGATCGCAGACAAGGCAGTTGAAATGGTGAGAGTGATTCATGCCAGACAACGATGGCCCTGACATTCATTTGGTACTACCCATGAGCAAATTGACCTTAAAACAAAAACAAGCTCATTACGAAAAGGTCCGCCGTTCAAATTACTTGGCTAGCTTGCGCCTCGCCGGATTCGATACTTCTCCGACAGACCTCAACAAGCCGCTTATCTCGCGAGAACAGGCACTCGAAAAATACCGAGAGAGCAAAACAGTTGAACCTGATTCTCGTCCTGGCCTATCGGAGCATCCTCCAATGAACCTCGCCCCCAACCTCCCCGACGACCACTTGATGCAGCAACTCATGCAACTGCTGCATGAAGAACTCGGCTTCCCCGAACGCAAAACCATCAGCCTCAGCACCTCGATCAACTTCGACCTGGGCTGCAACGGCACCGACGCACAACACTTGATCGAAGCCCTGGAAGACCAATTCGTCATCGATTTCGTGGATTTCGACAGCTATCGCTATTTCCAGCCCGACGGCTACGATGTGAATCTAAAGCGAAATGCCAAGGGTCGCGGCGAAAAGGTGCCATTGACCCTCGACATGCTCTACCGGGCTATCAAGGCCCAACGCTGGGACACGGATGAGCTCGAAGGCCTGTAACGGCCTGACTCATTCTGACTTGCCCGCGAAAAACTGAATTTTTTGCACAAAAAAGCCGCCCCGAGGGGCGGCTTCTTCGTTAGCTCAAACCAACACTTACAACTTTGGACCCGCAGCCTTGATCGCGTCGCTCACTTCGAACTTCTTGAAGTTCTCGATGAACAGGCCGGCCAGTGCTTTGGCGGCTTCGTCGTAGGCGGCTTTGTCGGCCCAGGTGTTGCGTGGGTTCAGCAGGCCAGTCTCAACGCCCGGTACGGCCAGTGGCACGTCGAGGTTGACAGTGTCCAGGTGCTCGGTCTCGGTACCGATCAGCGCGCCGCTCTGGATCGCTGCGATCACTGCGCGGGTGGTCGGGATGTTGAAGCGTTTGCCGACGCCATAGCCACCGCCGGTCCAGCCGGTGTTGACCAGGTAGACCTTGGAGCCGAAGCCGCGGATGCGCTTGATCAGCAGCTCAGCGTATTCGCCAGCCGGACGCGGGAAGAACGGTGCGCCGAAGCAGGTGGAGAAGGTCGACTTGATGCCGCTGCCCGAACCCATTTCGGTCGAACCCACCAGTGCGGTGTAGCCAGACAGGAAGTGGTAAGCCGCTTGTTCTTCGTTGAGGATCGACACTGGCGGCAGAACGCCGGTCAGGTCGCAGGTCAGGAAGATCACAGCGTTCGGCTCGCCACCGAGGTTTTTCTCGGAGCGCTTGGCAACGTGCTCCAGCGGGTAAGCGGCGCGGCTGTTCTGGGTCAGGCTGACATCAGCGTAGTCGGCGTGCTTGGCGTCATCGATGACGACGTTTTCCAGGACCGCGCCGTGCTTGATGGCTTTCCAGATAACCGGCTCGTTCTTCTCGGACAGGTCGATGCACTTGGCATAGCAACCGCCTTCGATGTTGAACACCACGCCCTCGCCCCAGCCGTGTTCGTCGTCACCGATCAGGTAACGGCTTTCATCGGCGGACAGGGTGGTTTTGCCGGTACCGGAGAGACCGAAGAACAGGGTCACGTCGCCCTCTTCACCGATGTTGGCAGCGCAGTGCATTGGCAGCACGTCGGCAGCCGGCAGCAGGAAGTTCTGCACCGAGAACATGGCTTTTTTCATTTCACCGGCGTAACGCATGCCAGCGATCAGCACTTTCTTCTGTGCGAAGTTGATGATCACGCAGCCGTCGGAGTTGGTGCCGTCGCGCTCTGGCACGCACTCGAAGTTGGCAACGTTGAGGACCTGCCACTCGTCACGACCCGCCGGGTTGTACTGAGCCGGGTTGATGAACAGGCAACGGCCGAACAGGTTCTGCCAGGCAGTCTGGGTGGTCATCTTCACGGCCAGGTAATGCTCGGAAGCCGCACCTACATGCACGTGGGAAACGAAATGCTCTTGCGCGTTGTTGAAAGCTTCAACACGGTTCCACAGGGCGTCGAACTTGTCGGCCGGGAACTTGCGGTTGATCGGGCCCCAGGCGATGGCGGCCTGGGTGCTTGGCTCTTCAACGATGAAACGGTCGACTGGCGAACGGCCGGTACGGTGACCGGTACGAACAACCAGTGCGCCGGTATCGGCAAGCTCGCCTTCACCGCGGTTGAGGGCTTCTTTAACCAGATCGTCAACACTCAGATCGGTGTACACGGCGTTATTGGCTTGCGTCATGAGGTTCCCCGTCGGCCAGTGGCCGAGTGCTCCAAACGTTTTTGTAGTAGAAAGTCGTGCACTACTACCGCGAAAAAAGTGGGCCGGATTATGCCAGAAAAGCCCAAAAAAAGTAGGCCCCTCCTGTCGTAACGGCATTAATCCGGCGGCAGCCAGTGAATTTACCTGCGCTGAACCGTTTTAGTGGCGGGTATCTGACGGCGTCTCGATACCCGCACCGGCGAACAATTGAGTGACATCGGCGGCATCGAACAGGTATTGCTGGTTGCAGAACTGGCAGTCGATCTCGATGTTGCCACCGTGCTCAACCACCAGTTTTTGCGCGTCTTCCATACCCAGACTGACCAGCGCATTGGCCGAACGTTCGCGGGAGCAGCTGCAACGGAATCGCAACTTCTGCACATCGAACAGACGCACCTGCTCGTCGTGGTACAGGCGATGCAGCACGGTTTCGTTGTCCAGGCTCAACAGCTCATCGGCGGTCAGCGTACCGCCCAGCGTGGTGATGTGCTGCCAGCTGGCGGCGCGCTCGTCTTCGTCTTTCAAACGGTCCGCAGGCAGTTGTTGCAACAACAGGCCACGGGCGCGACGGCCATCGGCATACAGCCAGAAACGTGTGCCGACCTGCTGAGACATGACGAAATAGTTGGTGAAGCACTCGGACAGGGTCTTGCCGTCGAGGTCGACGATGCCCTGGTAGCGCTGGCCCTGTTTCGGGTCGATGGTCAATGCCAGGACACCATCGGGCATCAGGTCGGCCAGGGTGGCATCGGGAGCGATACGGTCCGCGTCGTAACGGGCCAGGCCACGGATGTCGCGCTCGCTGGAGCACTCGATCATCAGCAGCGGGATCGGGCCTTCGGAACGGGCCTGCAGAATCAACAGTCCGTCGAACTTCATGGTGCCGACCAGCAACGAAGCGGCCGCCATCAGTTCGCCGAGCAGTTGCGCGACCGGCTGAGGGTAGGCGTGTTTGGCCAGGACTTCGGCGTAGCTGAGCTCCAACGAGACCAGCTCGCCACGGGTGTCGCTGTCATCGAAGATGAAGCGTTGGGTGAAGTCGTTATCCGGTAGGTCAGTCATAAGTCTGGGTATCTGAAGTGGTGACAAAAGTGATTACAGAATTCGAGGTTGCGCGTTGGCCATAGCGTCTTGCTGTCTGGTTATGGCTTACAGGCCGGCGATTGTGTGCGCTTTACGACGAATGGCGCTGCCAATGGCTCATGTAGGGTAGGCGAATTACCCCATATGGCTACGCGCAAGCACAATTACAAGTCTTTGCCTGTTTGAGTGGTCGACGGACCCGGTCAATCATTCATTGCTGCTACCACGAAACTTGAACAGATCCCGTCGCTGTTTCTTGCTCGGTTTGCCATCGGTGCTCACGCCCAGAGCGCCTGCTTTGCGCTCGGCGGCGGCGTTTTCGCGCTTGGCGATGCTGGCTTCAGTTTCGGCGTACAGCATCTGCGCCTCCGGTGCGCCCCGGCGAACGATCGACAACGCCTGGACCACCACCGTGCGCTCATCGAAACCGGTGCGAATCACAAACTCATCGCCGACGCGTGGCTCTTTACCCGGCTTGCAACGTTCGCCCCGGCAATGCACCTTGCCGCTTTCAATCGCCGCCTTGGCCAAGGCACGGGTTTTGTAAAATCGTGCAGCCCACAACCATTTATCGAGGCGGACTTTGTCGTCCTCTTCGTTTTTTTGTGCCATGGAATTTCCTCATTCTGAAATATTGGTGAACTGTACTACCGTTTCTGTCGTGCCAAGAATTTCACCGTCCCGGACTACAATGCTGACATTCCATAACCTCCTTGTGAGACTGGAAATACGGGCCGTAGATATCTGTCGCCTTTTAACCATTATTCTGCGTGAATACCGCGAATTTGGCCGCATGCGGCCCGAGCGGTTTCTACCGGTTGAGCACTTTTGAAGACATTTGACCATTTGACCGTTGTCGGTCTGCGCGAGTGGGTGGCGCTCCCGGATTTGGGAGTCGCGGGCCTTCGGGCAAAAATCGACACCGGTGCCAGCACCTCAAGCCTCCACGCCACCGAAATCGAGCCATTCGAGCGCGACGGCGAACAGTGGGTGCGCTTCACCGCGCACCTGGGCTCCGTCGTGCAACTGCGTCACCGGCGCTGCGAAGCACCGCTGGTGACAATGAAAACCATTAAAAGCTCAAACGGTCACGCGCAGGTGCGATACGTGATCAGCACCACCCTGGCCCTTGGTGATCGGGTCTGGCGGGTCGAGTTCACGCTCGCCTGCCGCAAGTCCATGCGTTATCGCCTGCTGCTCGGCTCCAAAGCCCTGATCCACGGCCAGTTGGTGGTCAATCCGGGCATCAAGTATGTACAAGACAAGCCGGTGTTCCCGGTATCTACCTCCTCCACAGGTGTTGCATGAAGATCGCTGTGCTGTCGCGGAATCCGCGTCTGTATTCCACCCGTCGTCTGGTCGAAGCCGGTACCGAGCGTGGCCATGAAATGGTGGTGGTCGACACCTTGCGCGCCTACATGAACATCGCCAGCCACAAGCCGCAGATCCACTACCGCGGCAAACCGTTGGAGGGTTTCGATGCGGTGATTCCACGGATCGGTGCGTCCGTGACGTTCTATGGCTGCGCGGTGCTGCGTCAGTTTGAAATGATGGGGGTATTTCCGCTCAACGAATCGGTGGCCATTGCCCGTTCGCGGGACAAGCTGCGTTCGCTGCAATTGCTGTCCCGTCGCGGGATCGGCTTGCCGGTGACCGGGTTTGCCCACTCCCCCGACGACATTCCCGACCTGATCGAAATGGTCAATGGCGCACCGTTGGTGATCAAAGTGCTGGAAGGCACCCAAGGCATCGGCGTGGTGCTGTGCGAAACCGCTACCGCCGCAGAATCGGTAATTGAGGCGTTCATGGGCCTCAAGCAGAACATCATGGTTCAGGAGTACATCAAGGAAGCTGGTGGCGCGGACATTCGTTGCTTCGTCGTCGGCGACAAGGTGATTGCAGCGATGAAGCGCCAGGCCAAACCCGGCGAGTTTCGCTCCAACCTGCATCGCGGTGGCAGCGCGAGCCTGATCAAGATCACTCCGGAAGAACGCATGACGGCATTGCGCGCAGCCAAGGTCATGGGGTTGGCGGTAGCGGGTGTGGACATCCTGCGCTCCAATCACGGGCCGCTGGTGATGGAAGTGAACTCGTCGCCAGGACTTGAAGGGATTGAGACCACCACCGGGAAGAATGTGGCTGGGATCATCATCGAGCATTTGGAGAAGAATGGCGGGCCGAATATGACCCGGACAAAAGGCAAGGGTTAACCCGACTCGGTCGCCTTGTGGCGAGGGAGCTTGCTCCCGCTGGAGGCCGGAGGACTCCCGATTCCGGCAACCGTGTTGTTTCATTGAATCACGGTTGCCTGGTTTTGCGGCTGCTACGCAGCCGAACGGGAGCAAGCTCCCTCGCCACAAAGGCCTCTGTGTTTGCTAAACAGCATCCCGCGGCAACATCAACCCCAATGGCAAGCGCACCCGCGCCTCCAGCCCACCGCCCGAGCGGTTACGCAGTTCAACATTGCCGCCATGCATCGAAGCAATCCGCTTCACAATTGCCAACCCCAACCCGGTACCCTTGCCACCTCGGGCACGGTCACCGCGGGTGAACGGGTTGAAGATCGCTTCCAGTTCCGACGGATCAATACCGGCGCCACGGTCCATGACACTCAGCACCACGTAAGGCGCGGCGGTGTCGCCCGAGACATACGCCGCCACTTCCACTCCGCTGCCGGCATGATGCAGCGCGTTGCCGATCAGGTTGTTCAACAGCCGCTTCATCGATACCCGACGCAGCGGAAACGGCTGGATAGGCTCCAGACGCAATCGCACTTTTTCTTCGGTCTGGTTGTACGGCGCGGCGACTTCGCGAACCAGGTCGCTCAGGTCAACCTCCTCCACCGATTCGTCACGCCCGTCGCGAATGAACGCCAGGAACTGATCGAGAATGGCGTCCATGTCTTCGATGTCACGCACCATGTCGTCGGTCAGGTCGGTGCGATCGCCCATCAGTTCCAGGGACAGGCGCAAGCGTGTCAACGGCGTACGCAAGTCGTGGGATACCCCGGCCAGCATCAACTCGCGCTCTCGACCTGCCTGTTCGACGTCTTCGGCCATCTGGTTGAAGGCACGGTAAACCTCGGTCATCTCACTCGGCGTATCGCTGATTGGCAGCCGCACGCTGCGACCCTGGCCGAGTTGCCGTGCGGCATACACCAGACGTTTCAAAGGTTGATTGAGCTGGCTGACGAAGATCCAGGCCGAAGCGGTGGAAAGCAGACCAATCGCGAGGAACCAGCCCAGCACGTTCCAGATTTTCTGGCCGCGCAACGGATGGGGATAAAGCGGTACTTTCAGCCAGCCATCGCCCAGGCTTGGCGCCCGGACCCACAGCGCCGGTGGCGAATGCATGCGTAACCGGACTTCAGTGTCGGCACCCAGCTCCGCCTGCATCTGCCGCTGGTAGATCTCGCTGTAAGGCCAGTGTTGTTCACCTTCCGGCACGCCGGCACCCACCACCCGGATCAGGGTCGCGGCCTCGGCGATCTTGCCGCGGTTTTCTTCATCGGCAGCCCAATAGGCGCGTAGCGTCAGGGCGACGCCGTGGCTGTACTGGCGGTCCACCAGCACGTCTTCGTTCATCAGCAGATAAACCAGGGTCAGCGCCTTGGAGAACAGTACGACGATCAGCACCAGCCAAAGGGTGCGGGAGAAGAAACTCTGGGGGAACCAAACGGGGGTTTTCATGGATAACCGTTAAACACTTGCAGGAGCGAGCGATGCTCGCATATTGCGGATCGCGAGTCTGCGGACAGGATCGATTGATCCGTTGTCCGCCTGACCCGCTCCTACAAATCGCCAATCACTTGGTGGCGGTACCATCCGGAACAAATACGTAACCCACGCCCCAGACAGTCTGGATGTAACGCGGTTTGGACGGATCGGGTTCGATCATCCGGCGCAGACGGGAAATCTGCACATCAATGGAACGCTCCAGGGCATCCCACTCGCGACCACGGGCCAGGTTCATCAGTTTGTCGCGGGTCAGCGGTTGACGCGCGTTCATCACCAGGGCCTTGAGCACTGCGAACTCACCGGTGGTGAGCATGTGCACTTCTTCGCCGCGCTTGAGTTCGCGGGTAGCCAGGGACAGCTCGTAGTCACCGAAGGTCACGCTTTCGTCTTCGCTGCCCGGGGCGCCAGGCACCGGAGCCGACTGGCGACGCAATACCGCTTTGACGCGGGCCATCAGTTCATCCGGGTTGAACGGCTTGGCCAGGTAATCGTCGGCGCCCAGTTCCAGGCCCTTGATACGGCTCAGCTCATCGCCCTTGGCAGTAAGCATGATGATCGGGATCTGATTGTTCGCGTTGCGCAGGCGGCGGCAGGCGGTCAGGCCGTCTTCGCCGGGCAACATCAGGTCGAGGACGACCAGGTTGAACACTTCGCGCGCCAGCAGGCGGTCCATTTGCTCAGTGTTCGGTACGGCGCGGGCGCGGTAGCCCTTGCTGACGAAAAAACGTTCCAACAGGCTGCTGAGGCCCGGATCGTCGTCAACAATAAGAATTTTTTCGCCTTCAGCAATGTTTGCAGTGCTGCTCATTGGATGCTCCTTTGATCTCGGCGCGCATTATGGCGTAGCTGCCGTTATACGCACCGTGTGCATTGTTAGCAGATTTTTCCTTTACCGCCAGGAAACCGGCCATTACACCTGCCATCTGCGATGCCCCCGAATGCCGTAACGCTGGTTATAATGCGCGGCCTTTTGTGTCAGGCAACATCAGACAGGTACTACAGACGGACGCGATTTATTTTTATAGCGTCAGCAGTAATTGTTCGATTTCACGGGTCAACGCAATGCCTGTTGACCCAGGCAGCGGCGCTGGCCAGGCCGCTCAACCAGACTCGCAAAGGCCCAAACTACGCGCCTGCGAGCCTGCTTTCACAATTTGTCAGGTGGTTTTATGGACAGCATCAACAGCCGCATCGCCGAGGAACTCGGCGTACGCCCACAACAGGTCGAAGCGGCCGTCGCGCTACTCGATGAAGGCTCTACCGTTCCCTTCATCGCCCGTTACCGGAAAGAAGTGACCGGCAGCCTCGACGATACGCAATTGCGTCATCTGGAAGAGCGCCTGCGCTACCTGCGAGAACTCGACGAACGGCGCATCAGCATCCTCGCCAGCATCGAAGAGCAAGGCAAGCTGACCCCGCAACTCGAACGCGACATCAAGCTCGCCGACACCAAGACCCGTCTCGAAGACTTGTACCTGCCGTACAAGCAGAAGCGCCGCACCAAGGGCCAGATCGCCCTGGAAGCCGGCCTCGGCGAACTGGCCGACGGCCTGTTCAACGATCCGTCCCTGAACCCGGAAACCGAAGCCGCACGCTTCATCGACGCGGAAAAAGGCGTGGCCGATGTGAAGGCTGCCCTCGAAGGCGCCAAGTACATCCTGATGGAGCGCTTCGCCGAAGACGCCGGCCTGCTCGACAAGCTGCGCAACTACCTCAAGCAGGAAGCCACCCTCAGTGCCCGCGTCATTGCCGGCAAGGAAGAGGAAGGCGCCAAGTTCCGCGATTACTTCGAACACGACGAACCGCTGAAAAGCATGCCGTCGCACCGCGCGCTGGCGATTTTCCGTGGCCGCAACGAAGGCATCCTCAGCTCCGCGCTGAAAGTCGGCGACGAACTGCCGGGCACCATGCACCCCTGCGAAGGCATGATCGGCCAGCATGTCGGCATCCAGAACCAGAACCGCGCCGCCGACAAATGGCTGGGCGAAGTGGTGCGCTGGACCTGGAAGGTCAAGCTCTACACCCATCTGGAAACCGACCTGCTGGGCGAACTGCGCGATGGCGCGGAAACCGAAGCGATCAACGTATTCGCCCACAACCTGCACGACCTGCTGCTGTCGGCCCCGGCCGGCCCGCGCGCCACTTTGGGCCTCGACCCTGGCCTGCGTACCGGGTGCAAAGTGGCCGTGGTTGATTCCACCGGCAAGCTGCTGGATCACGCCACGGTTTACCCGCACGTGCCGCACAACAAGTGGGACCAGACCATCGCCGTACTCGCCGCCCTGTGCGCCAAGCACTCGGTGGACCTGATCGCCATCGGCAACGGCACCGCCAGCCGCGAAACCGACAAACTGGCCGCCGAACTGATCAAAAAATATCCAGCCATGAAGATGACCAAGGTCATGGTTTCCGAAGCCGGTGCATCGGTTTACTCGGCGTCGGAACTGGCTTCCAAGGAATTCCCGGACCTCGACGTGTCGATTCGTGGCGCGGTATCGATTGCCCGTCGTCTGCAAGACCCGTTGGCCGAGCTGGTGAAGATCGATCCGAAATCCATCGGCGTCGGCCAGTACCAGCACGACGTATCGCAACTGAAACTGGCCCGTGGCCTGGACGCGGTGGTCGAGGACTGTGTGAACGCCGTCGGCGTGGATGTGAACACGGCTTCCGTGGCGCTGCTGGCACGCATTTCCGGTCTCAATGCGACCCTGGCGCAGAACATCGTCAGCCACCGCGACGAGCACGGCGCGTTCAAGACCCGCGCCGCACTGAAGAAAGTCGCACGTCTGGGCGAAAAAACCTTCGAACAGGCCGCCGGATTCCTGCGCGTGATGAACGGCGACAACCCGCTGGACGCCTCTGCGGTACACCCGGAAGCCTATCCGCTGGTTCAGCGCATCGCCGCCGAGACCGACCGCGACATTCGCTCACTGATCGGCGACAGCGGTTTCCTCAAGCGCCTTGATCCGAAGAAATTCACCGACGAAACCTTCGGTCTTCCGACTGTCACCGACATTCTCCAGGAGCTGGACAAGCCAGGTCGCGACCCGCGTCCCGAGTTCAAGACCGCCGAGTTCCAGGAAGGCGTCGAAGACCTCAAGGACTTGCAACTGGGCATGATCCTCGAAGGCGTGGTGACCAACGTGACCAACTTCGGTGCTTTCGTTGATATCGGCGTGCATCAGGACGGGTTGGTGCATATCTCTGCGCTTTCGGAGAAGTTCATCAAGGACCCACGCGAAGCGGTGAAGGCCGGTGACGTGGTCAAGGTGAAGGTCATGGAAGTCGACATCCCGCGTAAACGCGTGGGCCTGTCGATGCGCATGAGCGACACCCCGGGCGAGAAAATCGACGGCGCTCGCGGCGCGCGTCCGGGATCGGCGCCACGCCAATCCCAGAACACTGCACCGCGCAAGGAAACCACCGCGGCCGCACCAAGCAACAATGCCATGGCTTCGCTGTTCGCCAACGCCAAGCAGTTGAAGAAACGCTGATGGACATTCCCGCCGGGCTGACCGAAAGCGCATTTTTCAAGCTGCTGGGTTGCCGCTTGCACAGCCTGGAAACCGGGGTGGCGCAAGTCGCCCTGGCGCTTGAGCCAGAGCTGCGCAATCGCGGCGGCAAGCTGCACGGCGGGGCCTTGTTCAGCCTGGTGGACATTGCCATGGGGCTGGCCTGTTCCAGCACCCACGGCTTTGACCAGCAGAGCGCAACCATCGAGTGCAAGATCAACTACATCCGCGCTGTCTCTGACGGCGAGGTGATGTGCACGGCGCGGGTGATCCACCCGGGTCGCCGCACATTGGTGGTCGAGGCTGATGTGATGCAGGGCGACAAACTGGTCGCAAAAGCGCAAGGCACGTTCGCTGTCCTGTAGCTAGTCGTCATCAAATTGAGTTAATTTCAGCAGAACGCAACCTGTGGGAGCGGGCTTGCTCGCGAATGCAGTCTGTCAGTTGACATCTCTATCGACTGACACGACCCCTTCGCGAGCAAGCCCGCTCCCACATTGATTGCGGCGAGTTCCAAAACCAGGCGAAAACGCCAGTTTTAACTTCACCCTTGTAGACCGTCTTGCCCACCCCCATATTGGGGCGACTGACGCGTGAAGGAATCCAACTTGAGCGAACTTCTCAACCGCCGCCTGGCTCTGCTCGGCGAGCGCGCTAACCTCTCTCTGCTCGAACAGTGCCTTCACGGCATCGAACGTGAATGCCTGCGCGTGACCGGCGAAGGTCGCCTTGCGCAAACGCCGCACCCGGAAGAATTGGGTTCCGCGCTGACCAACGAACAGATCACCACCGACTATTCCGAGTCGCTGCTGGAGTTCATCACTCCGGCCCTGCCTGACCCGGCGGATACGTTGGCGAGCCTGGACAGGATTCACCGCTTTGCCTACAGCAAGCTCGGCAATGAGTACCTGTGGAGCCCATCGATGCCGTGCCCGTTGCCGGCCGAGGAAGACATCCCGATCGCCTATTACGGCACGTCGAATATCGGGCAGCTCAAGTACGTGTACCGCAAAGGCCTGGCGCTGCGTTACGGCAAGACCATGCAGTGCATTGCCGGCATCCACTACAACTTTTCCCTGCCGGAAAAACTCTGGCCGTTGCTCAAGCAGGCCGAAGGCTTTGTCGGCACCGACCGCGATTTTCAGTCGTCGTCCTACATCGCGCTGATCCGCAACTTCCGCCGCTACAGCTGGCTGCTGATGTACCTGTTCGGTGCTTCACCTGCGCTGGACGCCGGATTCCTGCGGGGTCGTTCGCACCAGTTGGAACAACTGGACCCGCACACCTTGTACCTGCCGTACGCCACCAGCCTGCGCATGAGCGACCTGGGTTACCAGAGCAACGCCCAGGCCGGCCTGACGCCGTGCTACAACGATCTGAACAGCTACACCGACAGCCTGCGCAAAGCGGTGGCCACGCCGTATGCACCGTACGTCGAAGTCGGCACCCACCAGGATGGCGAGTGGGTACAGCTCAACACCAACATCCTGCAGATCGAAAACGAGTACTACTCCAACATCCGCCCGAAACGCGTGACCTACACCGGTGAACGCCCTATCCAGGCGCTGATGGCCCGTGGCATCCAGTACGTCGAAGTACGCTGCCTGGACATCAACCCGTTCCTGCCGATGGGCATCGACCTCACCGAGGCGCGTTTCCTCGATGCGTTCCTGCTGTATTGCGCGCTCAATGACAGCCCGCTGCTGACCAACACCAGCTGCGGCAACGCGACCTCGAACTTCCTCAGCGTGGTCAAGGAAGGTCGCCGTCCGGGCCTGCAATTGCAGCGCGACGGCCAGCCGGTTGACCTGAAGGAATGGGCGGGTGAGCTGCTGGAAAAAATCGCGCCTCTGGCGGCGATGCTCGACCAGAGCCATGGCGGCGATGCCCACAGCAAAGCGCTGGATGCCCAGATGGCCAAGGTCCAGGACCCGTCCCTGACGCCGTCGGCCCAGGTATTGGCGGTCATGGCCGAGCACAAGGAGAGCTTTGCCCAGTTCTCCCTGCGCCAGAGCCAGGCCCATGCCGAGTTCTTCCGCAGTGAGCCGTTGGCAGCCGAGGAGCAAACCCGGTTTGAAGAACTGGCGCGTTCGTCACTGGCTCAACAGGCTGAGCTGGAACAGAACGAAGTCGGTGATTTCGATGTGTTTGTCGGGGCGTACCAGGCGAGCATTCTGGCAATCAGCAACTAAGCGTCAAACACAGGTTCCTGTGTGGGAGCGGGCTTGCTCGCGAATGCAGAGTGTCAGGCGACTTTACTGTGACTGACATACCGCTTTCGCGAGCAAGCCCGCTCCCACAAAGGGAATGATCGGCTGCGCTCCCCCAGAGTTTTCCTCTCATAAGCTAATTCGAAAAAGTTATTTATTTTCGAATTCTTAGATCATTTAGTCTCTTTCTCACGCCGACACTCGGTCGCCTGACAAGGAGCTTTCTGATGAAACTGACTTTCCCTCTACGCTTGCTGGCGGCCGCTTCTTTGGCTACCGCAAGTTTCTTTGCCCAGGCGGCCGGTGTCACCGTCGCCTACCAGACCACCGTTGACCCGGCGAAAGTCGCCCAGGCCGACGGCGCCTACGAAAAAGCCACCAAGGCCGATATCAGCTGGCGCAAATTCGACAACGGTGCCGATATCATCGCCGCCATTGCCTCCGGCGACGTGCAGATCGGCTACCTCGGTTCCAGCCCCCTGACCGCTGCAATCACTCGCAAAGTCCCGGTAGAAACTTTCCTCATCGCCACCCAGATCGGCGCCGCTGAAGCCTTGGTTGCCCGCGATGGTTCCGGGATCAAGACCCCGCAAGACCTGATCGGCAAGAAGATCGCCGTACCCTTCGTTTCCACCGGCCATTACAGCCTGTTGGCTGCGCTGAAGCACTGGAACATCGACCCGTCGAAAGTCACCGTTCTCAACCTGGCGCCACCTGCGATCATTGCCGCCTGGAAACGCGGTGACATCGACGCCACTTACGTCTGGGACCCGGCCCTCGGTGTCGCCAAGGAAAACGGCAAAGTGCTGATCACCTCTGGCGAGCTGGCCAAGTTCGGCGCACCGACGTTCGATGCCTGGATCGTGCGCAAGGATTTCGCCGAGAAACACCCGGAGATCGTCACCGCGTTCGCCAAAGTAACTCTCGATGCCTACGCCGATTACCGCAAGGACCCGCAGGCCTGGCTCGCCAACCAGGGCAACGTCGACAAGCTTGTAAAACTGTCCGGCGCCAAGGCCAGCGATATTCCGCTGCTGCTGCAAGGCAACGTTTACCCGCTGGCGGCTGATCAGGTGATCACTCTCGGCGCACCGACCACCAAAGCCATCACCGACACCGCTGCGTTCCTCAAGGAACAAGGCAAGGTCGAGGCTGTGCTGCCGGACTACGCGCCGTACGTCAGCGCCAAGTTCATCACCAACTGATCGGGAGTCAATGCGATGGCCTTGCTACAGCTGGAGCGCATCAGCGCACAGTACCCCGGCAACCCGGAACCGGTGTTGACGGATATCTCCCTGAGCCTGGGGCCCCGGCAGTTGCTGGTCGCCCTCGGCCCGTCCGGCAGTGGCAAGACTTCGCTGTTGAACCTGATTGCCGGTTTTGTCGAACCCAGCGCCGGGCGCATCACCCTCGATGGTGTACCAGTCAAAGGCCCGAGCGCCGAGCGCGGCGTGGTGTTCCAGGACGACGCGCTGCTGCCATGGCAGGACGTGTTGGCCAATGTCGGTTTCGGTCTTGAGCTGGCCGGTATCGCCCGGGACAAACGCGAAGCTCGCGCCAGGGAAATGCTCGCTCTGGTCGATCTTTCCGGTTTTGAACAGCGCCGCATCTGGCAGCTCTCGGGCGGCCAGAAGCAGCGTGTCGGCCTGGCCCGTGCCCTCGCCGCCGACCCGCGCGTGTTGCTGATGGACGAGCCTTTCGGCGCCCTCGACGCCTTCACCCGCGAGCAGATGCAGGAACTGTTGCTGCAAGTCTGGCAACGCACCGCCAAACCAGTGTTCCTGATTACCCACGACATCGAAGAAGCTGTATTCCTCGCCACCGACCTGATTCTGTTGGCGCCGAACCCGGGGCAAATCGTCGAGCGCCTGAGCCTCGATTTCGGTCAGCGTTACGCCGCTGGTGAGTCGGCTCGCTCGATCAAATCCGACCCGCGTTTTATCGAAACCCGCGAACACGTACTCGCCAAAGTGTTCTCCCAACGCAGCGCCGCCCAGCGGCAGGAGCGCGCATGAGCAGTTACGAAATTCCCGTCGCGGCGATAAAACCAGGCACTGCCGTGCCTGCGATACGACGCAGCTTGAGCACTCGCTGGATCAGCGCGCTGACACTGGCCGCGCTCGTTGCCATTTGGTGGGCCGTAACGGCGACCGGTTTGATCGAGCCGCTGTTCCTGCCGCCACCTTCCGCCGTGCTGCAAAAAGGCTGGCTGCTGGCGACCACGGGTTATATGGATTCAACCCTGTGGCAGCACCTCGGCGCGAGTCTGGGCCGCATCGGCCTGGGCCTCGGTTTTGCGATTCTCACCGCCGTGCCGGTGGGAATCGCCATCGGCGCCAACCGTATCGCCCGTGGTGTACTCGACCCGCTGATCGAGTTCTACCGGCCGATTCCGCCGCTGGCCTACCTGCCACTGATCGTGATCTGGTGCGGCATCGGCGAGTTGTCGAAAGTGCTGCTGATCTACCTGGCGATCTTCGCCCCGATTGCCATTGCCACCGCCACCGGTGTGCGCACGGTCGATCCGGCCAAATTGCGTGCCGCACAGTCCTTGGGTGCGACCCGGGCGCAGCTGATACGCCACGTGATTTTGCCGAGTGCCTTGCCGGATATCTTGACCGGTGTGCGCATTGGCCTCGGTGTGGGTTGGTCGACGCTGGTTGCCGCCGAATTGATCGCCGCCACCAGCGGTCTGGGTTTCATGGTGCAGTCAGCCGCGCAGTTCCTGGTCACCGATGTGGTGGTACTGGGGATTCTGGTGATCGCACTGATCGCCTTCGCGATGGAAATGGGCCTGCGTGCCCTGCAACGCAAACTGGTGCCGTGGCACGGCCAGGCCCACTGAAATCATAAATGTGGGAGCGGGCTTGCTCGCGAATGCAGAGTGTCAGACGACTTTATTGAGACTGACACACCGCTTTCGCGAGCAAGCCCGCTCCCACAAAAAGCGCACCCGAATTCAAGAGAAACACCATGAGCGAGTTGACCATCACCCCTTTAAGCTCGGCCCTCGGCGCGCAAATCAACGGCGTCGATATCAGCCAGCCGCTGAGCGCGGAACAACGCGACGCCATCGAGCAGGCCCTGCTCAAGCATCAGGTCCTGTTCTTTCGCGACCAGCCGATCACACCGCAGCAACAAGCACGGTTCGCTGCCAATTTCGGCGACCTGCACATTCATCCGATCTACCCCAACGTGCCGGAACAACCGGAAGTGCTGATCCTCGATACCGCCGTCACCGACGTACGCGATAACGCGATCTGGCACACCGACGTGACCTTCCTGCCGACTCCGGCGATGGGTGCGGTGCTCAGCGCCAAGCTGCTGCCGGAGTTTGGCGGCGATACATTGTGGGCCAGCGGGATTGCGGCGTATGAAGCCCTGTCGGTGCCGATGAAAACCTTGCTCGAAGGGTTGACCGCCACCCACGATTTCACCCGTTCGTTCCCGCTGGAGCGCTATGGCAACACGCCCGAAGCGCTGGCCCAATGGGAAGAAGCACGACGCAAGAATCCGCCGCTGTCGCACCCGGTGATCCGCACGCATCCGGTGAGCGGGCGGCGCTCGTTGTTCGTCAACGAAGGCTTCACTTCGAAGATCAACGAGTTGTCGGATACGGAAAGCGAGGCGATTCTGAAGTTTTTGTTTGCCCATGCCACGCGGCCGGAATTCACCATTCGCTGGCGCTGGCAGCAGGATGACATCGCGTTCTGGGATAACCGCGTAACCCAGCATTACGCGGTGGATGATTACCGGCCGGCGCGGCGGGTGATGCAGCGGGCGACGGTGTTGGGGGATGTGCCGTTTTTTCGTTGAACTCCAAACTCTTTACTGATTGTCTTGGCCCCTTCGCGAGCAAGCCCGCTCCCACATGGGATTTGTGTCGACCACCAACCTGTGGGAGCGGGCTTGCTCGCGAAGAGGCCGGAACAGGCACCAAAAATCCAGTGCCGATCACTTACTCCGCAGTCGAAGGCTTCTCCCAAAGATTGATCCCACCCTCTTTGGCAAATCGATCTATCTCCGCCAGTTCCTCTGCGCTGAAGTTCAAATTCTTCAACGCCCCGACGTTCTCGATGATCTGCTCCGGCCGGCTCGCGCCAATCAATGCCGAAGTCACCCGTGGATCACGCAGGGTCCACGCCAGCGCCAGTTGAGCCAGGCTCTGACCGCGACGCCTGGCAATTTCGTTGAGCCCACGAACATGTGCGATGTTGGCATCAGACAAGTGCGATGCCTGCAACGAGCCACCGCCCGGACGATTGACCCGCGCATCCGCCGGCACGCCGTTGAGGTATTTGTCAGTCAGCAAGCCTTGGGCCAGTGGAGTGAAGGCAATCACGCCAGTGCCGAGTTCGTCAGTGGTATCCAGCAGGTCTTCTTCCACCCAGCGATTGAGCAGGTTGTAGGCCGGTTGATGGATCAGCAACGGGACTTTCCATTCCTTGAGCAACGCGGCCATTTCACGGGTTTTCACCCCGGAATATGACGAAATGCCGATGTACAGCGCCTTGCCCTGTTGCACCGCTGTCGCGAGTGCGCTGGCGGTTTCTTCCAGTGGGGTGTCCGGATCGAATCGGTGGGAATAGAAGATATCGACGTAGTCCACGCCCAGACGCTGAAGACTCTGGTCGAGGCTGGCCAGCACGTACTTGCGCGAACCGCCGCCCTGACCGTAAGGACCGGGCCACATGTCCCAACCGGCCTTGCTGGAGATGATCAGTTCGTCGCGGTACTGCTTGAAGTCTTCACGCAGCAAACGACCGAAGTTGATCTCGGCGCTGCCATACGGCGGGCCATAGTTGTTGGCCAGGTCGAAATGGTTGATGCCCAGGTCGAATGCCGTGCGCAACAGCGCGCGCTGAGTGTCGATCGGCGTGCTGTCGCCGAAGTTGTGCCACAGGCCCAGCGACAGCGCCGGCAGCACCAGACCGCTGCGGCCCACGCGGCGGTAAGGGATGGCGTCATAGCGGTTTTCGGCAGCGGTGTAAGTCATCGAATCCTCTCTTGTCGGTCTTGAATCTGGTATCGACTGCTTTGCCAGTCGCCCAGCATACGCCCGGATCAAAGCCAAAAAACCTGAGACTCGATGAATTGCTGAAACGTTTCACAGATTTTTTATCTGCACCCTCCGTATCGACCTAATAGCCCTTTTACGCCGACAACTCGCGCAAGGCAGCAGCAGCCAAAAAACCGGACCTTGAGCTGTATCGCTGATCCCGTTTTACCGTTTGGTCGATTCGCTCAAGCAATTGCTCAGGCAGTGTGGCATTGAAGCGCACCGACTTGCCGAAATAGGGTGTGATATCGAAATCGACCACTGCCCATACACCGCCGGCGTAATCAGGGTTATCGAGGTGAGCGTCGACCTCACGCACCTGCGGCAATGGATCGCCATCGGCAACCAATCCTTCGTAGTGCAAGGACAATGCCTCCTTCACGCTCTCGAGTGCTTGCGCCACAGTGCTGCCAGCAGAGAAACAACCCGGCACGTCCGGGACGATCACGCCGTACTCTGAATCGGCATCCTTGTGCAGAACGACCGGAAATTGCATGTGGATGAATCCTTCCTGTGATGTGTCCTCATTGGGACTTTCGTATTCGATGACCGGTGAAGCGCGACAGAAATACACACCATACACACTCAGAAAAAATATTAGTCGATCACGGCGAGACTGACTTTCTCTCCCGGACCAGCGGCAGGCTTGTTTAACTATGCTCAACAGGAGGAAAGTCGCTGAATCACCAGGACGGAACCAGCCATGCACACCACGATCATCATCACCTTCGGCCTGGCCTTGCTGGCCCTGATGCTGTTCATCGGCGAGAAACTCGGCTTCAGCCGCCAGACGCTCACCTACAGTTTCGTGATCCTGTGGCTGGCGCTGACAGTGATCAACGGCGCCATCGGCGTGGTGACCGCTGGCCAGTCGTTGAGTACGGAACTGGGGATCGGCACGATGGTGTTCAGCATTCCGGTGGCGGCGCTGGTGTTGTTCATGGTGCTGAGCGCCGAGAGCTGAAAAGCCCCGGCGCCCTGCCTGCGATCAACGCACCAGGTGCAGGAACTGCATGTGCCGTTCGTACTGGTCGAGGATGTCGTTGATGATCTGCTCCTTGGTGTACCCCATCAGATCGTAATCCTGGCTACCCTCGCTCAGGTGCACTTCGGCCCGATAGTAACGGCGATTATTGAGTTGCTTGGAACCCATGCCGCCGCGGGCAAAAGACGGCGTGAAATAGCCGCGCATCTGCACTTGATAAACGAACGGATGCTGATCGCCATGGCCGATCTCCAGGCTGACGCTGTCATTGGCCGGGTCCGGGTGGGTCGCTACGTGCAAACCCTTTTCGACGAACACGGCCGACACTTCTTCAATCGCCGGGCGCACCGTCGTATCGAGGAAGCGATAGACCTCGTCCCGTGACGGAAAATGTACCGCCTGACTCAGGCGCTGACGCCAGCCGCCCTTGCCACGCAGGGAACCCGAGACCGGTGCCAGTGAGTGCATCTGCGCAATTTTTTTCTGCGATTCCAGATAAAACGCCTTGTGCAGCCCCCACATCATCAGCAGCAAGATCAACGAGAACGGCAGCGAGGTCAGGACCACCGCCGACTTCAATGCATCGATGCTGCCGGAGAACAGTAATGCGCTTGTCACTAGCGCAGTCATTGCGCCCCAGAACACTCGCAGCCATTTCGGCCCGTCTTCATCGGGATTGCCGCCCTTGGCAGACAGCGTCGACAGCACCACGGTGCCGGAATCGGCGGAGGTGACGAAGAACACGAAACTGATGAACACCGTGACCGCGATGACGGTCTTGCTCCACGGGTAGGTTTCCAGCAGCAGGTAGAGCGTCATCGACGGATTGTCGATGGCCGACATACCGAGTGCGCTCATGCCGTGGTTGAGCACTTGATCGATGGCGCTGTTGCCGAAAATCGACATCCACGCCAGGGTGAACCCGAGCGGAATCAGCAGCACGCCGAAAACGAATTCGCGGATGGTGCGGCCACGGGAAATCCGCGCGATGAACAAACCCACGAATGGCGACCATGCGATCCACCAGGCCCAGTAGAACACCGTCCAGCCGCCCAGCCAGTCGCTGGGTTTGTCGTAGGCGTAGAGGTCGAAGCTCTTCATTGGCAAAGCGCCGAGGTAATCGCCAATGTTCTGGATCAGGGTGTTGAGCAAGTGCTGCGTGGGGCCGGCAAACAACACGAACAGCAACAGCGCACAGGCCAGCAGCATGTTGATGTCGGACATCACCCGCACGCCTTTATCGACGCCGGACACCGCAACGATGATCGCCGCCCCCATCATCAAGGTGATCAACCCGATCTGGACCCACTGGGTGTGGGCGATGCCGAACAGGTAGTCCAGGCCCGAGTTGAGGTGCAACACGCCGAAGCCCATGTCGGCACCGAGGCCGAATACCGTGGCGATGATGCCGAAACCGTCCACCGCGTAACCGATGGGGCCGTTGATGCGCTTGCCGATCAGCGGATACAGCGCCGAGCGCAGGGCCAGTGGCAGGTTATGCCGGTAGGCAAAGTAGGCCAGCGCCATGCCGACAAAGGCGAACACGCCCCAGCCATGCAGGCCCCAGTGCAGAAACAGGATCTGCATCGCCTGACGTGCAGCCTCCGCCGTACCGGCCTCGCCCTGGGGCGGTTGCAACATGTGGGTCAGCGGCTCGGACACGCAAAAGAAAAACAGGGTGATGCTGATCCCGGCGGCGAACAGCATGCCGGCCCAGGACAGATAGCTGAATTCGGGTTCGTCGTGGTCGGCACCGAGCTTGATCTTGCCGTAGCCGGACAAGGCGGTGACCACCACGAAGACCAGATACAGCGTCATCGCCAGCATGTAGTACCAGCCGACCGTGTTGGCGGCCCAGTTTTGCGCCGCCAGCAACCAGGCACCGGCCTGTTCGGGCATGGCGATGACAACGACACCAAACAACAGAATGAAACTCGCCGAGAACCAGAACACCGGCGGATTCATGCGGATCAGACCGCTTGAAGGGATGGACGATGCACTCATGTACGGTGCACCTCGAAAGGCAAAAACGTGGCTGTGGAAATCGGACTCAGCAAAGGCAAGCCTCCTGTTGTGAGCGGGCAGCGAACCGCCGGTTTAACTTGAATGAACGTTCAAGTTAAACATGGATAGGGGGCTAAGGACTAATCGCAGGGCTCGGCGGTAGTGGTTGTACGCTAGCTCAAGGGAAGAAAAAACGCGGGATTTACGGGGTTCTGTAGGAGCTGTAGGAGCTGTCGAGTGCAACGAGGCTGCGATCTTTTCCAATGCACCGCAAAACCAAGATCAAAAGATCGCAGCCTCGTTGCACTCGACAGCTCCTACAAGTCCTACAGGTCCTACAGATCCAACGACTGGGATCTTATTTTTGCGCCCCATCGTCATGCTGCAGATTCGCCTGGGTCAGGTTGCTGCCCGCCGGCACGCTGCGGGTCAGCCAGACGTTGCCGCCAATGGTCGAACCCTGGCCGATGGTGATCCGCCCGAGAATCGTCGCCCCGGCATAAATCACCACGTCATCCTCGACAATCGGATGCCGAGGCTGGCCTTTCTGCAACTGACCGTCTTCGTCCGCCGGGAAGCGCTTGGCGCCCAAAGTCACCGCCTGATAAATCCGCACGCGCTCGCCGATGATCGCGGTTTCGCCGATCACCACACCAGTCCCGTGGTCGATGAAGAAACTGCGGCCGATCTGCGCACCAGGGTGAATGTCGATGCCGGTGGCCGAGTGAGCGATTTCCGCGCTGATCCGCGCCAGCAACGGCAGCCCGGCACGGTACAAATGGTGGGCCAGGCGATGATGAATCACCGCCAGAATCCCCGGGTAGCACAACAATACTTCATCGACACTGCGCGCTGCCGGGTCGCCGTGATAGGCCGCCAGCACGTCGGTGTCCAGCAGGCTGCGCAACCCCGGCAGGGCGAGGGCGAAGTCCTGAATGATCTGGATGGTTTTGGCTTCGACTTCGGTATCGGCCTGGGCACTGTGGCGCGCGGCGTAGCGCAATTCGAGCCGCGCCTGGGCCAACAGCGCATTCAACGCCACATCCAGCGTGTGGCCGACATAGAAGTCTTCGCTCTCTTCGCGCAGGTCAACCGGCCCCAGGCGCATCGGGAACAACGCCCCGCACAAGGCTTCGAGAATCTCCGCCATGGCCGCCCGGGAGGGCAGCTCGCGACCGCCCTGCTCGGTACTGGCCCGGCCATTTTGCGCTCGCCACTGCTCACGCGCGGTGCGCAGCTGGCTGACGATGGTCTGCAATTGCCAATGGCTGGAACGCTCACTCACGGTAAAAACTCCTCACGGGCGACCGGACTGTCTGGCCGCACTGACGGCGTTTACTTTACGGCAAGGGTCGCAAAGCAAATTAAGAACCAATAATGCTGTGCTCATTACGATTAGCTATAAGCGATTGGCGGTTGCCCCGGCTTTTGGGCGTGCCTATAGTCCTGAGATCTTCCACGGCCAGTACGGACCCATGATCAAACAACAGCTCGCCCGCTTTAACCGCCTCGACCTGCTCGGTCAGCCCACCGCCCTGGAAAAACTCGAACGCCTGTCGACCTGGCTGGGCCGCGACGTATACGTCAAACGCGATGACCTGACTCCGCTGGCGATGGGTGGCAACAAACTGCGCAAACTTGAATACCTCGCCGCCGATGCCCTGGCCCAGGGTGCCGACACCTTGATTACCGCCGGCGCGTTGCAATCGAACCATGTACGCCAGACGGCCGCTATTGCCGCCAGGTTGGGCCTGGGCTGCGTCGCCCTTCTGGAAAACCCCCTCGGCACCGATGACAGCAATTACACCGGCAATGGCAACCGACTGCTGCTCGACCTGTTCGATGCCAAGGTCGAGCTGGTGGAAAACCTCGATAACGCCGACGAGCAACTGCAAGCCCTGGCCGGCCGACTGCGCAACAACGGCAAGAAGCCGTATCTGGTGCCGATCGGTGGTTCCAATGCACTGGGCGCCCTGGGCTACGTGCGCGCCGGGCTGGAGCTGGCCGAACAGATCAAGGACACCGGCCTGACCTTCTCCGCCGTGGTTCTGGCTTCGGGCAGCGCCGGTACTCACAGCGGTCTGGCACTGGCCTTGAGTGAAGCACTGCCGGATCTGCCAGTGATCGGCGTGACGGTTTCGCGCAGCGACGAAGACCAGCGGCCGAAAGTTCAAGGTTTGGCTGAGCGTACCGCCGAGCTGCTGGGGGTGAGTCTGCCGGCGGCATTCAACGTCGAGCTGTGGGATGAATACTTCGCCCCGCGTTACGGCGAGCCGAACGCCGGGACACTGGCAGCGGTGAAGTTGCTGGCGAGTCAGGAAGGCCTGCTGCTCGACCCGGTCTACACTGGCAAGGCCATGGCGGGGTTGCTCGACGGGATTGGTCGTCAGCGTTTCGACGACGGCCCGATTATCTTCCTGCACACCGGCGGGGCACCGGCGTTGTTTGCCTACAAAGACTACCTGGCCGGCTGAACCATTTATCTTGGATAGGGATTGTCTGTGGCGAGGGAGCTTGCTCCCGTTGGGGCGCGAAGCGCCCCCCTGCATTCTTGGGCCATTTGGGGTTTGCGGATTTACGACTGCTGCGCAGTCGAGCGGGAGCAAGCTCCCTCGCCACAATGGATCGCCTTCATATTCAATTTGCGCATAACAAATAGAATATTTATTATTTTCCTATCTAACTGCACCCTCTTATAGTCACGCCGCAGGCGAATTTGCAGCGAGACGCATAAGCTGCATTAGGGCAGGATATCGCAGTCGTCCAATTCCCGAATTTGCCAACTTTCCTAAAGCGTCTTCCATAAGAAAACACAGGGGCTTGTCATGAATTTTTCCGCACTACGTCGCAATCTGCTGGTGGGCTCGCTGGGCCTGGCACTCAGCGCCGGCCTGATTGGCCATGCCGTTGCCGGTGAGCAACTGCAAAAAATCAAAGATGCCGGCGTGATCAACGTTGGCCTGGAAGGCACTTACCCACCGTTCAGTTTCGTCGACGCCGACGGCAAACTGGCCGGCTTCGAAGTCGAGTTCTCCGAAGCCCTGGCCAAAGAGCTGGGTGTCAAAGTCAAACTGCAACCGACCAAATGGGACGGTATCCTCGCGGCGCTGGAATCCAAACGTCTGGACGCGGTCATCAACCAGGTGACCATCACCGAAGAGCGCAAGAAGAAGTACGACTTCTCCACGCCTTACACCGTTTCCGGGATTCAGGCGCTGACCCTGACTAAAAACAAAGACACCATCAAGACCGCCGCCGATCTGGCCGGCAAGAAAGTCGGCGTAGGCCTGGGCACCAACTACGAGCAGTGGGTCAAGGACAACGTTCCAAAAGCCATCATCAAGACCTATGACGATGATCCGACCAAGTTCCAGGACCTGCGTGTCGGTCGTATCGACGCCATTCTGATCGACCGCCTGGCCGCGCTGGAATACGCCAAGAAGGCCAAGGACACCTCCGCCGCCGGTGATGCGTTCTCCCGTCAGGAAGCCGGCATTGCCCTGCGCAAAGGCGAGCCTGAACTGCTGGCTGCAGTGAACAAGGCGATCGACAAGCTGCGCGCCGATGGCACCCTGAAAAAACTCTCGGAAAAATACTTCAACGCTGACGTCACTCAATAATGGAAGAAGCTTTCCAACTCGCACTGGACTCCGCGCCCTTCCTGCTCAAGGGCGCGTACTACACGGTGATCCTCAGCCTGGGCGGGATGTTCTTCGGCCTGGTGATGGGATTCGGCCTGGCGCTGATGCGCCTGTCGCGCTTCAAACTGGTGAGCTGGATCGCCCGCATCTACGTGTCTTTCTTTCGCGGCACGCCGTTGCTGGTGCAACTGTTCGTGATCTATTACGGCTTGCCGCAATTGGGTCTGGAACTTGATCCGCTGCCGGCGGCCCTGATCGGCTTCTCGCTGAACATGGCCGCCTACGCCTGCGAAATCCTGCGTGCCGCGATCAGCTCCATCGAGCGCGGACAGTGGGAAGCGGCTGCCAGTATCGGCATGACCCGCGCGCAGACCCTGCGCCGGGCCATCCTGCCGCAAGCGATGCGCACGGCTTTGCCGCCGCTGGGCAACAGCTTCATTTCGCTGGTCAAGGACACCGCGCTGGCCGCCACCATCCAGGTACCGGAATTGTTCCGTCAGGCGCAGTTGATCACCGCCCGTACTTTCGAAATCTTCACCATGTATCTTGCCGCCGCACTGATCTACTGGGTCCTGGCCACGGTGCTGTCGCACCTGCAGAACCAGTTGGAAGCGCGGGTCAATCGGCACGACCAGGAGTCCTGACCCGATGATTGTCGTGGAAAAACTGACAAAGCAGTTCAAGGGTCAAGTCGTGCTCAACGGCATCGATCTTGAGGTCAAGGAAGGCGAGGTAGTCGCGATCATCGGCCCTAGCGGTTCGGGCAAGACCACCTTTCTGCGCTGCCTGAATTTCCTGGAAGAACCCACCAGCGGCCGGATCAAGGTCGGTGATATCGAGATCGATACCAGCCGTCCCCTGAACCAGCAGCAGAGCCTGGTGCGGCGTTTGCGCCAGCACGTGGGCTTCGTGTTCCAGAACTTCAACTTGTTCCCCCATCGCACCGCCCTGGAAAACGTCATCGAAGGCCCGATCATCGTGAAGAAGATCGCGCACGCCGACGCCGTGACCCTGGGTAAAAAGCTGTTGGCCAAGGTTGGTCTGGCGGGCAAGGAAGACGCTTACCCGCGTCGTCTTTCCGGTGGTCAGCAACAGCGCGTGGCGATTGCCCGGGCGTTGGCGATGGAGCCGGAAGTAATCCTGTTCGATGAACCGACCTCGGCACTCGACCCGGAGTTGGTGGGCGAGGTGTTGGCGACCATCCGCGGCCTGGCCGAAGAGAAGCGCACCATGGTGATCGTCACCCACGAAATGGGTTTTGCCCGGGACGTGGCCAACCGTGTGGTGTTTTTCGACAAGGGCGTGATCGTCGAGCAAGGCGAAGCGAAGGCATTGTTTGCCAACCCGAAAGAAGAGCGGACAAAGCAGTTTCTCAGCAAGTTCCTGAATAACGCTCACAACTAATAAACCTGCGCAACAACGGTCAACTTCCACGGATGGAAGTGACACCCCCTCAAAAAAACCACCTCAACAATATCAAACTAAATTTATATATTCGACACGCCTGTTTTGTAATCGCGTGCGGTACATATATATGCTTCGCAACAATTCAGTCGCGCTATTCCACTCGGTCGCCTATCGCATGGAATGACCGACAACTTGTCACGAAATGTCCGTACAACGCGGCTTTCAGCAGATAAAGTCGACACAGCAACAGGGTTTACTTACTTGTCACCGTAGGAACTTTCTGAATAGCATCAAACATCATCCATAACTAACAAATCTCATTGACACTGGTTATCCATAACTCTTATCTAGTCTCTAGCCAGCGACACTCATCACGCTCAAATCATTATTTCAATTCAAAGTAATGAATGGTTTTGCTGTTCGATATTTGGTTTTTGACTTTCCAGAAACGGACATCGTTGCAAGACTTCAAGGAGACTTCATGAAAAGCACCTCGAACAAACCCGGGCTTGTAGCCCCGACCCTGGCACAATCCAACAAGACCGCCATCAACATTACTTGCGCGGCTCACCTGCTGATTGAGGTAGCGCCCTACCCCGCCATGGACAAGGGCGACCTGATCGAACTGTTCTGGGACAACTGCTACGTGGCCTCCCGCGTGCTGACGGCCAGCGATGTCGGCCAACCGGTGCAGATGCGGGTGCCTGAAAGTTTTGTCGCCAACGGTACTTCGCGCATTCACTACCGGGTCATGCAAGTTGGCCGGGGGCCGGCGGTATCGGCCAGCCGCAACATGCAGATCAAACTCGACTGCCCGGGCGGCCAGCCCTCCGCGCTGTGCGGCGATGAAAACCAGTGCCTGGCGCCGGTGAGCATTCCCGAGGCGATTTGCCGCCAGGGGGTCAATCCGAGCCAGGTCAAACGCGGTGTTCCCTTGACCATCGAGCCGTATCTGAACATGGCCGCCGACGACGAAATCACCCTGCGCTGGGGCGATGTGCGCATGGACCTGCCACGGCTCAAGTCCGCTGATGTGGGTCAGCCGATTCAGGTCTGGATACCCCCGGCCATCATCCTCGAAGCCGGCGAAGACCTGCGGCTGGAAGTGACTTACTGCATCCTCGACCGGGTGGGCAACAATTCGCGCTGGGCACCGGCACGGACGCTGAAAATCGGTTGTGCCAATCCTTATCTGAAAGTCCCCCCGAAAAAAGTGCTCAAGGCTGCCGAATCCCGCAAGCAATGAACACAGGTACTGTGGCGAGGGAGCTTGCTCCCGCTGAGGTGCGAAGCGCCTCTAAAACCTGCAAATGCATTGTTCTGGTTGAAGCGCGTCAACCCGTTTTGCGACTGCTTCGCAGCCGAGCGGGAGCAAGCTCCCTCGCCACAGGGGTCGGTGCACACCAGCGGAATCATCCTTCTATGTATATTCCTAAAAGTTAGTTCATAAATTATTTATACACGTTTAGGGTATATACACCGGACCACCGGACATTCTTGTTTTCATGCGCTGCCACAAGCGGCGCTTCCATGAGATGTGAGGTAGGTATGGTCCGGAACACAATCACCCCAGTGCAGATCGCCAGGGCATTGCGAGCAGCCAAGGAGTGGCACTGATGTCCAGTCTGGCAGATGCAATCGTCCAGAGTGACCTGGACATCGCCCCGCTGTTGTTGCCCGCACAAGTCTTGCGCAACGATGCTCAAGCCATCAAAGCGGCCCATGAACTGGCGCAAGTCGCCCGCCTGCAAGCGGCCAGACGCGACCAGCAGCGCAAGCTGCCGTGGGCCGAAATCGAACAGTTCACCCGCAGCGGCCTGGGCAGCATTTCCATCCCCCGCGAGTACGGTGGTCCGCAGGTTTCGTTTGTCACCCTGGCCGAGGTCTTCGCGATCATTTCCGCGGCCGACCCGGCACTCGGACAGATCCCGCAAAACCAGTTCGGCATTCTTAACCTGGTGCTCGGCAGCGCCACCGAAGTGCAGAAAAAACAACTGTTCAAAAGCGTTCTCGATGGCTGGCGCATCGGCAATGCCGGGCCTGAGCGTGGCACCAGAAACACCCTGGAATTGAAGGCACGCATCACCGCTGACGGCATCCTCAACGGCCAGAAGTTCTATTCCACCGGTGCACTGTTCGCCCATTGGGTCGCGGTCAAGGCATTGAACGACGATGGCAAGCAAGTGCTGGCGTTCATCCGGCGCGGCACACCGGGATTGCGCATCGTCGATGACTGGTCCGGCTTTGGTCAGCGCACCACCGCCAGCGGCACGATTTTTCTCAACAACGTGCAGGTCGATCCCGAACTGGTGGTGGATAACTGGCGGATCAACGACACGCCGAACATCCAGGGTGCCGTCTCACAACTGATTCAAGCGGCCATCGACGCCGGTATCGCCAGAGGCGCCATCGACGACGCCATCGAATTCGTGAAAACCCGCGCCCGGCCATGGATCGACGCCAAGGTCGAGCGGGCCAGCGATGACCTGTACGTGATCGCCGATATCGGCAAGTTGAAAATCGAATTGCACGCCGCCGAAGCATTGTTGCGCAAGGCCGGGCAAGTGCTCGATGAAGTCAGCGCCGCACCACTCACCGCCGAGTCCGCCGCTCGCGCCTCGATTGCCGTGGCCGAAGCCAAAGTGCTGACCACCGAGATTTCGTTGCTGGCCAGCGAAAAGCTGTTCGAACTGGCCGGCAGCCGCGCGACCCTTGCCGAATTCAACCTCGACCGCCACTGGCGCAATGCCCGAGTGCACACCCTGCACGACCCGGTGCGCTGGAAATATCACGCGGTCGGCGCCTATCGCCTCAACGGCACGCTGCCTAATCGTCATTCCTGGATTTAACGACCAGACATCTGGAGAAGCACATGAGCATTTCTCACTACGTCGCGGTCATCACCAGCGATGAGCAAGCCCTGATCGTCGCCAGCGATCTGGCCGAAGATTTCAAACGCGACAGCGCCACACGCGATCGTGAACGCCGTTTGCCACACCCCGAACTGGAGGTGTTTTCCCGTTCGGGCCTATGGGGCATCAGCGTGCCAAAAGAGTATGGCGGCGCCGGTGTTTCCAACGTCACCCTGGCCAAGGTAATCGCCTTGATTGCCCGGGCCGACGGATCGTTGGGGCAAATTCCGCAGAACCATTTTTATGCCCTCGAAGTGCTGCGAGTGAATGGCAGCCATGAACAGAAAAAGCGTCTTTATGCCGAAGTGCTGGCCGGCCAGCGCTTCGGCAATGCCCTCGCCGAACTCGGCACCAAAACCGCCCACGATCGCACAACCAGTCTGACCCGCGATGGCAGCGGGTATCGCATCAACGGTCGCAAGTTCTATGCCACGGGTGCGATTTACGCCCAGCGCATTCCCACCTCGGTGGTGGATGAAAACGGCGTACAGCAACTGGCATTCGTCCCGCGCAACAGTAAAGGCCTGACGGTGATCGACGACTGGAGTGGCTTCGGTCAGCGCACCACGGGCAGCGGTTCGGTGGTGTTCGAAGATGTCTACGTCGCTGCCGAAGATGTCATCCCGTTTCAAAGCGCCTTCGAGCGTCCGACCCCGGTCGGCCCGCTGGCGCAGATTCTTCATGCCGCTATCGACACCGGCATCGCCCGCGCCGCGTATGAAGATGCACTGCACTTCGTGCGCACGAAAACCCGGCCATGGATCGACGCCACTCACGAAAAAGCCACGGACGATCCGCTGACCCTCAAGAGCTTCGGCCACCTGAGCATTCGCCTGCACGCGGCCGAGGCACTGCTGGAGCGTGCCGGTGAATACCTCGACAAGGCCCAGGCCGACACACATGCCGAGACCGTCGCGGCCGCGTCGATTGCCGTGGCCGAAGCCCGCGCCCTGAGCACCGAAATCTCCCTGGCCGCCGGTAGCACGCTGTTCGAACTGGCGGGCAGTCAGGCGACCTTGGTCGAACACGGCCTCGACCGCCACTGGCGCAATGCCCGGGTGCACACCCTGCACGATCCGGTGCGCTGGAAGTACCACGCCGTCGGCAATTACTACCTCAATGATGAAAACCCGCCACTGCGGGGGACCATCTAAATGGCTAAAAAGAAGATCCTGCTCAATGCGTTCAACATGAACTGCATCGGGCACATCAACCACGGTTTGTGGACGCACCCGCGCGACACATCCACCCGCTACAACACGATCGAATACTGGACCGAACTGGCGCAGCTGCTGGAGCGCGGGTTGTTTGACGGCTTGTTCATCGCCGACATCGTCGGGGTCTACGATGTCTACCAGAACTCGGTGGACGTGCCGTTGAAAGAGTCGATCCAGCTGCCGGTCAACGACCCGCTGTTGCTGGTGTCGGCCATGGCGGCGGTGACGAAAAATCTCGGTTTCGGCCTGACCGCCAACCTCACCTACGAAGCGCCATATCTGTTCGCCCGACGCCTGTCGACGCTGGATCACCTGAGCCGTGGGCGGGTCGGCTGGAACATCGTCACCGGCTATCTCGACAGCGCAGCCAAAGCCATGGGCCTGAGTGAACAGGTCGAGCATGACCGTCGCTACGACCAGGCCGACGAATACCTGGAGGTGCTCTACAAACTCTGGGAAGGCAGTTGGGAAAACGGTGCGGTGCTGAACGATCCGCAGCGGCGGATCTACGCGCAGCCTGAGAAAGTGCACAAGGTCGAGCACAAGGGCGAGTTCTATCAGGTCGAGGGTTATCACCTCTGTGAACCGTCGCCGCAGCGCACGCCGGTGCTGTTCCAGGCTGGCAGTTCCGATCGCGGGTTGCTGTTCGCCGGGCGGCATGCCGAGTGCGTGTTCATCAGCGGCCAGACCAAGGCATCGACCAAGGCTCAGGTGGACAAGGTCCGTGCCAGCGCCGTCGAGGCCGGGCGCAATCCCGAGGACATCAAGGTGTTCATGGGGCTGAACGTGATCGTCGGCGCCACCGAAGAGTTGGCCTGGGCCAAGCACGCCGAATACCTGAGCTACGCCAGTGCCGAGGCCGGCGTGGCGCATTTTTCGGCGTCCACCGGGATCGACTTTTCCCAGTACGAAATCGACGAGTCGATCCAGTACGTGAAGAGCAACGCCATTCAATCCGCCACTAAACACCTGCAAAACAACGACTGGACCCGCCGTAAATTGCTCGAACAACACGCCCTCGGTGGTCGCTACATCACCGTGGTCGGCTCGCCGGAACAGGTGGCCGATGAGCTGGAATCGTGGATCGCCGAAACCGGGCTGGATGGCTTCAACCTGACCCGCATCGTCACGCCGGAAAGCTATGAGGATTTCATCGAGCTGGTGATTCCGGAGTTGCAACGGCGGGGGTCGTACAAGACCGCTTATGACAACGGCACCTTGCGTCAAAAGCTGTTTCGCGAAGGGGCGTTTTTGCCTGAGCAACATACCGGTTCGGCTTACCGCCGCTAAAAGCTTCGCTGGCAAGCCAGCTCCTACAGGTGATCGTGTTGCACATGTAGGAGCTGGCTTGCCAGCGAAGAGGCCCGACCCGACACCCTAAATTTATGCACTGACTGGAAATATTCATCATGACCAAGAGACTCCGTACCCACCCAGTCAAAGCACTGGCCCTGGCCCTCGGTCTGTTCAGCTCGGTGGCGTTCGCCGCCGACGCGCCGCTGAAAATCGGTACCACCGCCGCCTTCGCCATTCCGCTGGAAGCGGCGGTCGAAGAAGCCGGCAAACAAGGCCTGAAAGTCGAGCTGGTGGAGTTCAGCGACTGGATCGCGCCGAACGTCAGCCTCGCCGCCGGCGACATCGACGTGAACTACTTCCAGCACATCCCGTTCCTGGAAAACGCCAAGGCTGCCTCGGGTTTCGACCTGGTGCCGTTCGCACCGGGCATCATCAACAACGTCGGCCTCTACTCGAAGAAATACAAAAGCTTCGACGAGTTACCACAAGGTGCCAGCGTGGCCATCGCCAATGACCCGATCAACAGTGGTCGCGGTTTGCAACTGCTGGCCAAGGCCGGCTTGATCACCCTCAAGCCCGGCGTCGGCTACAAGGCCACCGAAGAAGACATCATCGCCAACCCGAAGAACATCAAGATCCTCCAGGTCGAAGCCGTGCAACTGGTGCGCGCCTATGACGATGCCGATCTGGTGCAGGGCTACCCGGCCTACATTCGCTTGTCGAAAACCTTCGACGCCGGCTCCGCGCTGCTGTTCGACGGCCTCGATCACAAGGAATACGTGATCCAGTTCGTGATCCAGCCGAAGAGCAAAACCGACCCGCGCCTGATCAAGTTCGTCGACATCTACCAGCACTCACCCGCTGTGCGCGCCGCACTGGATAAGGCCCACGGCAAGCTCTATCAAGCCGGTTGGGAAAGCTGAACATGACCGCCGCCATCCAACGGCGACTGGAGATTCCAGAGCCCCGCTTTTTATCAGAGCATGCTGAACATACTGAGCTGCATCCCGAACTGAACCATGCCCACGTTCGCTTCATTGGCCTGGGCAAAACCTACAACGGCCAGCAAGGACCGGTGGCCGCGCTGCACGGCATCGACCTGGCGATCCAGCGCGGCGAAGTGTTCGGCATCATCGGCCGCAGCGGCGCCGGCAAGTCGTCGCTGATCCGCACCATCAATCGCCTGGAACAACCAAGCAGCGGTCGGGTACTGATCGATCAGGTCGACATCGGCGAGTTCGACGAAGACCGCTTGGTGGCGCTGCGTCGGCGCATCGGCATGATCTTCCAGCACTTCAATTTGATGTCGGCCAAGACCGTTTGGCAGAACGTCGAGCTGCCGCTGAAAGTCGCCGGCGTGCCCAAGGAACAACGCGAGCAGAAAGTCCGTGAGCTACTGGAACTGGTCGGTCTGCAAGCCAAACACAAGGCTTACCCGGCGCAGTTGTCCGGTGGGCAGAAACAGCGAGTGGGCATTGCCCGGGCGCTGGTGCATGACCCGGAAATTCTGCTGTGCGACGAAGCCACCTCGGCACTGGATCCGGAGACTACGCAATCGATTCTCGGCCTGCTGCGCGAGATCAACCGGCGCCTGGGCCTGACCATTGTGCTGATCACCCACGAGATGGCGGTGATCCGTGAAATCTGTGATCGCGTGGTGGTGCTGGAGCACGGGCGGATCGTCGAGCAAGGGCCGGTGTGGGAAGTCTTCGGCAATCCACAACATGAGGTCAGCAAGACATTGCTTGCGCCGCTGCAACACGCGTTGCCACAAGAGCTGCAAAGCCGTCTGTTGGTGCAATCAAACGCTTCAAATGCCGCCGTGGTCCTGCGCTTGCAGTTCACCGGCAGCCAACGCGACGAACCCGACCTGGCCGCACTGTTCAGCGCCCTCGGTGGCCGCGTGCGGCTGTTGCAGGGTGGCGTGGAACGGATTCAGGGTCATGCCCTCGGGCAACTGCTGCTGGCAGTGACCGGCTCAACTCTCGGTGCCGAGGAATTGCGTCAACGCGCCTCCCATTGGGCGCAACAAGTGGAGGTACTGGGTTATGTGGTTTGATCGCTTGTTGCAGGGTTTTATCGACACGTTCCTGATGGTCGGCGTGTCATCGTTGATCGCACTGTTGGCGGGCATTCCGCTCGCGGTGATCCTGGTCACCAGTTCCAAGGGCGGCATCTACGAAGCCCCGGCGCTCAACCGTGCTTTGGGCGCGTTCGTGAACTTGTTCCGCTCGATTCCGTTTCTGATCTTGATGGTGGCGCTGATTCCGTTCACCCGATTGATCGTCGGTACCACCTACGGCGTGTGGGCGGCCGTGGTGCCACTGACCATCGCTGCCACGCCGTTTTTTGCGCGCATCGCCGAGGTCAGCTTGCGCGAAGTCGACCAAGGTTTGATCGAAGCGGCACAAGCCATGGGCTGCCGGCGCTGGCACATCGTCTGGCATGTGTTGTTGCCGGAAGCACTGCCGGGGATTGTCGGCGGGTTCACGATTACGCTGGTGACGATGATCAACTCCTCGGCCATGGCCGGGGCGATTGGCGCGGGTGGGTTAGGGGACATTGCGTATCGGTACGGATATCAGCGGTTTGACAGTCAGATCATGCTGACAGTGATTGTGTTGCTGGTGGTGTTGGTGGCGGTGATTCAGTTGGGTGGGGATCGATTGGCGCAGGGGCTGAACAAGCGCTAACCCGCTGAAGGCCACCGTGCTTTTGTGGCGAGGGAGCTTGCTCCCGCTGGGCTGCGAAGCAGCCCCAAACCATTCAGTACGGTGTATCAGTGAAATTCGGGTGTCAGGTTTTACGATTGCTGCGCAATCGAGCGGGAGCAAGCTCCCTCGCCACAGGTGATCACCGACCCTGACAGGGAAGTTTTACCAATGGAAAAATCCGTACCCGATCCACCTTCCGAAAATCCTGCCAACGAAACCAGTACTGAAGACCCGCTCAGGGATCGATCAGCGCTCTATCGCGCCAGCAACCCGCACCGCCCGATGAAATGCGCTTCGGTTACGGCGTATCAGTGCGGCGATCAACTCAAGGGGGCCAACCGTGCGATGGTGGATCACGCCATTGAATGTTTGGGGATGAAAAAAAATTGAGTCAGACTTTAGTAATCCGTTGTCAGTGATACAGCTTTCGCGAGCAAGCCCGCTCCCACACTTGGTCTCTGGCGTACACAATCCATTTGTTCGACGCGGTTAAGTGTGGGAGCGGGCTTGCTCGCGAATGGCTGCGCAGCAGCCCCATACCTGATGGCGTATATTCGGTACATCCCACTTGCCTGCGCAGCCAACCATGAAACAGACACCCGACGACCTCGAACAGATCACCGCCACTACGCTGGGCCACTACAACTCGGTGGCCGAAAGTTTCCGTGAAGGGACGCGAGATCACGATGTCAGCCAGAACATCGATGCCCTGCTGCGGCACATTCAGGGTGAAGCGCCTTTTGACATTCTCGATTTCGGCTGCGGGCCGGGTCGTGATTTGCAGACGTTCACCCGTATGGGCCACAAGGCTGTCGGCCTCGACGGTTCGGAAAAATTCGCGCAGATGGCCCGAGACGACAGCGGTTGCGAGGTCTGGCAGCAGGACTTCCTGAAGCTTGATCTGCCGGCCGAGCGCTTCGACGGAATCTTTGCCAATGCGGTGTTGTTTCATGTTCCGCGTCAGGAATTACCACGGGTGCTGAAGCAGTTGTGGGGAACGCTGAAACCGGGTGGGGTGTTGTTCAGTTCCAATCCCCGTGGCGAGAATCAGGAAGGCTGGAACGGGCCGCGTTATGGGTCGTATCACGACCTGGCGGCTTGGCAGCAGTTGCTGATTGAGGCGGGTTTTGTGGAGTTGGAGCATTACTACCGGCCGACCGGGCTGCCACGGGAACAGCAGCCTTGGTTGGCGAGTGTCTGGCGCAAGGTGTAAGCGCTTTAGCCTGAGGTGTCTGTTCTGACGCTTTCGCGGGCAAGCCCGCTCCCACAGGGAACCGAGTATTGCTGAACAACTCGGTCAACTGTGGGAGCGGGCTTGCCCGCGAATAGAGCGCGCAGCGCTCGCCTTTACGCCACCTCTTTCTTCGGCTCGCGGATTTTGTACCAGGCCACATACAGCGCCGGCAGAAACAGCAGCGTCAGCAAGGTGGCGATGACGATCCCGCCGATCATCGCGTAGGCCATCGGGCCCCAGAACACTTCCCGGGCAATCGGGATCATCCCCATGCTCGCCGCCGCGGCGGTCAGCAGGATCGGTCGACGTCGATGCTCGGTGGCCTGCACCACCGCATCCCACGGCGCATAACCCTTCTGCTCGTACTCCTCGATCTGGGTCACCAGGATCACCGAGTTACGGATGATGATACCGATCAACGCGAGAATCCCGAGAATCGCCACGAAGCCCATTGGCGTGCCCGTCGGCACCAGCGCGATAACCACGCCGATCAGCCCCAGCGGCGCGACGCTGGCCACCAGGAACAGCTTCTGCACGCTGTGCAACTGGATCATCAGGAAGGTCGCCATCAGGAACAGCATCAACGGCACAACCTTGGCAATCGGTCCCTGAGCCTTGCCGCTTTCCTCCACCGTACCACCGGTGGCAACCTTGTAGCCCGCCGGCAATTTGGCTGCGAAAGCATCGATGGACGGCTTGAGGATTTTCACCAGGTCCGTCGGCTGGATCTCGTCGCGGATCGTCGCCTTGATGGTGATGGTCGGCAGGCGATCGCGACGCCACACCAGCGGCTGCTCCAGTTCGTAGCGCACCGTGGCGAACGCCAGCAGCGGAATCGACGTGCCACCAGGTGTGACGATTTGCAGGTTCTGCAGGGTTTCCGGCGTACCGCGCTCGGAGTCCACCGCACGACCGACCACGTTGATCAGGTAAATGTCGTCGTCAACCTGGGTCACCGACTGGCCGCTGACGATGCCGTTCATCAGATTGGCCACATCCTCGGAAGACAACCCCAACTGCCGCGCCTTGTCCTGGGCGATGTCGATCCGCAGCACTTTGCCCGGTTCGTTCCAGTCGTAGATGATCTCGCCAATGTGCGGGTTCTTGTCCAGCTCAGAGGCCAGGTCGATGGCATGTCGGCGCACCTGATCGATGTCTTTGCCGCTGACCCGGTACTGGATCGGACGCCCTACCGGCGGGCCCATTTCCAGTGCCTGGACATAACCGCCGATGCCGACGAAGTCGTTGCGCAAGCGCTCGCTGATCTTCTGCATCATGGCCTCACGGGTATGGCCTTTGCTGACGATCACCAGTTGCGCGTAGAACGGGTTTTGCAGTTGCTGGTCCAGTGGCAGATAAAAACGGATGGCGCCCTGACCGATGTAAGTGCTCCAGCGCACGATGTCCGGATCGTCCTTGAGCGTGGCCTCGAGGCGGTCGACGGCCCGGCGGGTTTCGTCGAGCGAGGCGTTTTGCGGCAGGTTCAGGTCCACCAGGATTTCCGGTCGATCCGAAGACGGGAAGAACTGGTTCTGCACGTAGCGCATGCTGAACACCGCCAGCACAAAGCACAGTACGGTGATGCCAATGGCCCACCAGCGATTGCGCATGCACCACAGCAGCCCACCGTTGAACGCCTTGCCGATGCGCCCGGGTTCGCCTTCATGGGGTTTCACCTTGGTGCTGAGAATGTGCACGCCGATCACCGGCGCAAACAGAACCGCCACCACCCAAGACACCAGCATCGCACAGGCAATCACCGCAAACAGGGTGTAGGTGTATTCACCGGCCGAGCTGGCGTTCAAGCCGATTGGCACGAACCCTGCCACCGTCACCAGCGTACCGGTGAGCATCGGGAACGCCGTGGAGGTGTAGGCGAAGGTTGCCGCCTGCTCCTTGGTCTCGCCCAATTCCAGGCGCGTGACCATCATTTCCACGGTGATCATCGCATCGTCCACCAGCAGGCCGAGGGCGATGATCAGTGCACCGAGGGAAATCCGCTGCATGGTGATGCCGCTGTACTCCATGAACACGAACACCATTGCCAGCACCAACGGGATCGAGCACGCCACCACCAGCCCGGCACGCACGCCGAGACTGACGAAGCTGACCAGCAGCACGATCACCACCGCTTCGAACAAGGCACTGGTAAAGCCGCCGACGGCTTCCTCCACCACCACGGCCTGATCGGAGACGTTGTAAATGCCGACACCCACCGGCAGGTCGGCGGTCAACTGGTCTATGCGGGCGTGCAAGGCCTTGCCAAACGCCTGGACGTTGCCACCCTTCTGCATGGCAATCGCCAGGCCGATGGCCGGTTTACCGTTGTAGCGGAATTCCGGCGAGGCCGGATCGACGTAGCCACGGCTGATTTCAGCAATGTCGGCCAGACGATAGTAACGGTCGTTGAGCTTGAGGTTGACCTCGGCCAGGTCTTTCTCCGAAGCGAACTTCCCTGACGTGCGCACCGAAATCCGCTCCGGCCCGGCCTCGATGACACCCGCCGGGGTCACGGCGTTCTGGCTTTGCAGACTCTGCACCACCTGACGCTCATCGATGCCCAGCGCTGCGAGTTTGCGCGTGGAGAAATTCAGGTACAGCACTTCGTCCTGCTGGCCGACCATTTCGATCTTGCCCAGCCCCGGCACGCCACGAATTTCCATGCGGGCCTGTTCCACATAGTCGCGCAACTGACGCTGGGTCAGGCCGTCGGCGGTGAAGGCGTAGATCGAACCGAAGACGTCACCGAACTCGTCGTTGAACGACGGCCCCTGTATGCCTTGCGGGAACTGGTAGCGAATGTCGCTGATCTTCTTGCGCACCTGGTACCAGATTTCCGGGATGTCCTTGGCACTGGTGGTGTCGCGCAGGTAAACGTACACCGTCGATTCGCCGGGGCGCGTGTAGCTTTTCACATAGTCGAGGGAGTCGAGTTCTTCGAGCTTCTTCTCGATCCGGTCGGTGATCTGCTTGAGGGTTTCCTCCTGGGTCGCCCCCGGCCATTTGGTCTGGATCACCATGGTTTTGATGGTGAACGAAGGGTCTTCTTCGCGCCCCAGGTTGAAATACGAGAACACACCCATCAGCAACGCGACGAACATCAGATACCAGATGAACGACTGATGCTTGAGGGCCCATTCCGAGAGGTTGAAAGGCCCTTTCATTGACTGTCCTCGTCGATTTTCACTTGCTGCCCCGGTTTGAGGCTGTTGACACCGGCACTGACCACCCGCTCGCCGTTCTTCACGCCGCCGGCCAGCACCACGGTACTGTCGGTGCGGCTGATCACCTCGATGTCACGGGGGGAGACGGTTTTACTCTGTGCATCGATCACCCAGATCCGTGGCTTGCCGTCGACCTCTTGCAGGGCGGTGACAGGCAGCACGATGCGCGGCTTGATCGCCGAGCTCAGGCTGACGCTGATGGCTGTACCCAAGCGAAAGCCCGGTGGCGTTTCGGCCAGCGACAGGCGGGCGCGCCGGGTGCGTGTGGCGCTTTGGGCCTGAGGTTCGATTTCGCGGATCACGGCGGTGGTGTTGATACTCGGATCAAGTTGCGCGGCAACCAGAAACACCACATCGCTGGGCAGTTGATCGACCAGGGTATCCGGCAGGTCGATCACCGCTTCCTTGATGTCCGGTTGTGCCAGGGTCACCACTTGCTGACCGGCCGTCACTACTTGCCCGGCCTCGGCGCTCCACGCGGTGACTACGGCTTTATGGTCGGCGTGCAACTCGGTGTAGCCCAGTTGATCCTTGCTCTGGTTGACGGCCGCCCGCGCCTGATCGAGGGAGGCCTGGGTGGTTTTCAGGTATGTATTGGCCTCGTCCAGTTGCGCTTGCGCACCGACCCCGCGATCAAACAAGGCTTGCTGGCGCTGGGCACTGGCCTTGGCATTGATCAGTTCCGCCTGGACTTTCGACAGGTCGCCCTGGGCCGAACGCAACTGGTTCTGCTGATCGGAAGGATCGAGGGTGGCGAGCAGCGTGCCCTTCTCCACCTCGGTTCCGACATCGACGTTACGACTGGCGATGCGCCCGCCCACGCGAAAGCCGGTATTGCTTTCATAGCGTGCCTGGATGCTGCCGGCGAAGCGGCCCAGGTCCTCTTCGCTCAAGGCCTGAATCTTGATCGACAACACTGGCCGTACCGGCGCCGGTGGCGGTTCGCTTTTGGAACAGGCGCTCAGCACCAGCCCGATGGACAACGCCCATAAAGGCTTCATGGCTTTGCTCCCCACGTCAGATCCTTGTAAGTGTTTTCGGCAATCTCGACTTCCATGCCCGGGTGCAAGAGTTGTCCGCCCGCGATGATGACTTTGTCGCCGTCTTTCAACCCGCCACTGATGATGACCTTGCCGGTCAGGTAGCGACCGACCGTGACCGAATGCAACTGGGCCTTGCCCTGGTCATCGACAATCCAGACCGCAGGTTCACTGATATTTTTGGTCAGCGCCGACCACGGCAATTCGATGACCGGCTTGCCCGACCCCCTGGCCGTGGCACTCACCACCGAACCCAGTTGCATGCCGTCGGGCAGACTGTTGAGGCCGACCTTGACCTGCACGGTACCGGATTGTGCCGACACCGCCGGGGTGATTTCGCGCACGGTGCCGGTGGTTTTGATTGCCGGGTTGTCGAGCAGGCTCAGGACAATGGTTTCGTCCCTCGGCTTCTCGGCCAGCAGCGATTCATAGACATTGAACACCGCATCCCGGTCGCCGTCCCGGGCCAGGCTGAAGATCGGCATCGTCGCCTGAACCACCTGGCCGACTTCCGCCTGACGCGCGGTAATGATCCCCGGCGCATCGGCGATCAGCGCCGTATAGCTCAACTGATCCCTGGCATTGGCCAACTGCGCCTGGGCGGCGCTCAAGGCGCTCTGGCTGCTGCGCAAGGCCGCCTGGGCCGAGTCGAATTCGCTCTGGCTGGTGTAGCCCTTGGGCAGGAGTTTTTGCTGGCGCACGAACGCCGCCGCGCTCTGCGTCACTCGTGCCTGTTCAGCCAACACTTGGGCCTGGGCCGAGTCGACATTGGTCTGCAAATCCTTGGGGTCGAGCCGGGCCAGCACTTGCTTGGCTGTCACGCGATCACCGACGTCCACCGAGCGCTGGATGATCTTGCCACCCACGCGAAAAGACAGCTCCGTCTGTACCCGTGCCTGGATATCACCGGTGAGGGTAACCGAGGCCGCGTAATCCGCTGGCTTGACGACTTGCACGAACACCCGTGGCAGGTATTCCTGAATGGGTTTTTTCTCGTCGCAAGCAGTCAACAGGGTGACGACACTCAAGGCCATTACGACTTTCAATCCGGGACCCGCCATGCAAACTCCTTGGCCTTTTTTATGGACAACTCGACAGAGAGCTTAGAACAGTATCCCAACCGTGCACGCCCCCCTTATGAAGAAACAGCTCGCAACGTTTTACGCCTGAAACACTTGCCATAGACGGCTGCGCGTGCCTGACAATGAGCCCCGTCGATACCGTTTCTGGAACCCACATGCTCAAGACTCTCGCGGTGGCCAATTACCGCTCGATCAACAAACTGGTGATCCCGCTGGGCCAGTTGAATCTGATCACCGGCCCCAATGGCAGCGGCAAATCCAACCTTTACCGTGCGCTGCGGCTGCTGGCGGAAACCGCTCAGGGCGGCGTGGTCAATGCCCTGGCCCGTGAGGGCGGACTGGATTCGACCTTCTGGGCCGGCCCGGAATCCATCACCCGGCGCATGCGCAACGGCGAAGTGCCCATCGAAGCCACGGTACGCCAGGGCGTCAAACGCCTGCGGCTGGGTTTTGCCGGTGAAGATTTCGGTTACTCGATCAGCCTGGGCCTGCCCGATTCCAATGGCCATTTCATGCTGCCCGGGCACAGTTCGCCCATACCGTCACGTTTCAGCCTCGACCCGCAGATCAAGCGCGAATGCCTCTGGGCCGGAGCGTTCTATCGTCCGGCGAGTCTGCTGGTCGATCGTGACGGTCCAATGATCCGTGCCCGCGCCAATCGCAGCTGGGATGTACTGGCCCAGCACACGCCGACTTTCGACAGCCTGTTCGATCAGGTCGGCAGCCTGCGCGGGTCGCCTGAAGTGCTGGAGATGCGCGAGTTCATCCGCCGCTGGCGCTTTTACGATCACTTTCGCAGCGACGCCGACGCCCCGGCGCGTCAACCACAACTGGGCACCCGCACGCCGGTACTGCATCACGACGGACGCGATCTGGCGGCGGCCTTGCAGACGATCATCGAAATCGGCGATCCCGAGGCGCTGCGGGCCGCGATCAGCGATGCGTTTCCCGGCGCTCGACTGCACATCGAACCACTGCCGGGTGGACGCTTCACCATTGAGTTCTTTCAGGAAGGCTTGTTGCGGCCGTTGTCGGCCGCCGAGTTGTCGGACGGAACGTTGCGCTATTTGCTGCTGGTGGCGGCGCTGCTGACGCCACGACCGCCGACACTGATGGTGTTGAACGAACCGGAAACCAGCCTGCACCCGGATCTACTGCCGGCGCTGGCGCGCTTGATTATTCGCGCTTCAGAGCAGTGTCAGGTGTGGGTGGTGTCCCACGCCCGGCGCTTGATTTCGGCGTTGCAGGAGGCCCCCCAATGCAACTGCATCGTGCTGGAAAAAAATCTCGGCCAGACCGGGATCGTCGGGCAGCGGATGCTGGATGAACCGGCATGGTATTGGCCGGATTGAGGTTTTCCCGTGAGGCTGTCATGTCCTTCGAATTCTTTTGTTCTGATTGAGCTGCAACCGCTGACGTCGGGCCTCCAGAACTGGCCGGTTCAACTCCAAACCAAGCATTTCGTCGTAAGATCGCTTGCCGCTCAGCTTTTGCTGGTTTGAACTGAATGTGCCAGGTGTCTGCGGCGGAGCAGAGGCCTCGAAAGACAACGAAGGCGGCAAGGAAGCTCGGGGTGAAATGGGTGGTGTCGCCGGAATCACCCGCCTCTTGTTTTGCACAAAACTACTCAAGCCAGCCTCAACCGTGGGATCACGCGCAGCCAAGTAAGTACCCAACCTCGATACCGATGCCAACGCAGTCAACCCTAAAGCGATAAACCCCAGGGTTTTGGCCGCCTCAGTGTCCCCGGTTATTCCCGCAACGGCACTGGCAATCCCTGTCAAGGCTGTCACGAAAATCGCTCCACTGGCCACGACCGTACTGGCTGCCGCGAAGGTCTGCCTGAACGTTAATTGCCCTGCGGCCCCCCATTGCAATGCGTCTTTGGCTAAATTGTAGGAGGGGATGACACGCGACATACCCACTCGAGTGTTCGTCGTGCTCAAGAGGCTTGTGAACAGCCTTGCAAATTCGGCAAACCGCCCCGTCGGATCACTGAAATTCACCGGATCCCCCAGACAATACGCATACGCATTCAACCCACCCCGCCCAAACGGACTCAAGCTGTCCGGGCTGTTGAAGCGCATCAACACCGGGTTGAACGCCCGATGCCCGTTACCCAGCAAATAATGGCCGGTGACGGGATCGATCACTTCGCCGGTGAAGCCCAGCAGACTGCCGAGACCACCCTCGACCCGACGATGACCATAAGGCGCATAGGCCTGCGACACAGATCCGGCCTGCAAGACAGAACGCTGCTGGTCAGTGGCCAGCAACTGGCTGTTGATGTCATCACCCTCACGCGATTGCATCGCCAGCAATTGCGTGTCGTGCTGGAACACACTCTGACTGTCCCGGCCTTTCAGTTGCGTGACCAGATGTGAGCCCCGGTAAATCCGGGTCAGTTGTTCCTGCCCGAGCGGTTCAAGTTGAATCAGCAGATCCAGTGCGTCGTAGCGATACCGAATCATGGGCGTTTGTACTGTGTTCATCAGGACAATCTCCTTGTAATGGACACAGCTTGCTCCCGCTCAATCGCGCCGGCACCTAGCAGAACTGCTAGGTGCAGGCGTAAAAGCTGTTGCACGGGTTTGCCGAGACCAGGGAAGACAGCTACTTTCCTTTGCGTTGTAGGAAGGATCTTTATTTTGCAACGCATCTCCAAGGACGAAGCACTTTTGGCCAGACTCCCGGCCAACATCTCACAAGGACGAGAACATGGCAGACGTACAAACGCCACAACGGCTGGAACCGCAGGACATTCTGAAATTATTGATGGCGTTGCGCAGGGCGTTAAAGGCCAAGCCGGCCTGAGTGCTTTTGATCTTGTGGCGAGGGAGCTTGCTCCCGCTGGGGTGCGAAGCGGCCCTAAAAATGGGACTGCTGCGCAGTCCAACGGGACGGTGCGGCGATCCGACAAGCGCCCTCGCCACAAAAGCTCTCTCGCCACAGGTAAATCGAACGCTCAAAAAAACGCCGACGCTAAATCAGCCGTCGGCGTTTGAAACCTTGAAGGGGTTTACTCCGCGAATCAGAACGCTGGCAATACCGCGCCGCTGTACTTCTTCTCGATGAACGCTTTCACTTCAGGGCTGGTCAGGGCTTTGGCCAGTTTCTGGATGGCAACGCTGTCCTTGTTGTCCGGACGGGCCACCAGGAAGTTCACGTAAGGCGAATCGGCACCTTCGATCACCAAAGCATCTTTAGCCGGGTTCAGACCCGCTTCCAGCGCGTAGTTGGTGTTGATCATGTCCAGATCAACCTGATCCAGCACACGCGGCAACATCGCCGATTCCAGTTCCTTGAACTTGAAGTTGTGCGGGTTCTTGGCGATGTCCTTCGGTGTGGCCAGAGCGTTTTTCGGGTCTTTCAACTCGATCAGGCCGGCCTTCTGCAGCAGGATCAGGGCACGGCCGCTGTTGCTGCCTTCGTTCGGGATGGCAATGGTCGCGCCATCTTTCAACTCAGCCAGGGTTTTGACTTTCTTCGAGTAGCCACCGAACGGTTCGACGTGCACGCCGATCACGGTTTCCAGGTGAGTGCCTTTGCCTTCGTTGAAGCTTTTCAGGTACGGCAGGGTCTGGAAGTAGTTGGCATCCAGACGCTTCTGGTCGACCTGCACGTTCGGCTGAACGTAGTCGGTGAAGACTTTGATTTCCAGGTCCACGCCTTCTTTGGCGAGGGTTGGCTTGATCAGCTCAAGAATCTCGGCGTGTGGAATCGGGGTTGCCGCAACCACCAGTTTCTCGCCAGCCTGGGCCAGGCCCGCGGTCAGGGCAGCCGCCAGTGCGGTGAACAACAGAACCTTTTTCATGCAGTGTCCTTATCGAAAATCACAGTCGCTTGTGGCGACGGCTTGAAGATGAGAGTGCCAGTGAAGTGCTATCGCTGGTGTGAAGCGGACAATACCGGGATTTTTTATTCCCGAACAATAACGTTTATTCAGCTTCATATTCCATTTTGTTCATACAGCTGTAGGAGCAAGCTTGCTCGCGATGGTCGTGAACGAAAACGCGTAAAACCTGATGCCCAACGGCGTCTTTGGGTTTCTCGCGAGCAAGCTCGCTCCTACAGAAATCCGGCGTTTGCGAGCAGTTGTTTCAAGGCGTCTTTTTCGGCATCGGAACCGTTGCCAAGAATCTGCTTGAGCTGCTGTTCGATCCGTCCCAGACCTTCATCAGGCAAATTCAGATGCTCCGGTAAAATCTCGTCACCGGTACTCACCAACAGCGCAAAGTGAATGACGTTTTCCAGCTCCCGGGTATTGCCCGGCCAACTGTGGCGTTCCAGCACAAGTTGCGCCTCCTCGCTGATCAATGGCACCGGCAGGTCGAGGCGCTGGCTGTAGATGCCGAGGAAATATTCGGCCAGCGACAGGATGTCACCCGGGCGCTCGCGCAGCGCCGGCAGTTCGAGCGGGCCTTCGCTGAGGTAGTGATAGAGCCGCTCATGGAATTTTCCGGCGGCGACGGCCTGGGCCAGATCGATGCTGGTGGCCGCTACCAGCCGCACATCCACCGGGCTCGGCTGCTGAGCACCGACGCGGGTGACTTCGTGGTTCTCCAGGGCGGCAAGCAGCTTGATCTGTATCGGTAGCGGCAGGTCGCCGATTTCGTCCAGGTACAGCGTGCCGCCATTGGCTGAGCCGAACCAGCCTGCACGACTGCTCGCCGAACCGCTGTAGCTGCCCGCCGCATAGCCGAACAACTCGGCGTCGGCGTAGGTCAGGCTGATGGCGCCGCAGTTGACCGATACGAACAACCCGCCGCGATCACTGGCGCGATGGATATGCCGCGCCAGCAATTCCTTGCCGGTCCCGGTTTCGCCACGGATCAGCACCGAGACTGAACGCGTGGCCAGTTGCTCCAGGTCCTCGCGCAACTTCCGCGAACGCGGATCGACAAACACCAACGCCTTGGCGCGGATGCTCAGGGGACTTTTTTCGGCATCGGGAAAGGTCAGCAACGGCTGACCGAAGGTTTCAAAGCTCATGGCAGACTCCCGCCCAAAACCGCCGGGAGACGGGGGCGTATTTACAGAAAAAGAAAATTCAAAGGGTTCAGGCGCGGCGCAGGGCGTGGTGTTCCATACGGTTCTGCAGGCGATAGAGATAGGCAAAACCCTGCTCCCAGCGCTGGTGACCGGACTTCACGTTGATATGCCCCGCCCCCGCCAGAATCCCCGCCTCGGCACCCCATTGGCGCGCCAGTTCCAGGGCGCGCGGCGCACTGACAGCGCTGTCGTTGTCGGAGCTGACGACCTGGCTCGGAAAGGGCAGCAGATCCGTCGGAATCGGCGCGAAGTTGCGCAAGGCCGGCACGCAGGCCGGGCGCTCGACATCCGCCGGTGCGACCAGCAAGGCACCGCGCACCTGACGCAAGAACTGCACGGGTGCGGTCGCCGCCCAATGGGCGACAGTGATGCAGCCCAGGCTATGGGCAATGAGAATCACCGGCGTGCTGTCGGCGGCAATCGCCTCGGCCAGCGCCGCGACCCAGTCTTCGCGACGCGGCGTCAGCCAGTCGGCCTGCTCCACCCGCGCACTGTTCGGCAGGCTGTTCTGCCAGTGGCTTTGCCAATGATCTTCTGGCGATCCTTGCCAGCCCGGCACAATCAGGTAGCGAATTGATTCGTTGCGCATGGGGGAGCTCTCCTGCTGCGTGTCTGTTCCCGGTCGAGTATAGGGAGGAGAGATATATTCGTTAAGGAATAAGAAGCTATTTATTAAGACCTATATAGAATATAAAACACATAACCTGTAGGAGCTGGCTTGCCAGCGATAGCGGTTTAACAGTCAACGTAGATGCTGAATGCCAGGGCCTCATCGCTGGCAAGCCAGCTCCTACAGGTTTTGGGTTTACTCGGAATAAAAAAGGGGCCGCACCCTGCCAAGGAGACGGCCCCGGAAAATCAAAATTCGGTTATCGCGCAGTAATCACCGACAGCTTGGTGATCCCTGCCCGTTCAATCGACGCCATGGCCCGGGCCACCTCGCCGTAATTCACGCCATCGTCCGCCTGCAACTGCACGCGTACCTCGGGGTCCTTGGCCTTCGCCGACTTGAGGTTGAACTCCAGCAGATCCGGTTGTATCTCGTCCTTGTTGATAAACAGTTTGCCGGCACCATCGATGCTCACCACCAACGGGTCTTTCTGCTCCACCGGCGCCACCGCCTCGGTCTTGGGCAGGTTGATCGGAATGGCGTTGGTCAGCAGCGGCGCGGTGACGATGAACACCACCAGCAACACCAGCATCACATCCACCAGCGGCGTCACATTGATCTCGCTGAGCACCTCATCGGTGTCTTGCGTGGAGAAGGCCATGTCAGGACGCCTCCTTCACTTTTTGTGCGCTGCCCTGGGCCGCCAATTTGTGCGCCGTCGGGTGGATCAGTACGCGGAACGAACTCTTCTGCGCCAGGCTGTAGAAGTCGTGGGCGAAGTCATCCAGGTCCGCCGCCGTCAGTTTCAAACGACGCAAAAAGTAGTTGTAAACCAGCACCGCCGGCACCGCGACGGCGATCCCCACGCCCGTGGCGACCAGTGCCGCACCAATCGGCCCGGCCACCGTTTCCAGGCTTGCCGAGCCCGCCGCGCTGATACCTTTCAACGCTTCCATGATTCCCCACACCGTGCCGAACAATCCAATGAACGGCGAGGTGCTGCCGATGCTCGCGAGCACCGCCAACCCGGTTTCCAGCGACCGGCGCTCGCGCACGATCTGCTGTCGCAAGGCACGCTCCAGGCGATCCTGATGATTGATCGCCTGGCTCAAATCCGCCGCCTGCGGCGCCTCGCCGACCTGGATCGCGGCATAACCGGCCTGCGCCACCCGGGCCGCGGCACCGGGACGGGTTTCGCTTAGTTCGGCCGCCGAATCGAGACTCGAGGCGGCCCAGAACTGCTGATGAAACTTCCGGTCCTGCGCCTTGAGGCGGCCGAACTGCACACCCTTGAGCAGCGCCAAACCCCAGGTCGCAACGGAAAAAACCACCAGCAGCCAGATCACCGCGCTTTCGATGGATTCAAGTGGAGAGGCCAGTAACGTCATGGTGTATTCCTCGTGTAAACGTTTCGCGCGAAATTGGTTTCTGTTTAATGAATCTTGAAATCGATGGGCACGCTGACCCAGCCGTCCCGGGCGACATCACCTTGCTTGGCCGGCACGAAACTCCAGCGTTTCACCGCGTTCAGCGCAGCTTCGTCGAGTGCATCGCGGCCACTGCTTTTCTGGATCTGGATCTCGCCGGGCTTGCCGCTGGCCAGCACCTGCACGCGCAACAACACCGTGCCTTCCCAACCGCGACGCTGGGCCAGCGACGGGTATTCCGGCGCCGGGTTTTTCAAGTAGCCGGCATTGGCGGAGGCCGGTGTTACGGGTGCGGGCGTCGGCGGTGCAGGTGGTGCCGGGGTCGCGACGGGCATTGCCGGTGTCACAGGCGCGGGTGGTTGCTCAACAGCCTTTGGCGCCGGTTTCGGTAGCGGTTTGGCGACCGGTCTGGGCTTGGGAACCGGCTTCGGTGGAGGTGGCTTCACGGCCAGTTCGTCTTCCACGGGCGGTGGCGGCTCAATCACTGGCTGCACGGGTTGCGGTGGCGGCGGCTCGACCACCGGAGGCGCCGGACGTGAAAACTCGATGGTCATCGGCGGAATCTCTGGCGGCACGATTGGCAGCACTGGGGTCGGTTGTTGATTGACCCAATAAATCACCGCGCCATGCACCAGCAAAGCCAGTACACCGAGCAGAATCGTCTCCCGTCGACTCAAGATGCCCTTGGGCGCGCGCTGCAAACGCAACTGGCCCAGGGGCACCCGGTGCAGTCGACCAAGATCGACCAACTCACCACCAGGCACCTGGCGCCACAGCACTTCATGTGCACCGGCGGCGGTCTGGACATTGCCCATTGTTTAACTCCCTGCGGTCTCTTTGCGGACTACCGGAACGTCGTGCTGAACATCCCCCGACGACGTCCCGATAGAGCAATCATTGGCTTGAACGCTTAGTTCTTAAAGTAATGTTTGAGCTTATATTTAGACCTTGAAGGAATAAACAAAACCCTCAACCCACCGCCAGAGCCCGCCGTTCAAGGGCTCCGGCGTAGTGGAAAAAATCCGATGCTTTTCGTGCATTGAAAGTATTCATTCGAAGCATGCTTTTTCGCCGTCAGAAGTCGTATCGGCCAGTCACACCCAGCGTCCGTGGCGTGCCGAGCAGGCCTTCATAACCACCATTGGCGGCCGTCCACAACGTCGTGTAGTAGGTTTTGTCGAAGGCGTTTTTCAGCCACAACGAAACGTCCCACTGCCCCTGGTTGAAATCGCCCCGCAGGCCGGTGGACAGGTTGACCACCGCGTAGCTCGGGATCTGCCCGAAGTCGGAATCCTCCACAGTGCCCACTGCCTTGGAGCGGAATGCATAGCTGGCGGTGACGTACTCTTCGAAGCCGTTGCTCAGGTTCCACTTGTATTCGCCGTTGGCGTTGCCGATCCATTTCGAAGCGCCAACCACTTGATGCCCGGTCAGGTCGCAGGAGGCGGGAGCACCGGGCCTCAGGCTGACTTCAGGCGGGCACGGCGCATTCTTGTACGAGAGGTAACTGACGTCGTTGTACGAGCCGTTGATGTTCAGCGTGAGGCCGCGCAACGCAAGCAAAGTGCTTTCGAATTCCACGCCACGGGAGCGTACGGAGCCGGCGTTGGTCAGAAACTGCACGCGGTTGACGTCGTCGAAGGCGTTGGTCTGATAGCCATTGACCTGGGTCCAGAACAGGTTGGCGTTGAGTTGCAGGCGTCGGTCCCACAGGGTGCTCTTGAATCCGAGCTCGGCGTTGTTGGCGCGCTCGGTGCCGATCAGCAGCGAGTCGGCACCGGCCACCGGCGCCGTGCCGACGGCCAGATTGATGCCGCCGGATTTTTCGCCATGGGACAACGTGGCGTAAGTCAGCAGGTCGTCGGTGAGACGGTAGCTAAGGTTCAACAGGCCCGAGGGACTGGAGCTGTACTGATTCAAATCGCCGGAATCGAAGACCCCCGCACGAGCGCGTCGTGCCGCGGCCGCCGCACCGGTGACCGCGACACCACCGGCCGGTGCATCACGTGTGACCCTGGCGTTTTTCTCCTCATAGGTGCCGCGCAACCCGGCGGTGAAATCCAGGCGTTCGGTCAAGTGCCAGGTGCCTTGGGCGAATAGCGCGAAGCTGTTGGTTTCGATATGACCGTTGCCGACGCTGTCGACATTGTTCAACGCACCCTGGGGCGTGCCGTTCCAGATGTCGGCTTGCGGGCCGTAGAAGGTGAAGGATTTGTTGTCCAGGTCAGAGCCGAAGTAATAAGCGCCCAGCACGTAATCGAAGAATCCGCCGGCAGGCGACGCCAGGCGAAACTCCTGGGAGTACTGTTTATCCTCCACCGAAACGCCGGCGTTGTGGAAGGCGGATACGTTCAGGCCGTCATCATTGCGCGGGGTGAAATTCCACCAGCGATAGGAGCTGATGGAGGTCAGGGTGAAGTCGCTCGGCAGCGTCCAGTTGGCCTCGACCGACGTGCCGCCCTGATGCACGGTGACGTGTTGGTCATTGTTCAGGTTGACCTTGCGGTGCGTGCCGTCAACCAGTGTCGCGCCAGCGGCATTGGCCCGCGATTGATAGAGATTGACGCCATTGATGGTCGGCCCGGTATTGAACAACACCCGGGTGCCGGCGCTGGAATCCTCTTCGTTGTAGTCGCCGATCCAGCGCAGGTTGAACGATTCATTCGGCTTGAACAGCAACTGCCCACGGAAGCCATCGCGGGAGCCACCATTCAGGTCATGGCCGTCGAATTCGTTTTTGATGTCACCGTCGCTGCGGGTGCGGTACGCAGAGAAACGTCCGGCCAACTCGTCATTCAGCGGGCCGGAAATCGTGCCCTTGGTCTGGAAATATCCGTCCTCGCCCACCGAAGATTCGATGCTGCGTTCCGGGGTGAAGGTCGGCGCGCGGGTGCTGATGTTGATCACGCCGGCGGTGGTGTTCTTGCCGAACAAGGTGCCTTGCGGACCGCGCAGCACTTCGAGCTGCTCGATGTCCATCAGGTCGAACACGGCCATGCCCGGCCGGCCGAGGTAAACGTTATCGAGGTACAGGCCGACACTGCCTTCCAGGCCATCGCTGGCCGGGTTGTTGCCCAGGCCACGAATCGACACGCTGGACTGACGCGCATGCATGTAGGCGACGTTGACGCTGGGCACCAGTTGCTGCAAATCCTGGATGCGATAGACCCGCTGGATTTCCAGCGTCTGGCCGCTGACCACACTCATGGGTGTCGGAACGTCCTGCGAACTTTCTTCGCGGCGGCGAGTGGTCACGGTCACGGTTTCCAGTTGGGCACTGTCGGCCGTGGCGGTTTTTGTGGGGGTGGTTTCCGGGGTGCCGCTTTCGGCTGCATAGCCTTGGGTCCAGCTGGCACTGCCTGCTAGTAGCAGAGCCAGGGGCAGGCGTTTGAGCCGTTGGGGTGAGGAGGTTTGAGCAAAGTGCAACGGACTCATAAGGCGGGGTTCCCGATCAAAAAAAGTTCTTTGTTGCTTGCCAGGCCGCCTTCGCGAGCAAGCCCGCTCCCACACTGACCGTGTGAACACTGGAGATCCCCTGTGGGAGCGGGCTTGCTCGCGAAGGCGTCGGCTCAGACGCCGCCGATATCCGGCCCTTTCACGGTCTGGCTGACCTGCCCATTCACACCCACCGGCACTTCACCCTTGAGCGTCACACGGCGCACGATCCGGTCCTGGGTCCCGTAGTCATCCACCGCGTAATGCTGGGTGGAGCGGTTGTCCCAGATCGCCACATCGCCGGCCTTCCAGCGCCAGCGCACGATGTTTTCCTGGCGGATCACATGGCTTTGCAGCAGGCCGAACAGGTGCGCCGAATCGGCCTGGGAATAGCCTTTGATGCGTTTGACGAAATGCCCCAGCAACAAGCTCTTCTCGCCACTGATCGGGTGCACACGGACCACCGGGTGTTCGGTCTCGTAGACGGTCGAGGTGAAGATCTTGCGATAGCGTTCCAGCTTCTCGGCAGAGACGTCCGGCCGGGTGCCGGCGTAGTCGTATTCATTGCTGTGCACGGCGACCAGTTTGTCGGCCAGCTCACGCAGCTCCGCCGACAACCCGTCGTAGGCAGTGGCGGTGTTGGCCCACAGGGTGTCGCCGCCGAAAGCCGGGGCCACCACCGAGCGCAGGATCGAGGCTTTCGGGTAGGCCTCGACGAAAGTCACGTCGGTGTGCCAGGAGCTGGCTCGCTGGCCCTCGGCGCCGTCCAGTTCCAGTAGAAAACGGGTGCCTTCGCGCACCGGCACAGTCGGGTGCGCTATCGGTTCGCCGAGCAGGTGGGCGAACGCTTCCTGACGCTGATCGTCGAGCTGAGTCTGCTCGCGGAAGAAGATCACTTTGTATTGCAGCAGCGCCTGTTGAATGGCTTCGACGGTGGCGGCATCCAGCTCGCCAGAAAGCTGTACGCCACGGATTTCGGCACCGATGCGACCGGCCACCGGATGGATTTCAAGCGCGTGAACAGCGGGTTGTACTGCGAAAGCGGCATTGCTCATGGGTAGACCCTCATCAGACTGCTTGCGGTTGAACCGGCCGCGAAACGCTGCTCTATCTATATTCTATTTAGATCTAATAGATATCTACATGCTTCGTTGACGGAATAAGAGGTTGCATTTAAAACCTCAGTCAACCCTCGTCGCAAATGCCTTCGAGCTATTTTTAGGATGCCGGAAAAGCATATGGATCTTCGCCAGTTGCGTTACTTCATCGCCCTCGACGAACACCGCAGTTTCGTGCGCGCGGCCGAGGCCATGGGCATTACCCAGCCTGCCTTCAGCCGCAGCATTCAGGGGCTGGAGCACGAGTTCGGCTGCGTCCTGGTGGACCGTGGCAACAAGGATTTGCGCCCCACCCCCGAAGGCCTGGTGGTGCTGCAACATGCCCGCAGCCTGGTGCAGGGTGCGGCGCTGCTCAGCTGCGAAGTGACGCAGATGACCAAGCTCGATGCCGGTGAACTGCGCTTCGGTTGCGGCCCGGCACCGGCGGTGAAACTGGTGCCGGATGCGGTGGCGCAATTCATCAACGCGCACCCGAAAGTGCGCACCTGTTTCGAAGTGGATAACTGGGAAAAACTCAGCCGCGCCCTGAGCCGTGAGGAGATCGAATTCTTCATCGCCGACATTCGCCACTTCGAGTCCGACCCGAACTTCCAGACCCAGGCACTGACGCCCAAACGTGGCGTGTTTTTCTGCCGGCCGGGGCATCCGCTGCTGGCCAAGGAGAGCCTGTCGACCAACGACATGTTCGACTACCCGCTGGCGACCACGAAGATCCCGCCAGGTATTCGCAAACTGCTGGCAAACCTCAGTGGACGGGTGGATTTTTCGCCGACCATCGAGACCGAACATTTCCCGGCGCTGGTGAAAGTCGTGCTGCAATCCAACGCCATCGGCGTGGGCACGCAAGAGGCGTTTATCGAGGACATTGCCCAGGGTTCACTGGCGCTGCTGCACTGGCGCAATTTGCCGCAGAACATCGAAAGCATGAATGCGCGGTGCGGGATTGTCAGTCGCACCGGGTTCCGGTTGTCACCGGCGGCGCGGGCGATGATCGAGACGTTGGTGGCGGTGGACAGGCAGCAGATCAGCGTCGCGGTTTAGGGCCTCTTCGCGAGCAGCCCGCTCCCACAGGGGGATCTCTGTCAGGCAAAAATCCAGTGTGGGAGCGGGCTTGCTCGCGAAAGCGTCCGAATTGACGCTAGAGATTCAAAGTTTTGCCGCAGCCAACTCCGGCACCACCCAATCGCTCACCTTGAACGGCTTGCGAATCAGCTTCTGCTGCGACGCCAGGTCCACCGCATCCTGCAATTTGCCAAGGAACACCGGGTCGAGCGTCGACGGGAAAACCTCGCTGAGTTTCTGATCCTTCAAATCCTGGCTGAGAATCACCGGCGGGTAACTCGCCAACCCCGACACCAACTGAACGTAAGCGTCCTTGTTGCTGTCCTGGGTCAGCCACGCCACCGCTTGCTGTTGCGCCTTGAGCAGTGTGGCGACCGCCTCGGGGTGCTCGTCGACAAACTTCCCGGTCCCCACCAACACCGCCTGCACGCTACCGGCGCCGCCCAGGTCCTTGGTGTTCAGCGGCAACTCGGCCAGCCCCTTGGCCTGCAACGCCGTGAGCCCGGAACCGCCCCACGACGCATCGATCTGCTTCGCCGCCAGCGCCGCGACCGCCGCATTGAAGTCGAGGTTGATGACCTTCACATCCTTTTCGCTCAACCCCTGACTGGCCAGCGCCGCATCGAAGGACAACTGACTGGCGGTACCACGAAAGATCGCCACGCGTTTGCCTTTGAGATCTTGCAGGGTCTTGATCCCCGAACCTGGCACCACGCCGAGGTAATGCTTCACCCCGCGCGCCGAGGCGCTGAGCAGTCGCGTATCCAGACCATTGGACTTGCCGATGATGGCTGCCAGATCGCCGAGGTAGGCCAGGTCGACCTGACCGTTGGCGAACGCCTCGTTGATCACCGGGCCTGCGCCCTTGAAAAAACTCCACTGAATCTTGATGCCTTGATCGGCGAAAGCCTTTTCGAAGATCTGTTGATCGCGCAGCACATCCACAACACCGCCACCGCTGTGCTGGGTACCGGCGCTCAGGTCCGGCACGGCGATGCGAATTTCCTTGAGCTCGCCGGCGTTGGCCGTGAAGGCCAGCAAACCCGCCAGGGCCGGTGCGGCGAACAGGCTGATGACACGTTTGAAGGGAAGGTTCATGGGTGCGGCTCCTTGGGGCAACGGGCGTTGAGGAGCCGAAAGTAGGCCGAAGTGGAACCAACACTTAAATACTATAAATTCACATTTTTATAGCATTTCAATCTATATCAACATTTCCGGGCCTCTTGGCCAGGTATGCAGGAACGGCATCGAAAATATTCTTCGAATGCATTGGATGCAGCTGAGCTGGAGGCCTTAAATGGCTTGGCTTATCTCTTAATAGTATTGATTTGAATTTTTATAGATCGATTTTACATACACCTTAATCCCTGTGGGAGCGGGCTTGCTCGCGAAGTGGGCGTGTCAGTCACTCCATTGTTGCCTGATACACCGCTTTCGCGAGCAAGCCCGCTCCCACAGGAAGACAACGGAGGTCATCCATGGCCCGTGTTTCTCTTCTCAGCCTGCCGCTGGCCGCGCCACCACTGGAAAACCAACGCCTCTGGCCCAACCTGAATCGTCGGCTGTTGCCTTGGTTGCTGCCGGTCACTCTGTTCACACTCTGGTGGCTCGCCAGCCGCAATCACTGGATGAGTGAGCAAATCCTGCCGGCGCCGATCCTGGTCTGGAACAGCGCGGTGGAATTGTCCCAAGGCGAGTTGTGGAGCCATTTGTGGATCAGCCTGCAACGCTTGTTCTGGGGGCTGCTGGTCGGGATCAGCGCTGGTGCTGTTTTGGGTGCGGCACTGGGTTTCAGTCGTCGACTGGAGCGTCTGGTATTTCCAACCTTCGCCGGGTTGGCGCAAGTCCCGACCCTGGCCTGGATTCCCTTGTTCATGGTGTTTTTCGGCATCGGGGAAGTGCTGAAACTGGTGGTGCTGATCAAGGCCATCGTGGTGCCGGTGACCCTGCATACACTGGTCGGTGTGCGCGATGCGCAACCAAAGCTGCGCGAGGCTGCTGCTGTGTTGCGCCTGCCCAGGCGCCTGTTGATCCGACGCCTGGTGTTGCCCGCAGCACTGCCGGCATTCATGGCCGGTGTGCGCCTCGCCCTGGCCGCTGGCTGGACTTCGTTGCTCGCGGTGGAACTGCTCGCTTCCAGTGAAGGCATCGGTTACCTGATGGTCTGGGCGCGGCAACTGTTCATGCTCGACATCGTGTTCGTGTGCATCGTGGTGATCGGCTTGATCGGCGTGGCGATGGACCGCGGCATCGGCCTGCTGGACAGGAAGCTGGTGCACTGGCCGCACCCGGCCACCGCCGAAATCCGTCGCGGGCCGCGTTATCAAGGCTGGCAACGCCTGCAACCGTGGCTGCTGCCACTGGCGCTGCTGGCGTTGTGGCAACTGAGCTCGGATCAGCAGTGGATTGACGCGAACATTCTGGTCAGCCCGCTGGCCGTCCTGCAGACCACGTGGAGCGGTTTGCTCGACGGTACGCTCATCAACGGAATGGCTTTGAGTCTTGGCCGAACCCTTGGCGGATTGCTGCTCGGTGGCGGGTTAGGGTTTGCCTTGGGATTGCTGCTGGGGCTGTCACGCACCAGTGAACGCGTGCTCGGCCCGACCCTCGCCGCCATCCGCCAGATCGCCATTTTCGCCTGGGTGCCGCTGCTCACCGCGTGGTTCGGTCTGGGGGAATTGGCCAAGTGGGTGTTCGTTGCCCTGGCCGCTTTTTTTCCGCTGTTGATCGCCACCCAACGCAGCGTCGCCCACTTGTCGCCGCAACTGAACGAGGCCGCGCAAGTGTTGCGCCTGAATCTGCCCCAGCGTCTGCGCCGGCTGGTGTTGCCGGGTGCGGCGCCGGGGATATTCGCCGGGCTCAGGCTGAGCCTGATCTACGCCTGGCTCGGCACCATCGGCGCCGAATATTTCATGCCGTCCAACGGCGGCATCGGCAGTCAGATGATCGGCGCCCAGCAACTGCTGCGCATGGACCTGATCATGGCCGGCATGCTGCTGGTGGGCCTGACCGGCGCCCTGCTCAACCTCATTGGCCAACGCCTGGAAATCCGCGCCACCCGCTGGAGACACGCATGAACGCACCGATTGTCAGCTTCAAACACGTGGGCAAAACCTTCGACGTCGACGGTTTCGAACTGGAGGCCATTCGCGAATTCAACCTGGACATCGCCGAGGGTGAATTCGTCGCCATCGTCGGCTCCAGCGGTTGTGGAAAATCCACTTTGCTACGGCTACTGGTGGGCCTCGATACGCAGTTTCGCGGGCAGATTACCGTGGACGGCAAAGCCGTCAGCGGCATCGGCAGCGAGCGCGGCATTGTCTTTCAGGAACACCGTTTGTTCCCGTGGCTGAGCGTGGCCGACAACATCGGCCTGGGCCTGGTCAACGAACCATTGAGCGCTGCGCAAAAGCAAAGGCGCATCCATGATTTCATCGAACTGGTGGGCCTCGGCGACTTTGCCCGAGCCTATCCGCACCAACTCTCCGGCGGGATGGCGCAGCGCGTGGCCATCGCTCGTGGCCTTGTAGCCAGCCCGCGGATTCTGCTGCTGGACGAACCCTTCGGCGCCCTCGATGCACTGACCCGCCAGCAGATGCAGGACGAACTGCTGGCGATCCGCGCACGGGCAAAAATCACCACCATCCTGGTCACCCACGATGTCGAGGAAGCGATCTTCCTCGCCGACCGCGTAGTGGTGATGGAGCCGCGTCCGGGGCGGATCAAGCAAGTGGTCGACATTGCCCTGGCCCATCCGCGCCAGCGCAGCAGTTTCGACTTCCACCAGTTACGCGAAGAACTGCTTCACGAACTCACCAGCGACGATCACTACCAGCCTCCCGTGCCGGTGCAGGTCCGCGATTTGCCCCTGTCCTTCATTGCCTACTGAAAAAGGAAATGCTTGATGCCGCAACGTCCCAACTTTCTCGTGATCCTGGCCGATGACCTGGGCTTTTCCGACATCGGTGCCTTCGGCGGCGAAATCAACACGCCGAACCTCGATGCCCTGGCCAACAATGGCTTGCGCCTGACCGATTTTCACACCGCACCGACCTGCTCGCCGACTCGTTCGATGCTGCTGACCGGCACCGACCACCACATCGCCGGCATCGGCACCATGGCTGAAGCGCTGACCCCGGACCTGATCGGTAAACCGGGCTACGAAGGGCATCTGAACGACCGCGTGGTCGCCCTGCCCGAGCTGTTGCGCGAAGCCGGTTACCAGACCTTGATGAGCGGTAAATGGCACCTGGGCCTGACCGCAGAACGGGCGCCCCATGCCCGGGGTTTCGAGCGCTCGTTTTCGCTGTTGCCTGGCGCCGCTAACCATTACGGCTTCGAGCCGACCTACGATGAAACGACGCCACGGCTGCTGAAATCCACCCCGGCGCTGTACATCGAAGACGACACTTTCATCGACGAGCTGCCCAAGGATTTCTACTCCTCGGACGCCTTTGGCGACAAGCTGCTGCAATACCTCAAGGAGCGCGACCAGACCCGGCCGTTCTTCGCGTACCTGCCGTTTTCCGCGCCGCACTGGCCATTGCAGGCGCCGGCGGATGTGGTGGAAAAATACCGCGGCCGCTATGACGCCGGCCCTGAAGTGCTGCGACTTGAGCGCCTGGAAAAACTCAAGTCCTTGGGATTGATCGAGGCCGATGTCGAGCCACATCCGCTGATCCAATTGACCGCGCAGTGGGATGCCTTGAGCGACGAGCAACGGCAGATTTCCGCGCGAGCCATGGAAGTTTATGCGGCGATGGTCGAGCGTATGGACTGGAACATCGGCCGCGTTGTCGACTATCTGCGCCAGCAAGGGCAACTGGACAACACGTTCATCCTGTTCATGTCCGATAACGGTGCCGAAGGGGCATTGCTGGAGGCCTTCCCGAAATTCGGGCCGCAGTTGCTGACCTATCTCAACCAGCACTACGACAACAGCCTCGACAACATCGGCCGGGCCAATTCCTACATCTGGTACGGACCGAACTGGGCACAAGTGGCGACCGCGCCGTCGCGTCTGTTCAAGGCCTTCACCACCGAAGGCGGCATTCGCGTCCCGGCGCTGGTGCATTACCCGCAGCTGCCGCTCAAGGGCCAGATCAGCCATGGGTTTGGCACGGTGATGGACATCACGCCGACCATTCTCGACCTGGCCGGTGTGCGCCATCCGGGCAAGCAATGGCATGGCAAACCCGTAGCAGAGATTCGCGGGAAATCGTGGCTGGGTTTTCTGTCGGGCGAGACGGCGCAAGTACATGACGAACACACCGTTACCGGGTGGGAATTGTTCGGTCGGCGGGCGATCCGCCAGGGGCAATGGAAGGCGGTGTACATCCCGGGACCGGTGGGGCCGGCGACCTGGCAGCTGTATGACCTGGGCAATGATCCGGGGGAGATTCATGACCTGGCGCTGAGCCAACCGCAGAAGCTCAGTGCCTTGATCGAGCACTGGCAGCGGTATGTGGATGAGACTGGCGTGATCTTGAGCGAGTCGCCGTTTCAGCCGGATTGAGGTTGCCTGAACCGGCCCCTTCGCGGGCAAGCCCGCTCCCACAGTGATTTGTGCTGAACGCAAATTTTGCATTCACCGCAGAAACCTGTGGGAGCGGGCTTGCTCGCGAAAGGGCCATCAAATACAGCCAATCAAACCCTGACTACACGCCCCTTTTCCGCAGCCACTTCTTCTTTGCGCTCAAACCGGTTGGCCCGCGCAAACGTGCCAAAATCATTAAACCGCACCCCCATCTCGCGCATCACCTTGTGCCCCACCGGCACGGTCAACTGGCGGATGTAGAACGGCTCCTTCACCACAAAGTGATGGATCCCGTGGCTGCTGCCGAAGTTGAAACAGAACGCCTGCAACGGCCACAGCCACCGTGCGTTCAGCACCTGGCATTGCTGCATCACGTTCCCCGGCTCGATGTCACCGTAGTAGTGCATGTTCGAGCTGATGAAGTGCAGGCAGAAAGTGCGCAGCACGTTCGGGCCGATGATCACCACTGCCGCGATATCGATCACGTTCATCACCGACAGCGTGGTCGCTGACCACTCGATCGGCGCGCCCATCAGGTGCGCAACGCCGTTCGCTGCATGGAAACCGAGAAACACGTACCACGCGCCCCAATGCATCAGCGCCAGCGGTGCATAAACCTTCAGAGTGCGCTGGATGATGCTGAACTTCATCGCCCAGGTCTTGGCCCGCAACATGCGGATAAACGACGACATGATGTTGTCGCCAATCATCAAGAACCGTGCGAAGCCCCAAGGCTCGCCGTTAGTGATGGCGCGCTCTTCCAGGTCGGCCTCGGAACCGGACACCTTGTGGTGATTGAGGTGCAGATGGCGGCGAATCCAGGGGTTGATGGTGCTCGGCCGGGCGAGCCACACCAGTCCCATCATCAGGTTGTACGGCACTTTCTGCTTGCGGAAGTACATGCTGTGGATCAGGTCGTGCTCCAGCTCATGGGTCAACGAAGCGAAAAACGCGTTGAGCAACAGACACGCCCACCAAGCCATGTGCCCGGTCATGTAGAGCGCCGCCGAACCGACCATACCGGCGATGGCGAAGGTCAGAATGCCTGCGCCGAGGGCGTCCTGATGCTTGAGAATCGGGTATTGCTCACGCAGCTCGACGCCTCTGGCCAGCACCACTTCACGGATATGGGCTGATCGTTGGGCTGCATTCAGTCGTTGGGGGCTTGCAGAAGTACGGTCCATGCTTCCATCCTCTGGTTATTGATGGTTGCATCCTGCCTTGCGAACCCTCGCAACGCGGTAGCCGAGAACGCCAACCTGTTGACTGGAAGCGCCAATCAGCATGACCGAACCGACCTCCCTCGCCAGCTGGACCCGCGCTCTGCGCAAGCAACTCGATGCCCTGGGTATCGACAGCACGACCCTGTGCCATCAAGCGGGGCTCGACCCGGACTTGATGGACGACCCGAACGCGCGCTACCCGCTGTCGGGCACCACGCGCCTGTGGGAACTGGCGGTGCAGGCCAGCGGCGATCCGGCGATTGGTTTGCGCGTATCACGCTTTGTCAGCCCGACGACGTTTCATGCGCTGGGTTATGCGCTGGTCGCCAGCGGCAGCCTGCGCGAAGTGTTCGAGCGCATCGTGCGTTATCACCAGGTGGTCAGCAATGCCCTGGAACTGGAGCTGACCCGCGACGAGGATCGCTACAGCTTCCGGCTGAAAATTCCTTCAGGCAATCCGGCCCCGGCCTTCGAAGCCATCGATGCGTTCATGGCGATTTACGTGCGCACCTGCCGCAATCGCCTGGGTCGTGATTACGCGCCGCTGGCCACGTACCTGCGCCGTCCGGAGCCGGCAGACGCGCATCAATGGCACAAAGTCTTTCGCTCGCCGGTACATTTCGACGCCAACGAAGACCGGCTGGAATTCGCCTTCGTCGACTTCGACAGCCACCTGGACGATGCCAACCCGGAACTGGCCGAACATAACGAAACCGTACTCAAACGCACCCTGGCGCAACTCAAGCCAATGACCTGGGAACGCAAGGTCCGCGATGCCATTGAAGAACAACTGCCCGAAGGCGAACCCAGCGCCGAACACATCGCCAAGGCCCTGCACCTGAGCCTGCGCAGCCTGCAACGGCACCTGGCCGATGAGGGCTGCCGGTTCGATACGCTGCTCAACGAAAGCCGCGAAAACCTCGCGCTGCTGCACCTGCGCGACCCACAGGTGTCACTGAGCGAGATCAGCTATTTGCTCGGGTTTGCCGATACCAGCAGCTTCAGTCGCGCGTTCAAGCGCTGGACCGGGATGACGCCGGGGCAGTTTCGGGATGGGTTGCGCTGACAGATCCAAGAGGTGGGTTGCCTGGACCGGCCGCTTCGCGAGCAAGCCCGCTCCCACAGGGGTATTCGGTTAACCACAGATCTGAAGTTCACAAAAGTCCACTGTGGGAGCGGGGGGGGGGGGGGGGGGGGGGGGGGGGGGGGGGGGGGGGGGGGGGGGGGGGGGGGGGGGGGGGGG
>NZ_JBWKXF010000004.1:0-244859 GCF_059422645.1 Pseudomonas sp. GW821-FHT01C01 | reverse complement strand
AAGGAGCAAGCTCCTCTCATCCGCTCGACTTGCATGTGTTAGGCCTGCCGCCAGCGTTCAATCTGAGCCATGATCAAACTCTTCAGTTCAAACATCTTTGGGTTTTGAGAAAACCCTAAACTTGGCTCAGCAATCGTTGGTTACATCTTTGATTTCTCGCGGAGTAACTTGTGATGCTGATAATCTGTTGACTAGCAGTCTGACGCCACAAGCACCCACACGAATTGCTTGATTCAGTTGTTAAAGAGCGGTTGGTTAAGAGCTTTTCGCCTCAACCGAGGCGCGCATTCTACAGCAGCCTCATTTGCTGTCAAGTGATTATTTTTCGAAGTTTTCAAGGAATCCTTAACAACTTCAACCACTTGCGCCTTCGATCTCTCGTTGGCGGGAGGCGAATTCTACAGCGTTACTCGCTGCTGTCAACACCTCTTTTTCAACTTCCTTTCGGCCTCGATGGCCTGAAGCAACTCACTGTCGAAAACTGCGTAACTCTTTGTTTATCAAGGAGTTTTCCGTTTCGACTGCGCCGGAAGTGGGGCGAATTATAGGCTTCTAAAATCCGCCGTCAACACTTTATTTCAACTTTATTCAGCCTTGAGCGTAATACGCGCAAATGCCTTCTTGCCTGCTTGGCAAACATGGGTTGCACCCAGTGCATATATAAAGGCGCGATCAACCACCTCACCATCTATACGCACACCACCCGAACCGAGAAGATCTCGCGCCATCGCCGAGTTCTTCACCAAACCGGCCTTATTAAGGACGGCAGCAATCGGCATATCCTCGGCAGCCGTCAATTCGATCTCTGGCAGATCATCCGGCAACTCGCCTTCCTTCATACGGTTACCGGCTGCACGATGAGCGTTGGCCGCAGCCTCCTCACCATGGAAGCGCGCAACGATCTCTTCAGCCAGCTTGATCTTGATATCGCGCGGATTGGCACCCGCCTCCACATCAGCGCGGAACGCATTGATCTCATCCATGGAGCGGAAGCTGAGCAATTCGAAGTAGCGCCACATCAGCACATCCGGAATGGAAACCAGCTTGCCGTACATCACACCCGGCGCTTCCTGGATACCGACATAGTTGCCCAAGGACTTGGACATCTTCTTCACGCCATCCAGACCTTCAAGCAGCGGCATGGTCAAAATGCACTGGGCTTCCTGACCATAACCACGCTGCAGCTCACGCCCCATCAGCAAGTTGAATTTCTGATCGGTACCACCGAGCTCGACGTCTGCGCGCAGAGCTACCGAGTCATAACCCTGAACCAGCGGATAAAGGAACTCATGAATGGCGATTGGCTGATTGCTTGTGTAGCGCTTGTCGAAGTCATCGCGCTCGAGCATGCGAGCCACGGTGTATTGCGAGGTCAGGCGAATGAAGTCGGCCGGCCCCATCTGATCCATCCAGGTGGAGTTGAATGCCACTTCGGTTTTTGCCGGATCCAGAATCTTGAAGACCTGAGTCTTGTAGGTCTCGGCATTCTCGAGGACCTGCTCGCGAGTAAGCGGCGGGCGCGTAGCACTCTTGCCGCTCGGATCACCGATCATCCCGGTGAAGTCGCCTATAAGGAAGATCACCTGATGCCCCAGCTCCTGGAACTGGCGCAGCTTATTAATAAGCACGGTGTGACCCAAGTGCAGATCCGGAGCCGTTGGATCGAAGCCTGCCTTAATACGTAGCGGCTGGCCACGCTTGAGCTTTTCAATCAGCTCGGACTCGACCAACAGTTCTTCCGCACCACGTTTGATCAGCGCTAGCTGCTCTTCAACCGACTTCATAACAGACCCGCAAGGCTCAGATTCAAAGGGAACCAACCATACAAGATCGCGCGTCAAATACAAGGTTTGCCCGGCGCACGGACGCCAATCCGCAGGCAGAGCGCCTGCGGACTTGCTTCAGAGATGATTTGGTTATATTTTATACAGTTATTTCATCTTCATCATGTCATTCATCTTTTCCAATTCATCTTTTTCAAAGTCAAAACCACTTATGACCACAGAATCGTCTAAAGCGCCGCCGCTTTACCCGAAGACCCACTTGCTCGCCGCAAGTGGCATCGCCGCCCTTCTCAGCCTGGCGCTCCTGGTATTCCCTTCCAGCGATGTTGAAGCCAAAAAGACGACCCTCAGTCTTGAACTGGAAAGTCCTGCTGAACAACTGACACAAGATCAAGACGCTGCTGACGCCGTTCAAGCCACAAATGAACCAGTGACATCCCCCTTCGCGCAGATCGACAACAGCGCCGAGGACACTCAGGAAACAGCTCAAGCCGAGCCGACGCCGGTCGTCGAAGAAAAGAAGCCGGCAAGCCACAGGGAAGTGTTCGTTGCCAAGGGCGACACCCTCTCTACGCTGTTCGAGAAAGTCGGCCTTCCAGCCACCTCAGTGCATGAAATACTGGCCAGCGACAAGCAGGCCAAGCAGTTCAGCCAGCTCAAGCGTGGGCAAAAACTCGAATTCGAACTCGGCCCTGACGGCCAGTTGACCAACTTGCACAGCAAGCTCAACGACCTCGAAAGCATCAGCCTGACCAAGAACGACAAGGGTTACACGTTCAACCGCACCACCGCGAAACCGACCGTGCACTCCGCTTACGTTCACGGCGTGATCAACAGTTCGCTGTCGCAGTCCGCAGCCCGGGCTGGCCTGTCTCACAGCCTGACCATGGACATGGCCAGCGTGTTTGGCTACGACGTGGACTTCGCCCAGGATATTCGCCAGGGCGACGAGTTCGACGTGATTTACGAGCAAAAGGTGGTCAACGGCAAGGCCGTTGGCAATGGCCCGATCCTGTCGGCGCGCTTCACCAACCGTGGCAAGACCTACACCGCCGTTCGTTACACCAACAAACAAGGCAACAGCAGCTACTACACCGCTGACGGCAACAGCATGCGCAAGGCGTTCATCCGCACACCAGTGGACTTCGCCCGCATCAGCTCGAAATTTTCCATGGGCCGCAAACATCCGATCCTGAACAAGATCCGCGCCCACAAAGGCGTCGACTACGCCGCGCCGCGTGGTACGCCGATCAAGGCTGCCGGTGATGGCAAGGTCTTGCTGGCGGGTCGCCGTGGCGGCTACGGCAACACCGTGATCATCCAGCACGGCAATACCTACACCACGCTCTACGGCCACATGCAAGGCTTCGCCAAAGGCGTGAAGACAGGCGGCACGGTGAAACAGGGCCAAGTGATCGGCTATATCGGCACCACCGGCCTCTCCACTGGTCCGCACCTGCACTACGAGTTCCAGGTCAATGGGGTGCACGTCGACCCGCTGGGCCAGAAACTGCCAATGGCCGATCCGATTGCCAAGGCAGAACGCACACGCTTCCTCGCCCAAAGCCAGCCGTTGATGGCACGCATGGAACAGGAAAAAGCCACTCTACTGGCTTCGAGCAAGCGTTAAGCATGGCGCTCTATATAGGTGTGATGTCCGGGACCAGCCTTGATGGCCTGGACATTGCGCTGATCGAGCAAGCCCCGGCGATCAGGCTGATTGCCTCCCACTACATCCCGATGCCCGACTCCCTGCGCGCCGAGCTGCTTGGCTTGTGCGCCAGCGGTCCGGACGAGATCGCCCGCTCCGCCATCGCCCAGCAGAACTGGGTAAAACTGGCAGCCCAAGGGATTAATGCCCTTCTCGCGCAGCAGCAACTGAAGCCTGACGATATTCGTGCGATTGGCAGTCATGGCCAGACCATCCGCCATGAACCAGCACGCGGCTTCACCGTGCAGATCGGCAACCCAGCCCTGCTGACGGAGCTGACCGGTATCACCGTGGTCAGCGACTTCCGCAGCCGCGATGTCGCTGCCGGGGGACAAGGCGCACCGCTGGTTCCCGCCTTTCACGAAGCCTTGTTTGAAGAGCGGATCGGTAATCGCGCCGTGCTGAACGTAGGCGGTTTCAGCAATCTCAGCCTGATCGAGCCTGGTAAGCCTGTCGCCGGTTTCGACTGTGGCCCGGGCAATGTGCTGCTGGACGCCTGGATTCATCAGCAACGCGGCGACCACTTTGACCGTGACGGCCAGTGGGCTGCCAGCGGCAACGTAGAACCGGTGCTGCTGAATGCGCTGCTCAGTGATCCGTTCTTTGTGACCAAAGGCCCGAAGAGTACCGGCCGGGAAGTGTTCAACCTGCCATGGCTGACACAGCATCTGGCACAACTGCCCGCCTTCGCCGCCGAAGATGTTCAGGCGACGCTGCTTGAGCTGACCGCGCTGACCATCATCGAATCACTGCAAAGCGCCCAGGCAGACACGCAGGAACTGCTGGTCTGCGGCGGCGGCGCCCACAACACCGCGCTGATGAACCGCCTGGCCAGCCTGCTGCCAAATGCAAGCGTCAGCAGCACCGCCACTTACGGCGTAGACCCCGACTGGGTCGAAGCCATGGCCTTCGCGTGGCTGGCTCATTGCTGTCTCGAAGGTATTGCAGCCAACCGTCCGAGCGTTACCGGCGCCCGCGGTTTGCGCATACTCGGCGCCATCTACCCCGCATAAATCCTCCAGACAGCAAAACGCCGCAAGACCCTGAGGCCGTGCGGCGTTCTGTGAAACAGGCGCGCTGATCAGATCGAGAACGAAGAACCGCAGCCACACGTGGTGGTCGCATTCGGGTTCTTGATGACGAAACGCGAACCTTCCAGGCCTTCCTGGTAGTCCACCTCGGCACCTGCCAGGTACTGGAAGCTCATCGGATCGACAACCAGACTCACACCTTCGCGCTCGACGATGGTGTCGTCATCGGCCACTTCTTCATCGAAGGTGAAGCCGTACTGAAAACCTGAACAACCGCCGCCCGTAACGAATACGCGCAGCTTCAAGCGATCATTCCCCTCTTCATCGACCAGGCTCTTCACCTTGTGCGCGGCACCGTGGGTGAATTGCAAAGCCGTGGGGGTGAAGGATTCGACGCTCATGCTGACTATCTCCCGGCGTTACGCCGTCATATTGCGTGATGACGCGCATTATCCGCTTCTCCTAGAAAAGCGGTCAACTATTGTTATGGTATATCAACCAATCCAATCGCCGGCCCGGAATGCAAAAAGGCCCGTAAAACGGGCCTTTTGCTGTACGCGATAAACCTTACGGCAGCATGCCTGCGTGAGACAGGCCCAGACGCTCATCCAGCCCGAACAGGATATTCATGTTCTGCACGGCCTGGCCCGAAGCACCTTTGACCAGGTTATCGATCACCGACAACACCACCACCAGATCACCATCTTGCGGACGATGCACCGCGATACGGCAGACGTTGGCACCACGCACGCTACGAGTCTCAGGATGGCTGCCGGCCGGCATCACATCGACGAACGGCTCATTGGCATAACGCTTTTCAAACAGCGCCTGCAGGTCCACCGAGTGATCAACGACGGTTGCGTACAGCGTGGAGTGAATGCCACGAATCATCGGCGTCAGGTGTGGAACGAAGGTCAGGCCGACGTCTTTGCCTGCTGCACGACGCAACCCCTGGCGAATCTCTGGCAGGTGACGGTGACCTTTGACGGCATAGGCCTTCATGCTTTCCGACGTTTCGGAGTACAGCGAGCCTACGGAGGCACCACGACCTGCACCACTGACACCGGATTTGCAGTCAGCAATCAAATGCGCAGTATCGGCCAGGCCGGCTTCGAGCAATGGCAGGAAACCCAATTGCGTTGCAGTTGGGTAGCAGCCCGGCACGGCAATCAGGCGCGCTTTCTTGATCTGCTCGCGATTGACTTCCGGCAGACCGTAGACAGCCTCGTCCAGCAGTTCCGGCGCGCCGTGCGGCTGGCCGTACCATTTGGCCCATTCATCCGCGTCCTGTAGACGGAAATCGGCCGACAGGTCGATGACCTTGGTCCCGGCCGCCAGCAATTCGCCTGCCAATGCATGGGCGACACCGTGCGGCGTGGCGAAAAACACCACATCGCAAGCGCCCAGGGTCTTGATGTCCGGAACGCTGAACGCCAGGCCGTCATAGTGGCCTCGCAGGTTCGGGTACATGTCGGCCACGGCCAGGCCAGCCTCGGATCGGGAAGTGATGACAACCACTTCAGCTTGCGGATGCTGCGCCAACAGACGCAGCAGTTCGACACCGGTGTAACCCGTGCCGCCGACGATACCGACCTTGACCATAAACCTGCCCTCAACGTACCCACTGGAAAGCCGTCGATAATAGGGGCCGCGCGCCCCTGCGACAACCGTCAAGGTGACGTGCGGACGCTCAAGCCTCTACTATTCGGGCTACCGTGAACCTGGAATAACCAAAAATGCTCTATCTGTGGCTCAAAGCGCTTCACATCATCAGCGTCGTCTGCTGGTTTGCCGGCCTGTTCTACTTGCCGCGACTGTTCGTCTATCACGCCCAAAGCGAGGACACAGTCAGCAAGGAACGTTTCAGCATCATGGAGCGCAAGCTGTACCGCGGCATCATGGGCCCGGCAATGATCGCCACGCTGATCTTCGGCGGCTGGTTGATCAGCCTCAACCCCGGCGCCTATTTCACTCAGGGTGGCTGGATGCACGCCAAGCTGACGCTGGTGGTGATTCTGATCGGCTACCACCACATGTGCGGCGCGCAGGTAAAACGTTTTGCCCGTGGCGAAAACACCCGCAGCCATGTCTTTTATCGCTGGTTCAATGAGGTTCCGGTTCTGATATTGCTGGCAATCGTAATTCTGGTCGTCGTTCGGCCGTTCTAAATCCAACAGGCACAACTCACCGGGGTACTTCCAATGTCGCTGCCCGCTCTGCTCGAACAACGTTTGCATCTGCCCGTGGTGGCAGCGCCGATGTTCCTGATTTCCAATCCGCAATTGGTACTGGCCTGTTGTCGCCAGGGCGTGGTCGGCAGCTTCCCGGCACTGAACCAGCGCGAAAGCAGCGGCTTCAAGGCCTGGCTGGAAGAAATAGAAGCCGGCCTGGCGACACTGGAAAACCCCGCACCTTATGCCGTGAACCTGATCGTCCATAACAGCAATCCACGTTTACAGGCGGATCTGCAGATTTGCGTCGAACACAAAGTGCCGATCGTGATCACCAGCCTCGGCGCCGTGAAAGAAGTGGTCGATGCTGTCCACAGCTACGGCGGCCTGGTGTTCCATGATGTGACGACTCGTCGTCATGCCGAGAAAGCGGCCGAAGCCGGCGTGGATGGCCTGATCGCCGTGGCCGCCGGCGCCGGTGGACACGCCGGGACCTGGAGCCCATTCTCGCTGATTGCCGAAATCCGCCAGTTCTTCGACAAGACCTTGTTGCTGGCCGGCTGCTTGAACCACGGCCACGAAATTCTTGCCGCGCAATTGCTCGGTGCGGATTTGGCCTACTTTGGCACGCGCTTTATCGGTACCACCGAAAGCCACGCGCCTGACGCCTACAAAGAAATGCTGCTGACATCCAAAGCAGCAGACATCATCCATACTCCAGCCGTGTCAGGTGTCCCGGCGAGCTTCATGCGCCAGAGCCTGGAGGCCGCCGGTTTCGACATGACCGCCTTGCAAGGCAAGGGCGAGATCAATTTCGGCTCCAAGCTCAAACCCGTGAGCGATGAGGCCAAAGCCTGGAAAACCGTTTGGTCTGCCGGCCAGGGCGTGGGAGAAATCGAGGACTTGCCGAGTGTCGAGCAGTTGATTGCACGTCTCGACGCGGAGTACCGCAAGGCCCTGGAGCAGGCTGCCCAGTTGACAAAACGCTGGCCGAGCTGACAGCAAACCTTGGCCAGTCTTGCCCGGCTGGCCTTACACTCACCCGGACACAACATTTTCCTTTCAACCTCTCGCGACAAGGATGCCTCGGACATGGGTGAAAATCATTTCAAAATCGTATTCGAGGGCTCCTTGCTGCCCGGTGTTGACATCACCACGGCAAAGCTCAATCTCGCCGAGTTGTTCAAAAGCGATGTCACGGCCATTGAGCGCCTGTTCACCGGGCGTCCGGTAGCGCTCAAACGCAACCTGTCGCAAGCCGATGCCCAGACCTATCTCCAGGCGCTGAGCAAAACCGGTATCGACGCCCGCATCGAAGCCGAAACGCCGATCGAGCTGAACCTCGCCGACGTTCATGACCATACCCCGGCCAGCAGCCAGGCTGCCTTGGCAGATCCGCAGTCCCCTTACGCCCCGCCTCGCGCGCCCGTCGGCGAAGCCGTGGCGGAGTTCGCCACGCTCAAGCCATTCGGCTTCGATGGCCGTATCGGCCGCTTGCGTTACCTCGCCTGGACGCTCGTGCTGACGGTTTTGCTCTTGGCTGTTTGCGGGATGTTTGCACTGGTCGCCCTGGCCCTCATCGGCGCGGATTCGACCGCAGGCCTGATACTGGGCGGCTTGCTGGCCTTGATCCTGTTTGTCGGATTTGCCTTTGTCAGCATCCAGATCAGCGTTCAACGTTTACACGATATTGGTTGGTCCGGCTGGCTTTGGCTACTGAACCTGGTTCCGTTTGTAGGCAGTTTCTTTCCGTTCGTGATCATGGTCGTACCGGGCAACGACGTTGCCAACCGCTACGGCCCGCCTCCTCCGCCGAACAGTACCGCGGTCAAGGTATTGTCTTCGCTGTGGCTGATCGTTATCGCGCTGGTTCTGTTCGGCTCGCTGGCCGGTGGTCTCACGGCGATACGGGAAGAATACAAAAGCGCCGCACAGGGCAGCTACGAAAGCAGTTCGGTCACCACCGATGAAATCGACGTCGAGGTCGCACCGGTGCCAAATTCCATCGACGATGCAGCCGAAGAGGTCCAGCCCCCTGTAGACTCTGCGAAAGAATGAACAGCGCTCCTGGCCCGTGACACCTGCGTCGCGGCGCGGAGCTGTTGCGATGGAGAACTGCATGACCCGTTACGCTCTGATCACTGGCGCCTCCAGCGGCATCGGCCTGGCAATGGCCGAAGCGCTGGCCCGGCGCGGCCGCAGTCTGATTCTGGTGGCCCGACAACGTGATCAGCTGGAAAGTATTGCGATTGAGCTGACCCAAAGGTTCGGCGTGGAAGTGTTGTTCCGTGCCTGTGACCTGGGCGAACCGCTGCGCCTGTCCGGGTTCCTGCTGGAGCTCGAAGAAGGCGACCGGCAGATCGATCTGCTGGTTAATTGCGCCGGTATCGGTACATGCGGCCCGTTTCTGGCCCAGGACTGGATGACCGAACAAGACCTGATCGAAGTGAACATCCTCGCCCTCACCCGCCTGTGCCACGCCATCGGCAACAGCATGGCCCTGCAGGGTGGCGGGCAGATTCTGAATGTGGCCTCAGTGGCGGCCTTTCAACCGGGGCCGTGGATGAGCACTTATTACGCCAGCAAGGCGTATGTGTTGCACTTTTCCGAAGGGTTGCGCGTCGAGCTGAAAAAATGTGCGATCAAGGTTTCGGTGCTCTGCCCCGGGCCGACCCGCACGGCATTTTTCCGTACCGCACAACTCGACAGCGACAAACTGGCCAACAGCAAACTGCTGATGAGCCCCGAGGAAGTGGCGCTCTACACCGTGCGCGCACTGGAAAAGAATAAAGCGATCATTATTCCGGGGCGGCGCAACCGCTGGTTCGCCTTCCTGCCAAGGCTTGGCTCGCGCTGGCTGACTCGCACCATCGCCGGCATGGTCAACAAGGCCTACTGCCCGCGCTGATCCAACTCAAGGTAAAAGACTGGGCGCTGGCATACGCCATGAGTACACTCAGGCCAGCCCAAACAACGGAGAAAACAGCTGTGGATACTCTGTTCACCAAGATCATCAACCGGGAAATCCCGGCGAAGATCATTTACGAGGACGACCAGGTACTGGCCTTCCACGACATTGCCCCACAGGCACCGGTACATTTTCTGGTGGTCCCGAAGAAACCGGTTCGCACCTTGAATGACCTGACCGAGGACGACAAGGCATTGGCCGGGCACATTCTGTTCACCGCCCAGCGCCTGGCACTGGAACTGGGCTGCGAAAAAGGCTTCCGCGTCGTCATGAACTGCAATGAAGAAGGCGGGCAAACCGTCTACCACATTCATATGCACGTGTTGGGCCAGCGTCAGATGCACTGGCCGCCGGGTTGATTGCAGCCCCCCCTTGTGGGAGCGGGCTTGCTCGCGAAGACGGAGTATCAGCCAGCATAAATGCTGAATGTCAGACCCTCTTCGCGAGCAAGCCCGCTTCCACTAAAGGCATCACAGCCCTGTCATCACAATTGCAGCACAATGACCCTGCGCAATCCTTCCCCGGCCGATTGGGTTAAACTGGCCGCCGAAATTCCCCCGGAGGTCAGCATGACTACCCAACGTCACTACTCGCCAATTGACCGACTTCTGCTGCAAGCCGATGCCGCGATGCGCACCCTGCTGCCCTTCAGCGGCCAGCCGTACCGTCCGTCGCCGGCCATCGTGCAGCCGGATGCGAAAATGAGCGACGAAGACACACGCCACGTTGCCGGCTTGATGCGCATCAACCACACCGGTGAAGTCTGCGCCCAGGCGCTGTATCAAGGGCAGGCGCTGACCGCCAAACTGCCGCAAGTGCGTGCCGCGATGGAACATGCCGCCGAAGAAGAAATCGATCACCTGGTCTGGTGCGAACAACGCATCCATCAACTGGGCAGCCACACCAGTATCCTCAATCCGCTGTTTTATGGCATGTCGTTCGGGATTGGTGCAGTGGCCGGTCTGATCAGCGACAAAGTCAGCCTGGGATTCGTGGCGGCAACGGAAGACCAGGTGTGCAAACACCTGAACGAACACCTGGAGCAATTACCGGCCGAGGATGAAAAGTCCCGGGCGATTCTCGAGCAGATGCGCGTCGATGAAGAACAGCATGCCGAAAGTGCGCTGGATGCTGGCGGATTCCGCTTTCCGGCACCGGTGAAGTTCGGCATGAGTCTGATGGCCAAGGTGATGACCAAGAGTACTTACCGGATCTGATTTCCAGGTCGCCTGATAGGGCCTCTTCGCTGGCAAGCCGGCTCCTACAGGGACACCGGCAATAAAAAAGGCGACTACCGCAAGGGAGTCGCCTTTTTTGTGTTCGAGAGCTTTACGCCATGTTGCGCGCGTAGAAGATTTCGAGCATTTCGTGTTTCACCCGCTCGGTCACCTGGGCGCGTTGCTCAGAGGACAGGTTGCTGGTGGCGTCGCCGAACAGGTAGTTATCCAGTTCGAAGTTCTTCAGCAGCATCTTGGTGTGGAACAGGTTTTCCTGGTACACGTTCACGTCGGTCATCTGATACGCGTCGTAAGTGTCATCGGAAAGGTAGTTCTGGATCGAATTGATCTCGTGGTCGATGAAGTGCTTTTTGCCTTCAATGTCACGGGTGAAGCCGCGCACACGGTAGTCCACGGTCACGATGTCCGAATCGAACTGGTGAATCAGGAAGTTGAGCGCTTTAAGCGGTGAAATGACCCCGCAAGTCGACACGTCGATGTCCACACGGAAGGTTGCAATACCGCTGACCGGATGGATTTCCGGGTAGGTGTGCACCGTGATGTGGCTCTTGTCGAGGTGGGCCAGAATGATTTCAGGCAGCGGGCCCGGGGACTCTTCGATCTGACTGTCGGTCGGGGTTACCGGCTCTTCGGAGATCAGGATCGTGACGCTGGCGCCCTGTGGCTCATAGTCCTGACTGGCAATGTTCAGGATGTTGGCACCAATGATATCGACAACTTCCGTGAGGATCTGCGTCAGGCGTTTCGCGTTGTACTCTTTATTGATGTACTCGACGTATGCCTGCTGGTCTTGCGGGGTTTCCGCGTAGCAGATGTCATAGATGTTGAAGCTCAAGGTCTTTGTCAGGTTATTGAACCCGTGGAGCTTGAGTTTGCTTTTCACCGTTAAAAACTCTCTATGTGTTTGCGGCCCGGCCGCGTGATCAAGCATGCCCGTCAGATGCGAACAACGCACCTGCGTAGGACGGTTAACACCTCTTCGCGATGGCGATTTTGGTTGTCTGTTCGGGTGCGAGGCCTGTCGGCTGACGGGCCACTACCCTGAAAAAAGTGGCGCATTATGCAGACGTCAGCTTGTGTTCGCCAGAGTCTGCACTGCTTTTATGATAGTTGAATGTCGACTCAACCGAGCTCGATGATCTCGTAGTCGTGGGTGATTGCCACGCCTGCCGCGCCGAGCATGATCGACGCTGAGCAATATTTCTCGGCAGACAATTCGATGGCGCGCTTGACCTGGGCTTCTTTCAACCCGCGGCCCTTGACCACAAAGTGCATGTGGATCTTGGTGAAAACCTTTGGATCTTCGGTCGCACGCTCGGCTTCAAGGAAAGCTTCACAGCTTTCGACCGCTTGGCGGGACTTCTTGAGGATGCTGACCACATCGAAATTGCTGCAACCGCCGACACCCAGCAGCAGCATTTCCATCGGCCGGACACCCAGGTTACGTCCGCCGGCATCGGGTGGACCGTCCATGACCACGACATGACCACTACCGGATTCGCCGAGGAACATGGCTTCGCCAGCCCATTGGATGCGTGCCTTCATCGCCAAGACTCCACTGTATAAAAAAGGGTCGCCAGCTTAGCACAGGCCCCGTGATTGAAGCCCCCGGCGTCCTAGGACATATCCCACGGCCTTGTAGGTAAATGCTCGAATGTTGCAGGAAGTGTCTGTTAAGCTGACGCCAATTCGATGGCGCATAGCCAGCTTTCGCTATTCATAAAAAAACCAGACACACCGTGCTGTCTTTTCGGGATACAACCATGGTTGCGATTGCCCCCAACCCCAAGATCAAGAACCTCGACAAGCTGTTGATGCATTGCCAGCGCCGCCGCTATCAGGCCAAGAGCAACATCATTTGTGCCGGAGACCGCTCGGAATCGCTGTTTTTCATCATCAAAGGCTCAGTCACCATCCTGATCGAAGATGACGATGGCCGGGAAATGATCATTTCCTACCTGAACACCGGGGACTTTTTCGGCGAGTTGGGCCTGTTTGAGCAGGCCGGCCTGGAACAGGAACGCAGCGCATGGGTGCGGGCCAAGGTTGAATGCGAAGTCGCGGAAATCAGCTACGCGAAATTCCGCGAGTTGTCCCTGCAAGATCCGGACATTCTTTACGTACTCAGCGGACAAATCGCACAGCGTCTGCGCAACACTACGCGCAAGGTCGGTGACCTGGCATTCTTCGATGTGACTGGTCGAGTCGCCCGTTGCCTGCTGGAGCTATGCAAACAGCCAGACGCCATGACTCACCCCGACGGCATGCAAATCAAGGTGACCCGTCAGGAAATCGGGCGGATTGTCGGTTGTTCCCGGGAGATGGTCGGTCGCGTGCTCAAGGATCTGGAAGAGCGCAACCTGGTGGACGTCAAAGGCAAGACCATGGTGGTCTTTGGTACGCGATAAGCTCGAAAACCTAGCTGCTGAACATCTGCGCCAGCATCAACCGGTAGAGTTCGTCCAGGCGTGCCAGAGCATCGGGTGCCGTGAACCTCTCATGCAGCGCGATGTGGCTTTCGGCGCGTACTCGTTGCTCCAGACCGCAGGCCTCGTTGAAACGATTGACTGCAGCGACCATCGACTCTCGGTCGTTGTCCATCAGCATCGCACCATGCACCAACCCCACCGGACGCTGACCGCCCTGGCTCTGGCGCCAGCGCTGGGCGGTGCCGACCATCTTGCGACCATCGAGGTTGACGTTGAAGCGACCGTCACAGAAAGCACCGTCGATTTCGCCAAGAGAAGAAGTACCGCCCAGTTCATCCAGCATCTGGCAGATAGGATCACACAGACGCCGGTAGCCGGACTCGATGCGGTTCAGGTCGCCTTCGCTGCGCGGTGGCGCATAAACCAGCGCGATATTGATCGTTGTGGCGGATTGCGGAACCGGTTCGCCACCCGTATCGCGCAGCAACACGGGCCACCCCGCCGCCGCCGACACGTCACATGCAGCCTCGAAACCGGGCAAGCGATTCAAACGGCGCGGCATGACCAGCGCCTGATCGCTCGGCTGCCAGAACAGCAGGCCGAACTCCGCGTCGCCGGCGCAGACCGAGGCCAGCAGATCCTGTTCGGCTTGCAGGCCGGCTTCGATGGTCAGATGGGTCGGCTGGGGCATGAACGACTCCGCAACTCTGAAATCTTTGGGGAATGTGAGTACCTCTTCGCGAGCAAGCCCGCTGCCACATTTGATCGCGGTCTAATGTGGGAGCGGGCTTGCTCGCGAAGGGGTCGACTCGGTCTGCGAGTAATCAGTCGAGTGTCGAACCGCTGACAGGCACACCGCGCTCTGGGAAGAACAGACGCTGCAACTCGGTACCCGGGCTTTCGGCGCGCATGAACGCTTCGCCGACCAGGAACGCGTAGACGTCGCTGATTTCCATCAGTTCGACATCGGCGCGGTTGAGAATGCCGCTCTCGGTGATTACCAGACGATCACGCGGGATACGCGGCAACAGGTCGAGGGTGGTTTCCAGGCTGACATCGAAGGTGTGCAGGTTGCGGTTGTTCACGCCAACCAGCGGAGTGTCGAGGGTTTTCAAGGCCCGCTCCAGCTCATCGCCATCGTGGACTTCTACCAGTACGTCGAGGTTGACGCTTTTGGCCACGGCCGCCAGTTCGGCCATTTTCACGTCGTCCAGCGCGGAAACGATCAACAGCACGCAATCGGCCCCCAAGGCCCGGGCTTCGACGATCTGATACGGATCGATCATGAAGTCCTTGCGGATCACCGGCAGCTTGCACGCCGCACGGGCCTGTTGCAAATAGGCATCGGCGCCCTGGAAGTAATCGATATCGGTGAGTACCGACAGGCAGGTCGCGCCGCCCTTCTCGTAGCTTTTAGCGATGTCGGCGGGAATGAAGTTCTCGCGGATCACGCCTTTACTCGGCGAAGCTTTCTTGATTTCGGCAATGACTGCCGGCTGCTTCAGCTTGGCCTGAGCCAGCAATGCCTTGGCAAAACCACGGGGTGCATCGGCCGTCTTGGCCAGACTTTCCAGCTCGGCGAGGCTGACACGAGCGCTACGCTCGGCAACTTCCTCGACCTTGCGCGCCAGAATGTTTTCCAGAACCGTCGGTACACTCATCCTTCATTCTCCACTTTGAATACCGCGGTAAATGCACCCAGCTCCTCAAGCTTTTCTCGAGCGAGGCCGGTGTGCAGCGCATCGTGTGCCAAGGCTACGCCTTCTTTCAGGCTGCTGGCATGGTCGGCCGCGTACAGTGCGGCACCGGCATTGAGCATGATCATCTCGGCCGCTTTCTGACCGTTCTCGGTCTTGCGCTTGCCCAGGGCATCGCGAATCAGCTCAAGGGAAGCCGCCGGGCTATCCACCGCCAGGCCATGCAGGCTCTGGCTCTTCATGCCCAGGTCTTCCGGCTCGACCCAATATTCGGTGACCTGGCCATCCTTCAGCTCAGCGACAAACGTCGGCGCTGCCAGGCTGAATTCGTCCAGGCCATCCTTCGAATGCACCACCAGCACGTGCTTGCTGCCCAGGCGCTGCAACACTTCGGCCAGCGGCCGGCACAAGGCCTGGGTGAATACACCTACCACCTGGTGCTTCACACCGGCCGGATTCGTAAGCGGGCCGAGCATGTTGAACAGCGTTCGCAGCCCCAGATCCTTGCGCGGACCTGCGGCGTGCTTCATGGCGCTGTGGTGAGTCTGGGCAAACATGAAACCAATACCAACGTTGTCAATGCAGCGCGCCACTTGCACCGGGGTCAGATTCAGGTAGATACCGGCCGCCTCCAGCAGGTCGGCACTGCCGCTTTTGCCCGAGACTGCACGGTTGCCATGTTTGGCCACGGTGCAGCCGGCAGCGGAAACGACGAACGCAGCAGCGGTCGAAACGTTGAAGATATTGGCACCGTCGCCGCCGGTACCGACCACATCGACCACACCGTCGAGGGTCTTGAGTTCGACCTTGTCCGCCAACTCGCGCATTACCGACACCGCACCGACGATTTCGTCGATGCTTTCGCTCTTCATGCGCATGGCCATCATGAACGCGCCGATCTGCGCGTCGGTGCATTGACCGGTCATGATCTCGCGCATGACATCGCGCATTTCATCGGTGCTGAGGTCGAGGTGATCGACGATACGGCTCAGGGCTGTCTTGATATTCATGAAAAGTCCTTAGCGCGTGCCGCCGGTTTGTTTGAGGAAGTTGGCGAACAGTTCGTGGCCCTGCTCGGTGAGGATCGATTCCGGGTGAAACTGCACGCCCTCGATGTTCAGGGTCTTGTGACGCAGGCCCATGATTTCATCGACCGAACCGTCTTCGAGCTGGGTCCAGGCGGTCAGCTCGAGGCAATCGGGCAGGGTTTCGCGCTTGACGATCAATGAATGATAGCGCGTGACCGTCAGCGGACGGTTCAGGCCTGCGAACACACCCTTGTCCTCGTGAAATACCGGACTAGTCTTACCGTGCATCACTTGACGGGCGCGCACCACATCACCGCCAAAGGCCTGGCCGATGGATTGGTGACCAAGGCAGACGCCAAGAATCGGCAGTTTGCCGGCGAAATGCTTGATCGCTTCAATCGAGATGCCGGCTTCGGTCGGGGTGCAAGGACCGGGGGACACAACGATGCGCTCAGGGTTGAGGGCTTCGATTTCAGCGATGGTCAGTTCATCGTTGCGCACGACTTTGACCTGGGAGCCGAGCTCGCCCAAGTACTGCACAACGTTGTAGGTAAAGGAGTCGTAGTTATCGATCATCAGCAACATGGCGTTAAAAACCTCTTGAATTCACTGACTTTAAAGATGGCCTTCGAATGATTGACCCGCAGAGCGCTGCGCTTTGTCAGGTGCTGGAGTAGCGCCAGCAAAGCGGCATTTCAAACAGGCAAAGAAGGCAAAGCGGTACAGGTCCGGCAAGGCCGGCAAAAGAATTCAGGCGCGCCAACGCCAGCGGGCGTGTGCCTTGATGACTTGATCCAGGAGTTTACTGATGATCAACACGGGGAAGGTCTCGTTCGTACGTCCGGGCACAGTAACTTAGCTGGGCAGAGCGTGCAATATCGCCGGGGCTACTGCCCGCGAAACTATCAAAGGCTTCGCGACAGATGGCAAAAGGCCGAAAGTTTTTGGTACTGTCGTTTCGTTCACTACAACAATAAATAAACGGACTTGCTCATGATCAAACAGTCGTTGTTTGTACCGCTCGCAGGATGCTTGCTCACGATGGCATGCGCCCAGGCGAACGCCGCACCTAATCCTTATACAAATTTCGTGGTCTTCGGGGACAGCCTCAACGACGCCGGGACTTTTGCCGACACCGGCGGGCCTGCCGGAGCGACGCAGCGTTTTACCAACCGGACGGGGCCGGTATATCTGGATGGCAGCGGCGAAGTCCGCTCGCTCAACTCCACGCAGATACTGGGTGGGAAACTGGGGTTCTCGGCGGACCAGACCGCGTCATCCAATTCGGCCGTGCGCGCCAGCAACGGCCAGCCCGATGGTAACAACTGGGCCGTCGGAGGTTACCGCACCGACGAGATCCTGGACTCGATCGCCACCACTTCCGACACCGGCGAACGTACCCGGGCCGGCTATCTTCCATCCAATAACTTCCGTGCCGACCCGAACGCACTGTATTACCTGTCGGGTGGCGGCAACGACTTCCTGCAAGGTCGCGTCACCAGCCTGCCCCAGGCCAGTGCCGCCGCCGACCGACTGGCCGACAGCGTGCAGACGCTGCAAACCGCCGGCGCCAAATACGTCATGGTCTGGTTGCTGCCCGATATCGGCTTTACTCCGGCGTTCAACGGCACCCCGCTGCAGGCGTTCACGTCCCAACTCAGCGCCCAGTTCAATACTGAACTGGTAAGCCGACTGCAGAACATCAATGCCGAAGTCATCCCGCTCAACATTCCTGTACTGCTCAAAGAGACGTTCGCCAACCCGGCGCAGTTTGGCCTGGCCACCGACCAAAACCTCATCGCCACCTGCTTCAGCGGCAACAGTTGTACCGAGAATGCCCGTTACGGCATCAACAGCGCCACACCGGACCCGACCAAACTGATCTACAACGACTCGGTGCACCCCACCGAAACCGGACAGCGTCTGATTGCCGACTATGCGTATTCCCTGTTGGCCGCGCCGTGGGAGCTGACCTTGCTGCCGGAAATGGCCCAAGGCACCGTGCGCGCGCATCAGGATGAATTGCGCAATCAGTGGCTGGCCGATTGGGAAAACTGGCAAGGCGTCGGCCAATGGCGAGCCATTGTTTCCGGCGGTGGACAGCATCAGGACTTTGACGGTCAGGACAGCGCGGTCAGTGCCGACGGCAACGGAGCCAACCTGAACATCGGTGGCAGCTACCGTCTCGACGATGCCTGGCGCGTCGGCCTGGTGGCCGGTTTCTACAACCAGAAACTCGAAGCCGGCAGCAACGACTCCGACTACAAGCTCAACACCTACCTGGGCACGGCATTCGCCCAGTACCAGCAAAATCGCGTGTGGGCTGACGTGGCGTTGACGGCCGGGCATCTGGATTACGACAGCCTCAAGCGTAAATTCCAGTTGGGCGTCAACGAACGCGGCGAAAAAGGCGATACCAGCGGCTACGTCGAAGCCTTCAGCGCGCGCGTGGGTTACGACATTGCGCAACAAGTCAGCAGCCCTTGGCACCTGTCGCCGTTTGTCAGCGCCGATTTCTCTAAGGTGCAAGTCGACGGTTACTCGGAGGACGGCAACGATTCCACGGCGCTGACCTTCGCCGATCAGGACCGTATTTCCCGACGCCTGGGCGCTGGCCTGCAGGGCAAATACCAGTTCACCCCACAAACCCAGGTATTCGGCGAAGTGGCTTTAGAGCGCGAGTACAACGACGATACCCAGGACGTGAGCATCAACCTCAACAGCCTGCCGAACAATCAGTTCACGCTGCAAGGCTACACCCCGCAATCCCACCTCAGCCGCTTGAACCTGGGTGTGAGCCACAACCTCACCCGGGACCTGACATTGCGCGCCAGCTACAACATTCGCAAGGACGACGACTTCACCCAACAAGGCATCAACGTAGGTGTTGCGCTGGACTTCTGATGTGCGGGCAATAAAAAACGCGGCGCCCTCACCGGCGCCGCGTTTTTTTATTGCTGGTGTACCCCCTGTAGGAGCGAGCTTGCTCGCGATTGCGGTGGGTCAGACAACATCAATGTGACAGTGCCGACCCCATCGCGAGCAAGCTCGCTCCTACAGGGTTTTGCGTGAACTCAGGTGTCCGGGGTTTGTTCGGCCAGGGCAACGGCGCGGAACATCGCGCGGCGCTTGTTCAGGGTTTCTTCCCATTCCAGCGCCGGCACCGAGTCGGCCACAATGCCGCCGCCGGCCTGCACATGCAGTTCGCCGTTCTTGATCACCGCCGTGCGGATCGCAATGGCAGTGTCCATGTTGCCGTTCCAGGCGAAGTAGCCGACCGCACCGCCGTAGACACCACGCTTGACCGGTTCCAGTTCGTCGATGATTTCCATCGCGCGAATCTTCGGTGCACCGGACAAGGTGCCCGCCGGCAGAATCGCTCGCAGCGCATCCATCGCCGTCAGCCCGGCCTTCAATTGTCCGGTGACGTTGGACACGATGTGCATCACGTTGGAGTAACGCTCGATCACCATTTTTTCGGTGAGTTTCACCGAGCCGACTTCCGATACGCGACCGGTGTCGTTTCGGCCCAGGTCGATCAGCATCAAGTGCTCGGCGATTTCCTTGTCATCCGACAGCAGATCTTTTTCCAGTGCCAGATCAGCCTCTTCGTTGGCCCCGCGTGGACGGGTACCGGCAATCGGGCGCACGGTGATCAGGTTGTCTTCGACCCGCACCAGCACTTCCGGCGAACTGCCGACAACGTGGAAGTCGCCAAAATTGAAGAAGTACATGTAAGGCGTCGGATTGAAGCAGCGCAGCGCGCGGTACAGATCGATCGGCGCAGCCTTGAAGTCGATCGACATGCGCTGGGACGGCACGACCTGCATGCAGTCACCGGCCAGGATGTATTCCTTGATGGTGTCGACGGCTTTTTCGTAATCGTCCTGGGTAAAGCTGGAGCGGAACACCGGGTCAGCCGATTGTTGCTTGCTGAAGTCCAGGCCACGGCGCGGCGTGATTGGCTGACGGAGTTTTTCCAACAGTTCTTCCAGGCGTGCCTGGCCTTGCTCGAAGGCGTCGTCCCGGGACGGATCAGCCAGCACGATGGCGTGCATCTTGCCAGCGAGATTGTCGAACACCACCACGGCGTCGGAGACCATCAGCAGAATGTCCGGCACGCCCAGCGGATCCGGGTTCGGGCATTTGCCCAGACGCTTCTCGACATAACGCACGCAGTCATAACCGAAGTAACCCACCAGACCGCCGTTGAAGCGCGGCAGACCGGCGATGGTCGGCACGTTGTAGCGGGCCTTGAAGGATTCGACGAAGGCCAGCGGGTCTTCCACGTCGTGGCTTTCGGTCTCGACGCCATCGACGGTCACGCTGACGTGATAATCGTGAACCCGCAGAACGGTGCGGCACGGCAGGCCGATGATCGAGTAACGGCCCCACTTCTCGCCGCCCTGTACGGACTCCAGCAAGTAGGAATTGGGCTCGTCAGCCAGTTTCAGGTAGATCGACAGCGGCGTGTCGAAGTCGGCCAGGGTTTCGCAGGCAAGCGGAATGCGGTTGTAGCCGGCAGCGGCCAAACGCAGGAATTCTTCGCGGATCATGAGGTGCCTCGTGGCTTGAGGGTCAAACAGTCAGGTATGCAAACGCGCCGGAAACCGGCCAGGATCAGGTCAGGCGCGCCAACGCCAGCGGGCCAGGGCCTTGATGACTTTCATCCAGAGTTTGCGAGTGACCACCACGATGGCGTTTCCAGAAGGGGGTTTGACAGCTTCGGCCAACGTTATCTCAGCGGCCGGATCCAGGCAACCGGGAATTAGCTTGCGCAGGTCGTCGATCACCAGCGCCGGCGACTCTTCGGCGATCGGCCGTCCGTGGTTATAGCCGTAGCTCAGGGCCACGCACTTGACCCCCGCCGCTTTCGCCGCCAGCACATCGCTACGCGAATCGCCGACGAACAACGACTGCGAAGCCGGAATGTTGGCCATTTTCATCACGAAAAACAGCGCAGCCGGATCGGGTTTTTTCTGTGGCAGGGTATCGCCGCCGATGATCCATTTGAAGTAACGGCCGATTTTCATCTGATCCAGCAGCGGTGCGACAAAGCGCTCCGGCTTGTTGGTGATCAGGGCCATTTCCACGCCTTGTTTGTTCAGCCACTTGAGGGTCTCACGCACGCCGGGGTAAACCACCGTCAGCTCGTGACCGTCCTCGTAAAAGCCGTTGAACAACTCCAAGGCATGCTTGGCCTCGACCTCATCGACACCCTCGGCGTCAATATGGTTGGCCAACGCCCGGCACACCAACATGTGCACGCCGTTGCCCACCCAGTCACGCACCGATTCGATGCCGACAGGTTTGCGCCCGAGTTTGAGCAGCATGTTATCCACCGCGGCTGCCAGGTCCGGGACCGAATCGATCAACGTGCCGTCCAGATCGAACATCACCAGCCGCGGCAGTTGCCCCGGGAACAGCTGCTCAAAACCACTCATGGGCGAGCCAGCGCCAGTTCGGAACGCATCTTGTCGATGACTTCCTGATAGTTCGGCGCATTGAAAATGGCCGAGCCCGCGACGAAAGTATCAGCGCCGGCAGCAGCGATTTCACGAATATTGTTCACGTTCACCCCGCCGTCGATTTCCAGGCGGATGTCACGGCCCGACGCATCGATCAGCGCCCGCACTTCACGCAGCTTGTCGAGGGTGCCGGGGATGAACTTCTGCCCACCGAAGCCCGGGTTGACGCTCATCAACAGGATCATGTCGACCTTGTCCATGACGTGCTTGAGCACATCCAGCGGGGTTGCCGGGTTGAACACCAGGCCCGACTTGCAGCCGCCTTCGCGGATCAATTGCAGGGAGCGGTCAATGTGCTGGGTGGCTTCCGGGTGGAAGGTGATGTAAGTAGCGCCGGCTTCGATGAAGTCGCCAACGATGCGGTCCACCGGGCTGACCATCAGGTGCGCGTCGATCGGCGCGGTCACGCCGTACTTGCGCAGTGCCGCACAGACCATCGGGCCGATGGTCAGGTTCGGTACGTAGTGGTTGTCCATGACATCGAAGTGCACGAAGTCGGCGCCGGCGGCCAGGACGTTGTCCACTTCTTCACCCAGGCGGGCGAAGTCGGCGGAGAGAATCGACGGAGCAATTACGAAGGGCTGCATGACGCACCTTTACTGAGCAGAATCACGATGGCGCGCATTGTATACCTCATGCTTTGACGCGCGCACCGTGAGTGCGATGATTGGACCTTGCCATCATCCAATAACAGCAAAGGCTCTAGTACGCCGCGCGATAGATCTTTTCGATATCGGCGGCACTCAGCTTGCGCGGATTGTTGCGCATCAAGCGCTCGATCCCCGCCGCTTCCACGGCCATGGACGGGATAGCTTCCTCGGGAACACCAAAACTGCGCAGGCCCGGGGGAATTTCCACGGCCAGGCACAGCTCGGTCATGGCTTGCACGGCTTTGTCGGCCGCATCGTTGGCACTCAAATGTGCAGCCTTCACGCCCATGGCCTCGGCGATATCCTGCATGCGTTCGATGCAGGCCATCTTGTTCCAGGTCATGACATAGGGCAGTAACAGGGCGTTGCTGACGCCATGGGCTATGTTGAAGCGCCCGCCCAGCGGATACGCCAGCGCATGCACCGCGCCGACCCCGGCATTGCCGAACGCCATGCCGGCCATCAGGCTGGCAGTGGCCATGTCTTCCCGGGCTTGCAGATTCGACGGATTGGCGTAGGCCTTGGGCAAGGCCTTGGCGATCAACTTGATGGCGCCGATGGCCAGGGCATCGGTAATCGGCGAGGCATTGACCGACAGATAGGACTCGATGGCGTGCACCAGCGCATCGACGCCACTGGCCGCCGTGACGCTGCGCGGACAAGTCAGGGTCATTTGCGGACTGACCAGCGCCACGTCCGGCAACAGGTAGTCGCTGATGATGCCCTTCTTCAGTTGCGCGACCTTGTCGGAAAGGATGGCCACGTTGGTCACTTCCGAGCCGGTGCCGGCCGTGGTCGGGATGGCGATCAGCGGCGGGCCTTTGCGCGGGACCTGATCGATACCGAACAGATCCTCCAGCGCACCGTGGTATCCGGCATAGGCTGCAACGCTTTTGGCGATGTCGATGGCACTTCCGCCACCCAGGCCAATCAATCCGTCATGCCCGCCTTCGCGATACACCTGCATGCAATCTTCGACGATGGCGATTTCCGGGTCCGGCAGTACCCGGTCGAAAATCTCGTAGCTGCGTTCGCCCAACTGCGCCAGTGCCAGCTCTACCGTGCCGGACTTGACCAGGGCGGCGTCAGTGACGATCAGCGGGTTGTCGATGTCCAGGCGCGTCAGCTCGGCCGACAGTTGCTCGATGGCACCTGCGCCGGTGATCAGTTTGTGAGCGATTTTGAAAGAGGAAATACTCATGTGCGCAGCCTCTTATAGATAGGGGAGCTGGGCACAATAGTAGCTGGGGATTTGGGGTTGGCTGGTATTCAGACCATGAATGACCAAGGACCCCGAAAGCCACACAAAACAACTGTGGGAGCGGGCTTGCTCGCGAAGGCGGTTTGTCAGTCAGTGTAATGGTCGACTGATCCACCGCTTTCGCGAGCAAGCCCGCTCCCACATTGGAACGATGTGAGGCTTCAGACCTGTGCGGTACGCAGTTTCTCGCTACGGCCACGCAGCCATTCCAGGGTCAGCAGCAGAATCACCGAGAAGGCAATCAGCAGCGTCGCGGCGGCGGCGATGGTCGGACTGAGGTTTTCGCGGATGCCGCTGAACATCTGCCGTGGCAGGGTCGCTTGTTCAGGGCCGGCGAGGAACAGCGTCACCACCACCTCATCGAACGACGTCGCGAAGGCGAACAGCGCCCCGGAGATCACGCCCGGCGCAATCAGTGGCAAAGTCACCCGGCGGAACGTGGTCAGCGGCGAAGCGCCCAGGCTCGCAGCGGCCCGCACCAGGTTGTGGTTGAACCCCTGCAACGTCGCCGACACGGTAATGATCACAAACGGCACACCGAGCACGGCATGCACGACGATCAGCGAGGTATAGCTGTTACCAAATCCCAGTGGAGCGAAGGTCAGGTAACTGGCCACACCAATGATCACCACCGGCACCACCATCGGCGAAATCACTAGCGCCATCACCAGCGCCTTGCCCGGGAAGTCGCCCCGAGTCAGGCCGATCGCCGCCAGCGTACCGAAGATCATCGCCAACACGGTGGCTGCCGGGGCCACGATCATGCTGTTCTTCAACGAACGCATCCATTCCGCCGAGGCAAAGAAATCCTGGTACCAGTGCAGCGAGAAGCCTTGCAGCGGATAAACCAGAAAACTCCCGGAGTTGAACGACAGTGGAATGATCACCAGCACCGGCAGGATCAGGAACAACAGAATCAAGCCGCAGAGAATCCGCAAGCTGTAGAACCACACCCGTTCGATGGGCGACATGTAAGGACTCAGCATTTCGTTCTCCCCTTAGCTCAGGCGCAGGCGGCTCGCGCCCACCAACCAGCTGTAAATCAGATAAAGCACCACGGTCGCCAACAGCAGCAGCCCACCGAGTGCGGTCGCCATGCCCCAGTTGATGCTGGTGTTGGTGTAGAAGGCGACGAAGTAGCTGACCATCTGATCGTTCGGGCTGCCCAGCAATGCCGGGGTGATGTAGTAGCCGATGGCGAGGATGAACACCAACAGGCAACCGGCGCCGACACCGGCGTAGGTCTGCGGGAAGTACACCCGCCAGAAGCTGGCGAACGGGTGGCAGCCGAGGGAAATCGCGGCACGCATATAGGTCGGCGAGATGCCTTTCATCACGCTGTAGATCGGCAGGATCATGAACGGCAGCAGGATGTGCACCATCGAGATGTAGACACCGACGCGGTTGAACACCAGCTCGATCGGCTTATCGATGATGCCCATGGCCATCAGGCCGCTGTTGATCAGGCCACCCGATTGCAGCAACACGATCCACGCCGCGACCCGTACCAGGATCGACGTCCAGAACGGCAACAGCACCAGAATCATCAGCAGGTTGCTCTGGCGCGAAGGCAGGTTCGCCAACAGGTAAGCCAAGGGATACGCCAGCACCAGGCAGATCACGGTGATGATCAGGCCCATCCAGAAGGTGCGGGCGAAGATGTCGAGGTAGATCGCCTGATCCGGGGTGGCCGGGGCGATTTCGCCGAGGTCGTCGATGCGATGATCCACAGCCGCCAGCAGGTAATACGGGGTGATGCTGCTGGTGTTGCGGCGTACCGCTTGCCAGTAGGCCGGGTCGCCCCAACGCTCATCGAGGCCTTCCAGCGCTTCTTTATAAGAAGCCGGCTCAGTGGCGAGCGGCAAGGCGCGGGCGGTTTTGGTCAGCAGGCTGCGGTAACCGGCCAGTTCCATGTTCAGGCGTTTGGACAAATCGCCCAGGGTCTGATTCTTGCGAGCGTCGGCGAGGTCTTCGGCCGCCGCTTTGTAGACCGGTTCAGCGGGCAGGCCGCGGCCGTCCCAACTGGCGATGGCCGTCACGGTGCGCGGCATGCCGCCGACCACCTCCGGGTTGCCAACGCTTTTGTAGAGCAGCGCCACGATCGGCACCAGGAACACCAGCAACAGAAACAGCACCAGCGGCGCGATCAACGCCTGGGCCTTCCAGCGGTTGACCCGCTCGGCGTGCTTGAGCCGCTGCTTCAAGGTGGGGCTGGTGCCCTCGTTCAGGGGAACGGCGATTGCCATGACGTACTCCGGGAATCTTTGATCGTTACAGAGATGGAAATACCACCTCGATCGTTATTGTGGGAGCGGGCTTGCTCGCGAAGGCGTCAGCACATTCAGCATCGCTGTTGACTGACACTCCGTCTTCGCGAGCAAGCCCGCTCCCACAGGTGGGGCAAGCCCACCATCACAAGGTTCTGCTTATTTGGCAGCCCAGGCGTTGAAGCGCTGTTCCAGTTGCTCGCCGTTGTCAGCCCAGAAGCTGACGTCGATCTGCACCTGGTTGGCGATGTTTTCCGGGGTGGTCGGCATGTCTTTCAGAACATCCTTGGACAGCAACGGTACGGCTTGGGTATTGGCCGGGCCGTAGGCGATGTTTTCCGAGTAGGTCTTCTGCTGCTGTGGCATTACCGAGTAGGCGATGAACTTCTTCGCCGCTTCGGCACGCGCCTTGTCCAGGCCCTTTGGAATGGCCCATGCATCGAAGTCGTAGATGCCGCCGTTCCATACCACTTTCAGGTTGCTTTCTTTTTGTACGGCAGCGATCCGGCCGTTGTAGGCCGAGCTCATGACCACGTCACCGGAAGCGAGGTATTGCGGCGGTTGTGCGCCGGCTTCCCACCACTGGATGTTCGGCTTGAGCTCATCGAGTTTCTTGAACGCGCGGTCCTGACCGTCTTTGCCGGCCAGCACTTTGTAGACGTCTTTCGGCGCAACGCCGTCGGCCATCAGTGCGAATTCCAGGGTGTACTTGGCGCCTTTACGCAGGCCACGCTTGCCCGGGAACTGCTTGGTGTCCCAGAAATCCACCCAGCTGGTCGGTGCGGATTTCAGTTTGTCGGCGTTGTAGGCCAGCACGGTCGACCACACGAAGAAACCCACGCCGCAAGGCTGGATGGCGCCCTTGACGTAGTCTTCGGTCTTGCCGAACAACTTCGGATCAAGCTGTTCGAACATGTCTTCGTCGCAACCACGGGACAGTTCCGGCGATTCAACCTCTACCAGATCCCACGACACGCTCTTGGTGTCGACCATGGCCTTGACCTTGGCCATTTCGCCGTTGTACTCGCCGGCCACGATCTTGCCGTTACCTGCCGCTTCCCACGGTGCGTAGAAGGCTTTGACCTGAGCCGCCTTGTTCGCCCCGCCAAAGGACACCACGGTCAGGTCCGGGCCGGCTGCCATCGCGTGTGCCGCGCCCATCATGCCCAGTGCCAAAGCGGTGAATTTCAGGGATCTCAACATTTATTGTTCTCTCCACGTGCAGGGTTGGTGTTGGTATTGCGGGGCGATCAGTTCGCCTCTAGAAGTGGGTCGAGTGCACGAACGTGTTCGACCTGCCAGCCAAGCGGTACCACGTCGCCGACGGCGAGCGAGGGATCAAGCTCGGCAATCGGTTGTTTCACGAAGAAGTCGGTCTTGCCGCAGACTTCCATGCGAACCCGGACGTGGTCGCCCAGATAGATGAATTCCTCGACTCGCCCGGAGAAGCGGTTGACGCATTGGTCGCTGGAGCCATTGAGGCTCACTCGCTCCGGACGAATGGACAGGGTCACCGGCTCGCCGGTCTTGCCAACATTCACCGCCAGGGCTTCAACTTTTTCACCACGCCCCAGTTCGACTACACAGCGGTCGCCGTTCTGACTGTGCAGTCGGCCATTGAGACGGTTGTTCTCGCCGATGAAGTTGGCAACGAAGGTGTTTTTCGGCTCTTCGTAAAGGGTGCGCGGTGGCGCGATCTGCTGGATTTCGCCCTGATGGAACACCGCCACACGGTCGGACATGGTCAGGGCTTCGCCCTGATCGTGGGTCACGTAGACCACGGTGACACCCAGGCGTTGGTGCAGGTGCTTGATTTCCATCTGCATGTGTTCACGCAGTTGTTTGTCGAGTGCCCCGAGGGGTTCGTCCATCAGCACCAGTTGTGGCTCGAACACCAGCGCCCGGGCCAATGCCACACGCTGTTGCTGACCGCCGGAGAGCTGCGCCGGGTAACGCTGGGCGAACGCATCGAGCTGGACCATGCTCAGCACACGCTTGACCCGGGCACTGACGTCGCTCTTGTTCATGCCGCGTACGGTCAGCGGGAACGCCAGGTTCTCGGCCACCGTCATGTGCGGGAACAACGCGTAGTTCTGGAACACCATGCCGATATCGCGCTTGTGCGGCGGCACGTTGTTGATGGCGCGCCCGGCCAACAGGATTTCGCCCGCGGTCGGGGTTTCGAAACCGGCGAGCATCATCAGGCTGGTGGTCTTGCCGGAGCCGGATGGCCCGAGCAACGTGAGGAATTCGCCTTTGCGAATGTCCAGGTTGAGGTCTTTGACGATCAGGTTCTCGCCGTCGTAGCTCTTCTGCACTCCACGAAAGCTGACCAGAACATCATTGGCCCCTGCGCTTGAATCGACCTGGCTCATACCCACACCTTTGTTATTGATGACTGCTGTGGGGTTAAGCCTAGTGGACGCTGGGGGGCACGCAAATCGGGGCGCAAGAGAGATTCGCCTCAGCCGGATGGAAGGCTGGGGGTAGGGATTGCCCTACAAGGATGGCGCGTTTTGGCAAACGCAGTGGCGAGCAGTCGGCTGCAAGCCTCAAGCAAAGGCAAAAGCGGATTTGCAGGATGTCGCAAATGGACATGCCACCACCGGACCTGTGGGAGCGGGCTTGCTCGCGAAAGCGGTGTATCAGGCCCGGATATGTCGACTGACACACTGCTTTCGCGAGCAAGCCCGCTCCCACATTGGATCTTGGTGGGTCTTAGAGGAGCTTGTGCTCCATCGCGTACTTCACCAGTTCCGCCAACGAGGTGATGTTGAGTTTTTGCATCAACCGCGCCTTGTGGGTGCTGATGGTCTTGCTGCTCAGTGCCAGTTGCTGGGCAATGTCGTTGACGTTGGCGCCCTGGGCCAGGCGTTCGAACACGGAAAATTCGCGCTCGGAGAGCAACGAGTGCAATGGACGCGAGTCGGTCAGGCCGACCTCGAAGACCATGCGGTCGGCCAGTTCCGGGTCGATGTAACGCCCGCCTGACGCCACTTTGCGAATGGCCGTCAGCAACAGCGCCGGGTCACTGTCCTTGGTCGCATATCCGGCAGCTCCAACTTTCAGCGCCCTGGCGGCCATCTGCGCTTCGTCGTGCATCGACAACACCAGGATCGCCGGCGGATTGTTCAGGGCGCGAATCCGCGGAATCGCTTCCAGGCCGTTGACGCCCGGCATGGAGATGTCCAGCAACACCACTTCGCAGGGCACATGACGCAAGGTGTCGAGCAACTGCTCGCCATTGCTCGCCTCCCCCACCACCAGCAAGTCCTTGGCCAGGCCGATCAACTGCTTGATGCCTTCGCGGACAATGGTGTGGTCTTCGGCTACCAGTACACGGATCACGTTCTTCTCCAGATTCAAGATCATTCGCGAGCAAGCCCGCTCCCACAGGGGATTTTGTAACCGCCCTAAACCCACTGTGGGAGCGGGGTTGCCCGCGAAGGCGTCAGTACAGACAACATTAAATGATCAGGCCCCATCCAATGGCACTCGCACACTCAGGGTCGTGCCTTCACCCGGCTCACTCTCAAGGGATAACTCACCGCCCAGGATCAACACCCGCTCACGCATACCGACGATCCCAAAGGACGTTGGCCTGCCAGGCACAGCGACAAATCCTACACCGTCATCGCTGACCGTCAGACACAACTCGTCGCCTTCCAGCGCCAGTGTCAGTTCAACAGTATGCGCCTGGGCATGGCGCATGACATTGGTCAGCGCTTCCTGAAGGATCCGGAACAAACCGATCGCCTTGGCATCACTGAGCACCGGCAAGTTGTCCGGCACCTGCACCAGGCACGGAATCTGTGTACGCGCCTCGAATCGCCGGGCCTGCCATTCGATGGCCGAGGCAATACCGGCATCGAGAATCGGCGGGCGCAATGCGGTCGCTACGTCGCGAACCAACTGGAAGAGTTGAGCGATCAGGCGCTTCATGCTGCTCAGGCGCTCATTCAGACCGGGATCAAGTTGCGCGTAAGCCAGTTCGCACATGGAGGTTTCCAGCTTGAGCACGGTCAGCATCTGGCCCAGTTCGTCGTGAACTTCCCGGGCAATGCGCGCTTTTTCTTCTTCGCGCACGCTTTCCAGGTGCGCGGACAACTCACGCAGTTGTTCCCGGGAGCTGGCCAGTTCAAGTTCGATGCGCTTGCTCTCGCTGATGTCCCAGACAATCCCGTCCCAGACATAGGCCCCGTCTTCCAGCTGACGCGTGATGGCCTTGATTTCCGCCCAGCGCTGCTCGCCCTGGCGCGTGAGGATTCGCCCCTGCCACGACCAGTCGCTGTCGGTGTCCAGTGCATGATCCTGGGTCTGGTGATAGCTGGCCTTGTCGTCCGGATGCACGAGGCTGCGCAGGCCTTTATCGCGATGCGCCAGCGTGGCCGGCGAATAACCCACCAGGCTTTCGCTGCCTTCGCTGATGTAGGCAAAGTCGATCTGGCCGGTCACCGGCGCCCGCTCCAGGCGGAAAACCAGGCCCGGAACGTTGGCGGCGATGCCTTGCAGCCGCGCCTCGCTTTCCTGCAAGGCGGCCAGGGCGCGGCGCCGTTCGGTGACGTCGTTGAGGTAAACCACCAGGTATTCGCCATCGCGAAAGCGCAGGAAGCTCAACGAGACATCAGCCGGCAGAATGCTGCCATCGGCGCGCACGCAATTGGTTTCGAAGCTTTGCGGGCCCTCTTCACTGGCCCGGGCGCGCTTCCACAGGCTCAGCCAGCGGTCCATGTGCAGGCCGGGTTCGAAGTCAATCAGGGGCCGATCGATGATCCCCCCGGCCGGATAGCCCAGCATGCTTTCCGCTGCGCGGTTGGCGTAGCGCACATGACTGTCCCAGTTGACCCAGAGGATACCGACGGTGCTCTGATCGATGGAAAACTGAGTGAGCCGCAAGGCCTCTTCGCTGGCGGCGCGCAAGGCAATGTCTTCCTGTGCGGCCAACAAGCGTTGCTCCAGGTTGTGCTGCTGGCGACGTTGCCAGAACACAATGGCCATGCAACTCAATGCCAGCACGGCCAGCAACAAGCAGAGGTTTTGCCAAAACCCCGGAGACTCGGTGAGGCGCGGATACTTGGGTTGCAGCCATTGATTGTGCAGTTGTTCCAGATCCTTGGCCGGGATCGCCCGCAATGCACTTTCGATGATGCCCGCCAGTTCCGGTTTGTCGCGGCGCGTGGCCACCCGCAGCAACTGCGGCAGGCCGACATCCCCCACCACCACCAATCCGGCGAACTCCGGTTCGACGGACAGGCGCCCCAGTTGCGCCTCATCGATCACCGCATAAGTTGCCTGCTGACCCGTCAGTAATTGCAATGCCTGGCGCTCCATCGGTACGCCTTGCAGATTCAGGTGCGGATAATTGCCGCGCAAATAATCGGCAATGGCACTGGGCATGCGCACGGCGACGCGGGTCTGGCTGTCGAGTTTTTCGAGCTCGACCGTGCCGGCGCTTTTCTGGTCGCTGACCACCAACTGCGGCACCCGCATGTAGGGGTCGGAAAACTGCCAGAGACGCAGCCCGCCAGGCGTCTGGGTCAGGCCCGGGGCGATATCGATTTCGCCCTCCCGGGCTGCGGCTTCCAGTTGTTCAAGGTCGGGAAAATTGCGCCAGCTCAGTTCGACATTGAGGTTATTTGCGAGCCACTTCATCAGCTCGACGTTCACCCCGGACAGGCGCTGCAAGCGGCGATCATATTGCGCATAGGGTGCCTGCAACACCACGCCGACCCGCAACTCGCTCTGCTGCGCCAGCCAGTGCTGTTGTTTCGGTGAAAGTTGGGCAACGTGCGCCGGGGGCACGACTGCCGCCCAGCCCATCAAGGGAAACCACAAACAGCCGATAACCCACAGGCAGCGAAAACGCATCATTGAACTCTCACACACTGACAAATACTGACCAACCCATTAGGCTGCCGGAACAACTTCTGGCCTGGAATATCCGATGCCCCCTGTCTACCGCCTGGCACTGCCAGCATTGTGCCTGTCGTTGATCCTGCCTTGCGCTTTTTCCGTCGAGGCGGCCGACCCGGCGCCCGCCACCGAAGAAAAACCACTCGAACGTCAGCCGCTGCCTGAGCGTAGTCAGGAAGAAGCGACTGCACTTGAGCGAAAGATTCCGGCCCAGGAACAGCAACAACTGCAAGCGGGCACCGACACGTTTCTGACCTTGTGGAAACCGGCCAACACCGCCGAACCCAAAGGCGCGGTGATTATCATCCCGGGTGCCGGCGAAACCGTTGACTGGCCGCAAGCGGTCGGCCCTTTGCGGCGCAAATTGCCGGATGCCGAGTGGAGCAGCCTGAGTATCACCTTGCCGGATCTGCAAAGCGATGCCATTGCGCCACGAATTGTGGAAGCGCCGCCGGCCCCCAAGGCCCCCGAAACCGGCAGTAAAGATTCGACCACCGCGGCCCCCATCGAACAGGTGGCCGGTGGCGAGGCCGATGTCGCCGACAAGGCCATCGCCGAAACCACTGAGGAACAGTCCAAGGCCGATGCCGAGCGCATCTTCGCCCGGATTGACGCCGCAATCGCGTTCGCCGAACAGCAAAGCGCCCGCAGTATCGTGCTGCTGGGGCACGGTTCCGGCGCCTATTGGGCCGCGCGCTACCTGAGCGAGAAGCAGCCATCGCAAGTCGAGAAACTGGTGATGGTCGCAGCGCAGGCACCTGTGGTGGCGAAACCCGGGCTGGCAGAGCTGACCCCGACGCTGAAACTGCCGACCGCGGATATTTTCTACAAGGACAAAGCACCGGATCGCAACGCAGCACTGGAACGTCTGCAGGCCAGCAAACGCCTGAAGTCATCGGCATTCAGCCAGGTCGCGCTCAAGGCATTGCCAGACAACAAGGCCGAACAGGAGCAATTGTTCCGCAGGGTGCGGGGCTGGTTGAATCCGCAGCCTGCGACAGACTGACAGACCGCGTCGCCCTCTTCGCGAGCAAGCCCGCTCCCACATTTGTCCTTGGGTGCTCGCAAATTTTGTGATCACTCTGGATCTAATGTGGGAGCGGGCTTGCTCGCGAAGGGGCCATTACAGGCAACACAAAGCTGTTCGACTAGCGAAAATCCCGCCGCTCCCGAATCAGCGTATAGGCGCTATGCAGTTCACGCGTTCTCTCGGTGGCCTCGCGCACCTGCATCGCCGTCGCGCCACTGCCAGCAATTTTGTCCGGATGATGGCGACTGAGCAGACGCCGGTAAGCACGTTTGATCTGCGCCGGTTCAGTGGTGGCCGAGACACCCAGCAGCCGCAAGGCATCCTGATAGCTTGCAACGCTGTTGCCCAATGGCCTTTTCTGCGGCTCATAGTCGTGAGCCAACGCTTGCACCTGGTGCGGCGTCCAGCCCAGCCACTTGCCCCATTGGCCGATCAACTCACGCTCACTGCGGCCGGCACGACCATCGGCCCACACCATTCGCCAGCAGGCGCGCAACACGCCTTCTGCCGCATGGGGCTGGGCACTCAGGCGACGCAGATAACCGTGCAGCCGGTCGCGGCCCGACTTGCCGCGATTGAACGCGGCAATCGCACGACGCTGCGCCAACTCGGACATTTCCAGCGAGCGCATTTCCGCCCGGGCCTGTTCGATGTGCCCGGCCATCACCTGGCCGTCGCACTTGGCCAGGCGTCCCAGCAGGACAAACAGCAACTCATCGTTACGCAGCACCGGGCGGCCGCCCAGCTTTTCCCGCAATTGCCCCCAACTCTGCAGGTGCAAGCGCCGGTCCAGCGCCTGCCCCAACAACGCGCCGAGCATGGCCCCCGGAAGACTGGCTATGGCAAAGCCTGCTCCGGCTCCAATCAGAGTCCCTGGCCACAGCATGTCAGCGGCTCGCTTCTATTAATGATTCAACTTCGGCCAGTCGTTCGTGAGTGCCGACATCGACCCAGTGCCCCTTCAGTTGCTCGCCGGTCACTTGACCGTCAGCCATGGCTTTGCGCAACAGCGGCGCGAGCTTGAAGGCCCCCGCGGTGCAATCGTCGAACAACTGCGGATGCAACACGGCGATGCCACTGTAGGTCAGGGTAGGAGCCTGCGGCTGACCGTCGCGCACCTGGGTTCCGATCAGGCTGAAGTCCCCGGCCGGATGATGGGACGGGTTGCTCGCCAGCACCAGGTGCGCCAGGCCGCTGATGGGCTGATGCAGCACGCTGAAGTCGTAATCGGTCCAGATGTCGCCGTTGACCACGACAAACGCTTCATCCCCCAGCAACGGCAACGCGCGGAAAATCCCGCCGCCGGTTTCCAGCGGCTCGCCTTCCGCCGAGTACTGAATACTCACGCCATAGCGCGAACCATCGCCCAGATAGTCTTCAATCTGCTGACCGAGCCAGGCGTGATTGATCACGATGTCGGTGAACCCGGCGGCGGCCAGCGCTCGCAGGTGATATTCGATCAGCGGGACTCCGCCTGCACGAACCAGTGGTTTTGGCGTGGTCAGGGTCAGCGGGCGCATGCGCTCGCCTTTACCCGCGGCCAGAATCATTGCCTTCATGCTGTCACTCCGGCACGCAGACTGGCCAGCAACACATCCAGCTCGGCCAGTTCAGGACGGCGCGCGATCACGGCGTCTATGTATGCAAAGAAACGCGGCACATCGCCCAGATAACGCGGCTTGCCGTCGCGATGGCAGATACGGGCGAAAATGCCGATGACTTTCAGGTGACGTTGCACGCCCATCAAGTCACTGGCACGCAGGAAATCCTCGAAGTCGGACTGAACCGGAATACCGAGGGCGCCCGCTTGCTGCCAGTAGCTTTCGAGCCAGCCATGCACGCGTTCTTGCGGCCAGCTGAGAAATGCGTCCTTGAACAGGCAGGTCACGTCGTAAGTCACCGGGCCATATACCGCATCCTGGAAATCCAGCACACCAGGGTTGGGCTCGCTGAGCATCAAGTTGCGCGGCATGTAGTCGCGATGCACCAGGACTTTTGGCTGTGCCAGGGCGCTGTCGATCAACAGATCGCTGACCTGCTGCCAGAGCACTTGCTGCGCCGCGTCGAATTCGATGCCCAATTCGCGCTTCACGTACCACTCGGGGAACAGCTCCAGTTCGCGACGCAGCAATGCCACGTCATAGCTCGGCAGAGGCGCAACCATCGGCAACTGCTGGAAAGCCAGCAACGCTTGCAGGGCATCCTTGAACAAATCGTCGGCGTTTTCGCTGTCGATGACATCCAGATAGGTCTTGTTGCCCAGGTCATTGAGCAAAAGAAAACCGCGCTCGAGGTCTTCGGCATAAATTTTCGGCACGTTTATTCCGGATTTCGCCAGCAAAAAGGCGATATCCACGAAGGGTTTGCAATTTTCCTGGGGCGGCGGCGCGTCCATCACGATGAAACTTTTGCCATCGCCTTCCCAACGGAAATACCGCCGGAAACTCGCGTCGCTGCTGGCCGCAGTCAACGTGGCCGGGGGGACGGAACCCCAACCCTGCTCGGCAAAAAGGGTCGCCAATTGTTCATCGAGCCAAACTTTCAGGTGTTGCAAGCGTACATCTTGATCAGGCATTGCAAGGGTCTCCGACGGCGCTAGCCGTCAAGCGGGTCATGCTTTATTATCCAGCATCTTTTTCAGACCATCGAGAGGCGTGCGGCCCACACCGCGGGCAGATGGCACGCAGGAAGCCCGGACTAATAAGATGGCATTGAAATCCCCCGCGTTTCGTAAAAAATTTCCGTTGTTGGTTACCGGCAGTTTGCTGGCGCTGCAACCCCTTGCCACTTCCTACGTGGTCGCCGCGGAACAGTTTGACTGCTCAGTCTCTGCTTCGGGTTCCTGGGACTGTGCGCCAAAGACGCCGGCGGCTGCATTGCCACCGCGTCCCGTCCACGATGGCAGCGCAGTTTCCGCTACTGGCGAAGCCCCGGCCGAGAACGGCTCCAGCGAAGACACTGGCGCCAAGCCGGCACTGGTCACCGAATCCAAAGGCCGTGGCCTGAAGTCGCGTAGCGCAGACTACAGTCACCTCGACTGGGTTCCGCGCGAACAGCTCACCGCCGCACAATTGGCCGAAACCGGTCCTTATTGCTCTGGTTCCTATATCGAACCGATTCGTCCTGGCATGAACGACAAGACGAATAAAAGTGACGCTCCAACCTTTATCGGCGCAAAAGCCTCCCGCTATAAGCAGGACGAGCAGATCGCGACCCTGGCCGGCGACGTTGTCATGCGTCAGGGCAGCATGCAGGTCGAAGCCGACGAAGCCAACCTGTACCAGGCCGAGAGCCGTGGCGACCTGAACGGCAACGTGCGCATTCGCGACAACGGCGCACTGATCGTCGGCGACCACGCCGATGTACAGCTCGACACCGGTGAAGCCAAGGTCGACAACGCCGAATACGTGATGCACAAATCCCGCGTCCGCGGTAATGCGCTGTATGCCAAACGTGCCGAGAACGCGATCATCCGCCTCAAGGATGGTACGTACACCACGTGCGAACCGAACAGCAACGCCTGGCAGCTCAAGGGCAACAACATCACCCTGAACCCCGCCACCGGTTTCGGTACCGCGACCAACGTGACACTGCGGGTCAAAGACATTCCGGTCCTGTACACGCCGTACATCTATTTCCCGATCGACGATCGTCGCCAGTCCGGCTTCCTGCCGCCGAGCATCGGCACCGGCAGCGATACCGGCTTCATGCTGGTCACCCCGTACTACTTCAACCTGGCGCCGAACTACGATGCCACGTTGTACCCGCGCTACATGGAAAAGCACGGCTTGTTGATGGAAGGCGAATTCCGCTACTTGACCAAGTCCAGCGAAGGCCAGTTCGGTGCGGCGTACCTCAACGACGAAAGCAACGAACGCGACAAGCAGACCGACGCTGAAAAAACCCGCTACATGTACAACTGGCAGCACAAGGGCGGTCTCGACTCGCGAGTGCTCACGCAAGTCGACTACACCAAGATCAGCGATCCGTATTACTTCCAGGATTTGCAGACCGACCAGATCGGCGTGAAAAGCAACGACTACGTGAACCAGCAGGGTTCCGTCACCTATCGCGGCGACAGCTATACCGCTCGCGTGAACGCCCAGGCATACCAACTGGCGAGCGTCTCGAACATTACGCCATACGACCGTCTGCCGCAGCTCACCCTCGACGGTATGCTGCCTTATCATCCGGAAGGCCTGGATTTCACCTACAACACCGAGCTCGTGCGGTTTGACCGCGATCTGCAAAACGGCAGTTACACCGACGAAGATGGTAATGTGTCACCTCGCCTTGATACCAACGTTGTAGGCCTGGCCCGCGCCAATGGCGACCGTATGAATCTCGCGCCCGCCATCAGCCTGCCGATGAACACGACGTACGGATTCCTTACACCGAAGCTCAAGTACCAGTACACCCAGTACCAACTGGACCTGGACAGTATCGGCAAAAGTCAAATCGTGCAGCAGGATCAAGCCGCAGCTGCAGCCGGGACTAAAAATTTCAATGGCAATTTTGACAGCAACCAGAACCGCGGCGTACCGATTGCCAGCATCGACAGCGGCCTGTACTTCGACCGCAATACCCAGTATTTCGGCAAGAACTACCGCCAGACCCTCGAACCGCGCCTGTTCTACCTGTACGTACCTGAGGTCGACCAGGAAGACATCCCGGTATTCGATACCAGCGAATACACCTTCAACTATGCGTCGCTGTTCCGTGACAACCGCTTCTCCGGCTCCGACCGTGTCGGTGACGAGAACAAACTGTCCCTGGGCGTGACCAGCCGCTGGATCGAAGACAACGGATTCGAGCGTCAACGCATCAGTGTCGGCCAGGCCTTGTTCTTCAAGGACCGCGAAGTACAGCTGCCGGGCATCAATCCACAAACCCGCGCCGATGCACATTCGAATGTTTCGCCTTATGCGCTGGAATACGAGTATCGCTGGAACCGCGACTGGCGCACCACGGCCGACTACAACTGGGACCCGGACAGCCGCAGCCCTCGTTCGGGCAGCGCGATGTTCCATTACCAGCCTGAAGACAACCCGAACAAGGTCGTCAACGTCGGCTATCGCTATCGTAACGACCAGGTGATCTACAACCAGAACACCGGTCAATGGCAGTTCGGCGGTGACTACGGCACCCCTGGCCAGCCTGGCTTCGTGAAGGATTACTACAAGATCAAACAGCACGACTTCTCGGTGATCTGGCCGATCGTGCCGCAATGGAGCGCTATCAGCCGTTGGCAGTATGACTACAACCGCAACCGTACCCTGGAAGCCTTCGGTGGTTTCGAGTACGACAGCTGCTGCTGGAAACTACGCCTGATCAACCGTTACTTCGTTAATTACGACGAATTCAGCCAGCAAGCACCGCAAAACGAAAAAGGCGACCATGGCGTCTTCCTCCAAATTGTTCTGAAGGGACTCGGCGGCCTCACCGGCGCCAAGGCAGAGAGCTTCCTCGACAAAGGCATTCAAGGTTATCGTGAACGTGAAGACCAAGCTTTCTGATTGTCTGCGCCCGCTGATGCTGGGCGCGCTGTTCCTGAGTACGGCGGCCAGTGCCGCCGTACAGTCCATCGATAAAGTGGTGGCCATCGTCGACAACGACGTGGTCATGCAGAGCCAACTGGACCAACGCGTTCATGAAGTTCAGCAAACCATTGCCAAGCGTGGTTCTGCCGTGCCGCCAGCCAGCGTGCTGCAGCAGCAGGTACTGGAGCGCCTGATCGTCGAAAACCTGCAATTGCAGATCGGCGAGCGCTCCGGCATCCGCATTACCGATGAAGAATTGAACCAGGCTGTCGGCACCATTGCCCAGCGCAACAACATGTCGGTCGAGCAGTTCCGCGCCGCTCTGACTCGCGATGGCCTGTCTTACGACGATGCGCGTGAGCAGATTCGTCGCGAAATGGTCATCAGCCGTGTGCGCCAGCGTCGGGTTGCCGAACGCATTCAGGTCTCCGAGCAGGAAGTGAAGAACTTCCTGGCTTCCGACCTGGGCAAAATGCAGCTGTCCGAAGAGTTTCACCTGGCCAACATCCTGATTCCTACGCCGGAAAGCGCCAACTCCGACGCGATTCAGAATGCAGCCAAACAAGCCGATGCGATTTACCAGCAACTCAAGCAAGGCGCTGACTTCGGTCAATTGGCAATCGCCAAGTCCGCCAGCGAAACCGCACTGGAAGGTGGTGACATGGGCTGGCGTAAAGCCGCTCAATTGCCACCACCGTTCGATCGCCTGCTGAGCACCATGCCGGTGGGCGATGTCACCCAGCCAATGCGCACGCCGGGCGGTTTCATCATCCTGAAGATCCTCGCCAAGCGTGGCGGCGAGACCCAGATGCGCGATGAAGTGCATGTGCGCCACATCCTGGTCAAGCCGAGCCCGATTCGCGATGAAGCCAAGACCAAGGAACTGGCTCAGTCGCTCTACACCCGTATTGAAGCGGGCGAAGACTTCGGTGAACTGGCGAAAAGCTATTCGGAAGACCCGGGTTCTGCCCTCAACGGCGGCGACCTGAACTGGATCGACCCGAACGCGCTGGTGCCCGAGTTCCGCGAAGTGATGGCCAAGACCCCACAAGGTCAGCTGTCCAAGCCGTTCCAGACGCAATACGGCTGGCATGTCCTGGAAGTCCTTGGCCGTCGCGCCACCGACAGCACTACACAGGCTCGCGAGCAGCAAGCAATGACCGTATTGCGTAACCGCAAATACGATGAAGAGCTGCAAACCTGGCTGCGTCAGATCCGTGACGAAGCGTACGTTGAAATCAAACTCCCTGGCGCCGACCAGGCAGCGCAGTGAAACCCCAACGTTTCGCGCTGACACCCGGCGAACCAGCCGGCATAGGTCCCGACCTGTGCCTGCTGCTCGCCTCGCAAGCCCAGCCTCACCCCCTGATTGCCATTACCAGCCGCGACCTGCTCATTGAGCGAGCCGCGCAACTGGGCGTGGCTGTCAACTTGCTGCCGGTCACACCGGACAACTGGCCGGATGCACCCGCGCCAGCCAACAGCCTGTATGTGTGGGATACACCGCTCAACGCCAAAGTCACCGCCGGACAACTGGACAAGGCCAACGCTGCGTTTGTCCTGGAAACCCTGACCCGGGCCGGCCAGGGCTGCCTGAACGGGGATTTTGCCGGCATGATCACCGCGCCGGTACACAAAGGCGTCATCAACGAATCCGGCATCGCCTTTTCCGGGCACACGGAATTCCTCGCCGACCTGACCCACACCGCACAAGTGGTGATGATGCTGGCCACACGCGGCTTGCGCGTAGCCCTGGTGACCACTCACCTGCCCCTTCGCGAGATTGCCGATGCAATCACGCCGGAGCGTCTGGAACGCGTCACGCGAATCCTGCACGCCGACCTGCAAAACAAGTTCGGCATCGCCCGGCCACGCATCCTGGTCTGCGGGCTCAATCCCCATGCCGGCGAAGGCGGACACCTGGGCCATGAAGAAATCGATATCATCGAACCCACATTAGAGCGCTTGCGCGGCGAGGGCATGGACCTTCGAGGCCCCTTGCCCGCCGACACTCTGTTTACCCCCAAATATCTGGAGCACTGCGATGCGGTGCTGGCGATGTACCATGACCAGGGCCTGCCGGTGCTGAAGTACAAAGGCTTCGGCGCGGCAGTCAACGTGACCCTCGGTTTGCCGATCATCCGCACATCGGTGGACCACGGCACTGCCCTGGACCTGGCCGGCAGCGGCAAGATCGACACCGGCAGCCTGCAAGTCGCCCTGGAAACCGCCTACCAGATGGCCGAGACCCGTTTATGACCGAGCAATACCAACACAAGGCGCGCAAACGCTTTGGCCAGAACTTCCTGCACGATGCCGGCGTTATCGACCGCATCCTGCGCTCCATACATGCCAAGACAGAAGACCGCCTGCTGGAAATCGGTCCGGGACAGGGCGCACTGACCCAGGGCCTGCTCAGCAGCGGTGCCCAACTTGACGTGGTGGAGCTGGACAAGGACCTGATCCCGATCCTCAACCAGCAGTTTGCCGGCAAGAGCAACTTCAACCTGCATCAGGGCGATGCACTGAAGTTCGACTTCAACAGCCTGAATGCCGCGCCAGGCAGCCTGCGAGTGGTCGGCAACCTGCCGTACAACATCTCCACGCCACTGATTTTCCACCTCTTGCACAACTCGCACCTGATTCGCGACATGCACTTCATGCTGCAAAAGGAAGTGGTCGAGCGCCTGGCTGCCGGCCCGGGTGGTGGTGACTGGGGCCGCCTGTCGATCATGGTTCAGTACCACTGCCGGGTCGAGCACCTGTTCAACGTCGGCCCGGGCGCGTTCAACCCGCCGCCGAAAGTCGACTCGGCCATCGTGCGCCTGGTGCCCCACGCGGTACTGCCGCACCCGGCCAAGGATCACCGCCTGCTGGAGCGCGTCGTGCGCGAAGCTTTCAACCAGCGCCGCAAAACCCTGCGCAACACCCTCAAGCTGCTGCTGAGCAACGCCGAAATCGAAGCCGCCGGCGTCGATGGCAGCCTGCGTCCCGAGCAACTCGACCTGGCCGCCTTCGTGCGCCTGGCCGACAAGCTCAGCGAGCAAGCACCACAAAAGCCTGCCGCTGACTGACAGGTGATGAGCGCTATCGGGTAGGACGGCACTCTGGTCTACTACCCGATACTTGGCCTAGACTGAACTCCATCAGCTACGCCCCGCGTCCCGCTTCGTTTTTAAGGCCCCTTGCATGTCCGATCCTCGTTATCAGGTCGACGTCAGCGTCGTCACCCGCTATCTGGCAGAACAATCGCAACCCGAGTACGACCGCTTTGCCTTCGCCTACACCATCACCGTGAAAAACAATGGCGAGATACCCGCCAAACTGCTTTCACGGCACTGGGTCATCACCGACGGTGACGGGCATGTAGAAGAAGTGCGCGGCGCAGGCGTGGTAGGCCAGCAGCCGTTGATCGAACCCGGCAAGAGCCACACCTACAGCAGCGGCACGGTCATGACCACCAAGGTCGGCACCATGCAAGGCACCTATCAGATGCTTTCCGACGACGGTAAACATTTCGATGCCATCATCGCGCCCTTCCGCCTGGCGGTGCCCGGAGCCTTGCACTAATGGCGACGTACGCTGTTGGTGACCTGCAGGGCTGCCTTCAAGCCCTGCAATGCCTGCTCAAACAAGTGGCGTTCGACCCACAACGGGATCGTCTGTGGCTGGTGGGCGACCTGGTCAACCGCGGCCCGCAGTCGCTGGAAACCCTGCGCTTCCTCTATAGCATCCGCGAGTCGCTGGTGTGCGTGCTCGGCAACCACGACCTGCACCTGCTGGCGGCAGGACGCAACATCGAACGCCTGAAAAAGGCCGATACCCTGCACGAGATCATTGACGCGCCGGACTGCGCCGAGCTGCTCGAATGGCTGCGCCAGCAAAAACTCATGCACTACGACGAACAGCGCAACGTTGCACTGGTCCATGCCGGCATCCCACCCCAGTGGTCGCTGCGCAAAGCCTTGAAGTGTGCTGCCGAAGTCGAGACTGTCTTGCGTGACGACAACCTGTTGCCGCCCTACCTCGATGGCATGTACGGCAATGATCCGGCGAAATGGGACAACGACCTCAAAGGCGTGACGCGTCTGCGGGTGATCACCAACTATTTCACCCGCATGCGTTTTTGCACCGCCGAAGGCAAACTCGACCTCAAGAGCAAGGAAGGTCTCGATACCGCGCCACCTGGCTACAAGCCCTGGTTCCAACACAAGGAACGCAAGACCAAGGGTCTGAAAATCCTCTTCGGTCACTGGGCTGCACTGGAAGGCAAGTGCGACGAGCCGGGTATCTCGGCCCTCGACACCGGTTGTGTCTGGGGCGGCGCCCTGACCCTGATGAATGTCGACAGCGGCGAGCGCCTGTCCTGCAAATGCGACGAACACGGCCATGCTGCCGTGCCGCCAGTCGCCTCATCCATTCCCCAAACATCACCAGCCAGCGCCCCGCGCTAGACTGCCCATTCAGCCGAGCCACAGGAGCCCGCCATGAGCGAATTCAAACGTATCCCCCCGGAACAGGCCCAGGCCCTGCGCGAACAAGGCGCAGTGGTAGTCGACGTCCGCGACCCAGCCACTTTTGCCGCCCTGCACATCGCAGGCTCGAAGCATCTGGACAATCATTCCCTGCACGCTTTCATCCAGGGCGCCGACCTCGATGCACCCACCGTGGTGGTCTGCTATCACGGCAATTCCAGCCAGGGCGCGGCCGCCTACCTGATCAGCCAGGGCTTCTCCGACGTCTACAGCATGGATGGCGGATTTGAGTTGTGGCGTACGACGTATCCTGCGGAAACGGCGCAAGGCACCTCCGAATAATTTTTTTGTAACGTTGCAGGCCCCGGCTCCCGTGGGCTGGCGCGGTGGCAGACGAACGGTCTGCCACAACTAATTACGTATCTCGCCTTTACCTCCCGAATTCCCAACTATCCTTAAGCCCAGGCCATCCAAAACAGGGGAGAGCCGGTACACCGGCGCACGGGTCATCGGGAGTAGCTTTCGGGGTAGTCAGCTCCGGGAGAGTTCTGGGGGGTAAACAGCAATCGCCTGTTCGGTTGCTGCCAGCATCGACTGAGTGATCCGGCGTCGGCTCCACGTATCGAGCGAGGTGACGTCATGAGTATCTTTAGCCACTTCCAACAACGCTTCGAGTCCACACGCCAGGAAGAACTCTCTCTGCAAGAGTATCTGGAACTGTGCAAAAAAGACCGTAGCGCCTACGCTTCCGCTGCCGAGCGTCTGCTGCTGGCCATCGGTGAGCCGGAACTGCTCGACACCTCGACCAACTCGAGACTGTCACGCATCTTCTCCAACAAGGTGATCCGTCGCTACCCGGCCTTTGAAGACTTCCACGGGATGGAAGAATGCATCGACCAGATCGTGTCGTATTTCCGCCATGCCGCTCAGGGCCTGGAAGAGAAGAAACAGATCCTTTACCTGCTCGGCCCTGTCGGTGGCGGTAAGTCGTCCCTGGCCGAGAAGCTCAAGCAACTGATGGAAAAAGTGCCCTTCTATGCAATCAAGGGCTCGCCGGTTTTCGAGTCGCCCCTGGGTCTGTTCAACTCCACTGAAGATGGAGCGATCCTCGAGGAAGACTTCGGCATTCCACGGCGCTACCTCAACACCATCATGTCGCCATGGGCGACCAAGCGCCTGGCCGAGTTCGGTGGCGACATCAGTCAGTTCCGCGTGGTGAAACTCTACCCGTCGATCCTCAACCAGATCGCCGTGGCCAAGACTGAACCTGGCGACGAAAACAACCAGGACATCTCGGCGCTGGTGGGCAAGGTCGATATCCGCAAACTGGAGGAATTCCCACAGAACGACGCCGATGCCTACAGCTACTCGGGCGCATTGTGCCGGTCCAACCAGGGCCTGATGGAATTCGTCGAAATGTTCAAGGCACCGATCAAGGTGCTGCACCCACTGCTGACCGCCACCCAGGAAGGCAACTACAACAGTACCGAAGGCCTCGGCGCGATTCCGTTCACCGGGATCCTGCTGGCGCACTCCAACGAATCGGAATGGCACACCTTCCGCAACAACAAGAACAACGAAGCCTTCATCGACCGGATCTACATCGTCAAAGTGCCGTACTGCCTGCGGGTCAGTGACGAAGTGAAGATCTACGACAAGCTGCTGTTCAACAGCTCGCTGGCCAAGGCGCATTGCGCACCGGATACCCTGAAGATGCTGGCCCAGTTCACCGTGCTCTCGCGCCTCAAAGAGCCGGAAAACTCCAATATCTACTCGAAGATGCGCGTGTACGACGGCGAGAACCTCAAGGACACCGACCCGAAAGCCAAGTCGATCCAGGAATACCGCGACAACGCCGGTGTCGATGAAGGCATGAACGGTCTTTCCACCCGGTTTGCGTTCAAGATCCTGTCGAAGGTGTTCAACTTCGATCCACACGAAATTGCTGCCAACCCGGTGCATCTGCTCTATGTGCTGGAGCAACAAATCGAACAGGAGCAGTTCCAGGCCGAGACCCGCGAACGCTATCTGCGCTTCCTCAAGGAGTACCTGGCACCGCGCTACATCGAATTCATCGGCAAGGAAATCCAGACCGCTTACCTCGAGTCCTACAGCGAATACGGCCAGAACATCTTCGATCGTTACGTGCTGTACGCCGATTTCTGGATCCAGGACCAGGAATACCGCGACCCGGAAACCGGCGAGATCCTCAATCGCGTAGCCCTGAACGAAGAACTGGAGAAAATTGAAAAACCGGCCGGCATCAGCAATCCGAAGGATTTCCGCAACGAAATCGTCAACTTCGTCCTGCGCGCCCGGGCCAACAACAACGGCAAGAATCCGACCTGGCTCAGTTACGAAAAACTGCGGGTGGTCATCGAGAAGAAAATGTTCTCCAACACCGAGGACCTGCTACCGGTTATCAGCTTCAACGCCAAGGCCAGCAAGGAGGACCAGCAAAAACACAACGACTTCGTCACACGGATGGTAGAGCGGGGCTACACCGACAAACAGGTACGACTGCTGTCCGAGTGGTACCTGCGGGTCAGAAAATCACAATAACCCGCTGCCGGTCAGACCGGTTGTCGTCAGCCAGAGACCTGTGTGCGCTTTTTCTGTTACACAGGCCTCTGGAAGGTGTTCGAAAGTCGGTAGCGAGTTCAGGCAGCATCCAAAGCGCTTGGGGGAGCGTTCAACACCCCTCGGCTCTCGGTTCGATGCTGTATCACCGCTCGCCCCTTTCAGGACAGCTTCTAAGGAGCAGTCATGAGCTATGTGATCGACCGACGTCTCAATGGCAAGAACAAGAGCACGGTGAACCGCCAGCGGTTTCTGCGGCGCTACCGTGATCACATCAAAAAGGCTGTCGAAGAGGCGGTCAGCCGGCGCTCCATTACCGATATGGAACACGGCGAACAAATCAGCATTCCCGGCCGCGACATCGACGAGCCGGTGCTTCATCACGGTCGCGGCGGCAAGCAGACAGTCGTGCACCCGGGCAACAAGGAATTCACCAGCGGCGAACATATCGCCCGTCCACCGGGAGGTGGTGGCGGTCGAGGCCCCGGCAAGGCCGGCAATTCCGGTGAAGGGATGGATGAATTCGTCTTCCAGATCACCCAGGAGGAATTCCTCGAATTCATGTTCGAGGACCTCGAACTGCCAAACCTGGTCAAGCGCAACCTGACCGGCACCGACACCTTCAAGACCGTGCGAGCCGGGATCAGCAACGAGGGCAACCCGTCGCGGATCAATATCATCCGCACCCTGCGTTCAGCCCACGCCCGGCGAATCGCCCTGTCCGGCAGCAGTCGGGCAAAACTGCGCGAAGCCAAGGAAGAACTTCTGCGACTCAAGCAGGAAGAACCAGACAACTTCGGCGATATTCAGGAAATCGAGGCAGAAATCGAAAAACTCAGCGCGCGCATTCACCGGGTGCCGTTTCTCGACACATTCGACCTCAAGTACAACCTGCTCATCAAGCAACCCAACCCCAGTTCCAAGGCCGTAATGTTCTGCCTGATGGACGTGTCCGGTTCGATGACCCAGGCGACCAAGGACATCGCCAAACGCTTCTTTATCCTGCTGTACCTGTTTCTCAAGCGGAACTACGAAAAGATCGACGTCGTGTTCATCCGTCATCACACCAGCGCCCGCGAAGTGGATGAAGAGGAGTTTTTCTACTCCCGGGAAACCGGCGGCACCATCGTCTCCAGCGCCTTGAAACTGATGCAGGAGATCATGGCCGAGCGTTATCCGAGCAACGAGTGGAACATCTACGCCGCCCAGGCTTCCGACGGTGACAACTGGAACGACGACTCTCCGATCTGCCGCGACATCCTGATCAACCAGATCATGCCATTCGTGCAGTACTACACTTACGTTGAGATCACCCCGCGCGAACACCAGGCCCTGTGGTTCGAGTACGAGCGCATCGCCGAAGCCTTTTCCGACACGTTTGCCCAGCAACAACTGGTCTCGGCCGGGGATATTTATCCGGTCTTCCGTGAACTCTTCCAGCGCAGGTTAGTGACATGACCGCCAAAGAGCAGAAGCGCCAACCCATTTCCACCGGCTCCGAATGGACGTTCGAGCTGATCCAGGCGTACGACAAAGAGATCAGTCGTCTGGCGGCTCGATACGCACTCGACACGTACCCCAACCAGATCGAAGTGATCACCGCCGAGCAGATGATGGACGCCTACGCCTCGGTCGGTATGCCGCTGGGTTATCACCACTGGTCCTACGGCAAGCATTTCCTCAGCACTGAAAAATCCTACTCCCGCGGCCAGATGGGTCTGGCGTACGAGATCGTGATCAACTCCGACCCGTGCATCGCCTACCTGATGGAAGAAAACACCATCTGCATGCAGGCGCTGGTAGTCGCCCATGCCTGCTACGGGCACAACAGCTTTTTCAAAGGCAATTACCTGTTCCGCACCTGGACCGACGCCAGTTCGATCATCGATTACCTGGTGTTTGCCAAGCAGTACATCATGCAATGCGAAGAGCGCCACGGTATCGACGCGGTCGAGGACCTGCTCGACTCCTGCCATGCGCTGATGAACTATGGTGTCGATCGCTACAAACGCCCCTATCCGATCTCCGCGGAAGAAGAGCGTCGCCGGCAAAAGGACCGGGAAGAGCATTTACAGAAACAGATCAACGATCTGTGGCGAACCATTCCCAAGGGCGCGGACAAGTACAGCGACAAGGACAACGCACGCTTCCCCGCCGAGCCTCAGGAAAACATCCTGTACTTCATCGAAAAACATGCGCCGCTGCTGGAGCCATGGCAGCGGGAAATCGTGCGCATCGTGCGCAAGATCGCCCAGTATTTTTATCCACAGCGCCAGACCCAGGTGATGAACGAGGGCTGGGCGACGTTCTGGCACTACACCCTGATGAACGACCTGTACGACGAAGGCCTGGTCACCGACGGTTTCATGATGGAGTTCCTGACATCCCACACCAGCGTGGTATTCCAGCCAGGTTTCGACAGCCCTTACTACAGCGGCATCAACCCTTATACGTTGGGTTTTGCCATGTACCGCGACATCCGGCGCATGTGCGAAGAGCCGACGGAAGAAGACCGCCGCTGGTTCCCTGACATTGCGGGTACCGACTGGTTGGCGGCCATCAAGTTCGCCATGAGCAGCTTCAAGGATGAGAGTTTCATCCTGCAGTACCTGTCGCCCAAGGTGATCCGTGACCTGAAGCTGTTCAGCATTCTCGATGACGACCAGAAGGACGACCTGCTGGTGCCCGCCATTCACGACGAAGGTGGCTACCGCATCATCCGTGAAACCCTAGCGGCGCAGTACAACCTCGGCAATCGCGAACCCAACGTGCAGATCTACAGCATCGACCGGCGTGGCGACCGCTCCCTGACCCTGCGTCACCAGCAACACGACCGCAAACCACTGGGGGACTCGACCGAAGAAGTGCTCAAACACCTCCATCGTCTCTGGGGCTTCGATATTCATCTGGAAACCCTGCAAGGGGATCAGGTGATGAAAACCCACCATGTGCCGCCCAGAAGCGAACACAGCGAAGGCGAATACGGCCGGCTGGACTTGGCCGTCATCCATCTTTGAACCGGTTTGTGCCTCCGAAAGCTCGACGCAACGGGTATCCTGTCGAGCTAACGGAGGTTTTTTATGCGGATTTATAAAGTCGGCGGCGCGGTACGTGATCGCTTGCTGGGCAAACCGGTCACCGATATCGATTGGGTTGTGGTCGGCGCCACCACCGAAGAAATGCTCGCCAAGGGCTTTCGCCCGGTGGGCGCGGATTTCCCGGTGTTCCTTCATCCAAAAAGCGGTGAGGAGTACGCCCTCGCCCGAACCGAGCGCAAAAGCGGACGCGGTTACGGCGGGTTCACTTTTCACGCCAGCCCTGAAGTCACCCTCGAAGAAGACCTGATTCGCCGCGACCTGACCATCAATGCCATGGCCGAAGACGATCAGCAGAACCTGACCGATCCGTACCACGGCCAGCGCGATCTCGAAGCGCGCCTGCTCCGCCACGTTTCCCCGGCATTTGCCGAAGATCCACTCCGGGTCTTGCGTGTTGCACGCTTCGCGGCGCGCTACTCGGCACTGGGTTTTACCGTCGCCCCGGAAACCCTGGAGCTGATGCGCCAACTCAGCGAGTCAGGCGAACTTGAAGCACTGACCCCGGAGCGCAGCTGGAAGGAAATTTCCCGCGCCCTGATGGAAGATCAGCCCCAGGTGTTCGTTGAGGTCTTGCGTGCATGCGGCGCACTCAAAGTGCTGATGCCGGAAGTCGACGCGCTGTTCGGCGTACCGCAACCCCCGGCCCATCACCCGGAAATCGATACTGGCGCACATACTCTGGGCGTGCTGCAGCAGACCGCCATACACAAACAGCCACTGACCGTGCGCTGGGCATGCCTGCTGCACGACTTGGGCAAGGGCCTGACGCCAGAGGAGGAATGGCCGCGACACATTGCCCACGAGTTCAAAGGCCTGAAGCTGATCAAAGCGGTCAATGAACGTTTCAAGGTGCCGAGAGACTGCCAGGAACTGGCAGTGTTGGTGGGCGAATATCACACCCACGGCCATCGCGCCCTTGAGCTGAAGCCATCGACACTGCTGGAATTGCTGCAAAGCTTTGACGTTTACCGTCGGCCACAGCGCTTCGAGGAGTTCATTGTGGCCTGTGAAATGGATGCGCGTGGGCGCAAAGGGCTGGAAGATAGAAGTTATCCACAGGCGGATTATCTGCGCGGTGCGGCAACCGCGGCTCGCAGCGTGGCGGTTCAGCCTTTGCTGGAAAAGGGATTCAAGGGACCGGAGCTGGGGGAGGCGATCAAGCGCGAGCGGCTAAAGGCGCTGAAGGCTTACAAGGACGCGGCGTCTGCCTGAAAAGCTTCGCGAGCAAGCCCGCTCCCACAGGTTTACGCTAACCCTGTGGGAGCGGGCTTGCTCGCGAAGGCGTCAGTCAGAGCACAGCAAATCTGAAGGCGTCAATTGCTCACCACGCCACTCAAACACCACCGGCGCCAGCACCTGATCGATCTGCGATTCGGCCCACAATGTGGCGAAACTTTTACCTACGCCCGGATGCACTCGATCCGGCGCTATCAACGACAACGGCCACAGAACGAACGCATTCTTCAGAATTTCTGCGCGCGGCAAGATCAGGCCGTCGAAGTTACCCACCAGATCGCCGAACAACAAAACATCGATATCCAGCGGCAAACCTCGTCGATCCGGCGCATAACGACCGTTATCCGCCTCGATGAACTTCAACCGACGATCGAGCTCCATCAACGGCAGATCGGTATACGCCGACACCACGAAATTGAAGAACGGCCCGCTCTTGATGCCCACTGGCTGGCTTTCGAAAACCGCCGAACAGCGGATATCGACAAGGAACGCCGCCAAAGCATCGAGCCCCGCCTGCAAATGGGTTTCACGCTCGATATTGCTACCGAGCCCGAGGTACACCTGAGTCAGCGACATCCGCGCTCGATCTCCACGCCCACACCGCCGGTGGCAGCCGGGACGGCACCGGGCTTGGTCAGCTTCAGGCGCATCCAGGTGATCTTGAATTCGCTCATCAGCACTTCAACCAGGCGCTCGGCAAAGGTTTCAACCAGCTGGAATTGCGCCTGCTCGGCAAACGCCTGAATGCGCGAGGAAACGCTGGCGTAGTCGAGCGCCAGGGTCAGGTCATCACCGGCTGCGGCCGGGCGATTGTCCCAGGCGAAGCTCAGATCAAGACGCAAGCACTGTCGGATGCCTCGCTCCCAGTCGTAGGCACCAATCACCGTGTCGACTTCCAGGCCCTCGATAAACACTCTGTCCAAGCACTTCTCTCCGCTACACGACAAGGGCGCAATGCGCCGTTAGAATCAGGGCTTCCTCGCCCGGAATAGTTAGCATGTTTTGGTTATTGGCGATCCTCGCCTACCTGCTCGGCTCTCTGTCCTTCGCCATTTTGCTCAGCCGCCTGACCGGTAGCCCCGATCCGCGAATGAGTGGCTCGGGCAATGCCGGCGCCACCAACATGTTGCGCCTGGCCGGCAAGAAACTCGCCATCCTGACTTTGCTCGGCGACCTTTGCAAAGGCCTGCTGCCGGTACTGATTGCGCGTCTTGCGGGCCTTTCACAGCAGGAACAGGCCTGGATCGGCGTCTATGCCGTCATTGGCCATCTGTTTCCATTGTACTTCCGCTTTCGCGGCGGCAAAGGTGTCGCCACCGCTGCGGGCATGCTGCTGGGACTGTACCCGCCCGCCGCACTTCTGGCAGTCTGCGCCTGGCTCTTGACGTTCTACCTGACCCGCACCAGCTCTCTGGCCGCCCTCATCGCCACACCGCTGACCCTGCCATTGCTGGCCTGGCAAGAACCGGCCGCCCTGCTGCCCATGAGTACGCTCACCGGACTGATCGTCTGGCGTCATCGCGGCAATCTACGCGACCTGTTTGCCGGGCGCGAACGGCATTTCTAGCTGCCGGACATGAGCGCCGCTCATCACAATGCCGACAATTGCTCCATCGGCCAGCGTGCCTGCACGCTGATCGCCAGACTTTCCTGCTGACCGGCCTGCAAGCGCTGGCAGCCGGCAAACGCGATCATCGCGCCGTTATCGGTGCAGAACTGCGGACGGGCATAAAACACATCGCCCCTCATGTCGCCGAGCATTTTCTCCAGAGAAGTCCGCAACGCCTTGTTGGCACTGACGCCCCCTGCGATCACCAGGCGCTTCATACCGGCGGCTTTCAGGGCACGCTTGCACTTGATGGTCAAAGTCTCCACCACGGCCTGCTGGAACGCCAGCGCGATGTCGCAACGGGCTTGCTCGCCGTCGTCCCCGGCGCTGACGCATTGCTGCCAGGTGTTCAGGGCAAAGGTTTTCAAGCCACTGAAGCTGAAATCCAGGCCAGGACGGTCGCACATCGGACGCGGAAAGACGAAACGTCCTGCAACGCCCTGCTCTGCGAGGCGAGCGATTTCCGGTCCGCCCGGATAATTGAGGCCCATCATCTTGGCCGTCTTGTCGAAGGCTTCGCCGGCAGCGTCATCCAGGGTCTCGCCCAAGAGCGTGTACTGACCAATTCCGTCGACCTGAACCAGTTGCGTATGACCACCCGACACCAACAAAGCGACGAACGGAAACTCCGGTGGTTGCGGCTCCAGCATCGGCGCCAGCAAGTGGCCTTCCATGTGGTGCACGCCAAGTGCCGGAATACCCCAGGCAAAGGCCAGCGCCTGAGCGCAGGAAGCCCCCACCAGCAATGCGCCCACCAGGCCAGGACCTGCGGTGTAGGCGATCGCATCGATCTCGGTCGGCACGCAGCCGGCTTCGGCCAACACCTGACGAATCAAGGGCAGCATGCGTTTGACGTGATCGCGCGAGGCCAGCTCCGGCACCACGCCGCCATAGGCGCGGTGCAGGTCGATCTGACTGAACAGCGCGTCGGCCAGCAGCCCGCGTTCACTGTCGTAAAGTGCGACACCGGTTTCGTCGCAGGAGGTTTCTAATCCCAGTACTAGCATGGGTTTGCGCCTTGTTTAGGCTGAATTCGAAGGCGCGCATAATAGTCGTCGCGTGATGCCCCGACCAGCGGTTTTCGATCAGAGGCTTTGCATTCCGAGCGTTGAGGGGTTAACATCCGCAACCCTTAAAAACCGACGTCTTCAAGTGCTCTTTTGCCGCGAGGATGTTGACCCCGGTAATGAATGAAGGTAGCTCTGGATGCCAGCCGTCAAAGTAAAAGAGAACGAACCCTTCGACGTAGCTCTGCGTCGTTTCAAGCGCTCCTGCGAAAAAGCCGGTGTACTGGCTGAAGTTCGTAGCCGCGAATTTTACGAGAAGCCAACTTCTGAGCGTAAGCGCAAAGCAGCAGCCGCTGTTAAGCGTCACGCCAAGAAAGTTCAGCGCGAACAGCGCCGCGCCGTTCGTCTGTACTAATACACAGACGATCGTAGCAAGCTTCTGCCAAGCCCGGCCCTCAGCCGGGCTTATGGCATTTGCGGAAAACGCTTGATGCTTCACTGTCGAAGCCGCAGACGCGACCGAGACAAATCTGCTTCACCGCGTCAGACCTGGCTCTTTTGCCAGCGGTGCACGTCTTTTCTGACGAGCCTTCCAAGGCTACTGACGAGCACACCCACTGATTCCTCTCACGACGATCAGCCCAAGGCACCTGCTTGCGTGCCAATTGATGAGCTATCCGAGGCCGGTGATTGGCCGCAGCGGATTCAGCGCAACACTTTCAAACAGTCGAATACTGATTGGCATTAACGTCAGTGGATTTTCGGCAGATACACTTCCCGACAGCGATTACGCAGACGACACTGGTCGAGCCGCTTACTTTGCGCGCCTCAAACAATGACCGCGTTTGCTCGCCGTACGTTTCGGGTTCCTTTCAGCGCAGATGACGAGAACGCCATGGCCGGGCTAATTCCCCAGAGCTTCATTGACGACCTTCTGAACCGCACCGACATCGTCGATGTGGTCAGCTCGCGCCTGCAATTGAAAAAAGCCGGCAAGAACCACACCGCCTGCTGCCCGTTCCACAAAGAAAAAACTCCGTCGTTCAGCGTCAGCCCCGACAAGCAGTTCTATTACTGCTTCGGCTGCGGCGCTGGCGGCAACGCCCTCGGCTTCATCATGGACCACGACAACCTGGATTTCGTCCAGGCTGTCGAAGAACTGGCCAAAGCCGCCGGCATGGAAATCCCCCGCGAAGAAAGCGGCCGCCCGCACAAACCGCGGCAGCCGACCGATTCTCCGCTGTATCCGCTGCTCAGCGCTGCCGCCGACTTTTATCGCCAGGCCCTGAAAAGCCATCCATCGCGCAAGGCGGCCGTGGATTACCTGAAAGGTCGCGGGCTGACCGGCGAAATCGCCCGGGACTTCGGCCTCGGCTTTGCCCCACCCGGCTGGGACAACCTGTTCAAGCACTTGAGCAGCGATACCCTGCAACAAAAAGCCATGATCGATGCTGGCCTGCTGATCGAGAATGCCGAAAGCGGTAAACGTTACGACCGCTTCCGCGACCGCGTGATGTTCCCGATCCGCGACAGTCGCGGGCGTGTCATTGCGTTTGGCGGCCGGGTATTGGGCGACGACAAGCCGAAATACCTGAACTCCCCGGAAACCCCGGTTTTCCATAAAGGCCAGGAACTCTACGGCCTCTACGAAGCGCGCAAGACCAACCGCAACCTCGACGAGATCATCGTCGTCGAGGGTTACATGGACGTCATTGCCCTGGCCCAGCAAGGCCTGCGCAATGCCGTCGCGACCCTGGGCACCGCCACCAGCGAGGAACACCTCAAGCGGCTGTTTCGCGTCGTGCCCAGCGTATTGTTCTGCTTCGACGGCGATCAGGCCGGTCGCAATGCGGCATGGCGGGCGCTGGAGGCGACACTTTCGAGCCTGCAGGACGGTCGCCGCGCACGTTTTCTATTCCTGCCTGAAGGCGAGGACCCGGACACCCTGGTCCGCTCTGAAGGCACCGATGCCTTCCGCGCGCGCATCAACCAGCACGCGCAGCCGCTGGCCGATTACTTCTTCCAGCAACTGACGGAAGAAGCCGACCCGCGCTCGCTTGAGGGCAAGGCCCACATGGCCACCCTCGCCGCGCCGTTGATCGACAAAGTCCCGGGTGCCAACCTGCGCACCTTGATGCGCCAGCGCCTGAGCGAAATCACCGGCCTTAGCGGCGAAGCGGTGAGTCAGCTGGCACAAAGCGCCCCGCAAGAAGCCCCGCCGGCCTACGACCCGGGCATCGATTACGACGCGATGCCCGATTACAGCGACTATCATCAGCCGCAGGCACAGGAAATGTATGTGCCGCAGCAGGAATGGACGCCGAAGAAACCCGGTGCAGGAGGCAAGAAATGGGACAAGAAACCGTGGGACAAGAATGGCAAACGGGGCGGTGATCGCGATCAACCCCGCGCGCCACGGGTGCCCGCCGCCGTAGAACCGCCGACCCTCGCCGCCTTGCGCACGTTGCTGCATCACCCGCAACTGGCCGAAAAAGTCGAGGATGCCGGACACTTCGCCGCCGAGGATCACACCAACACACAATTGCTGGTGGCGCTGCTCGAAGCCGTACAGAAGAATCCCAAGCTAAACTCAATTCAGCTGATTGCGCGCTGGCACGGCACAGAACAAGGCCGGCTGCTCAAGGCGCTGGCGGAAAAGGAATGGCTGATTGATGGAGATAACCTTGAACAACAGTTTTTCGACACCATTACTAGCTTGTCAGCCCGCCAACGCGAGCGAAACCTGGAACAACTTCTCAGAAAAGCACGTCAAAGCGAATTGACCAGCGAAGAGAAAAATCAACTGCGCGACCTCTTGAGTCGCAATGTTTCCGCATCAAACCCGACCTCAACTGGCGCGTGAGGTCATAGCTCAGGTATAATCCTCGGCTTGTTTTTTGCCCGCCAAGACCTTCAGTGGATAGGGTGTTATGTCCGGAAAAGCGCAACAGCAGTCTCGTATCAAAGAGTTGATCACACTTGGTCGTGAGCAGGGCTACCTGACTTACGCGGAGGTCAACGACCACCTGCCGGAGGATATTTCAGATCCGGAACAGGTGGAAGACATCATCCGCATGATCAATGACATGGGGATCAACGTATTCGAGGTTGCGCCAGATAAGGATTCCCTTATGCTGGCCGACGCCGATACCGACGAAGCCGCAGCCGAAGAGGCCGCTGCAGCGTTGGCTGCGGTCGAGACCGACATTGGTCGCACTACCGACCCGGTGCGCATGTACATGCGCGAAATGGGTACGGTCGAGCTCCTCACACGTGAAGGCGAAATTGAAATCGCCAAGCGTATTGAAGAGGGCATCCGTGAAGTGATGAGCGCAATCGCGCACTTCCCTGGCACGGTTGATCATATTCTCTCCGAGTACACCCGCGTCACCACCGAAGGTGGCCGCCTGTCCGACGTCCTGAGCGGTTATATCGACCCGGACGACGGCATCGCGCCGCCTGCGGCAGAAGTGCCGCCGCCGATTGACGCGAAAGCCGTCAAAGCGGATGACGATTCCGACGATGAAGACGGTGAAGCCTCGGATGACGAGGAAGAAGCCGAAAGCGGTCCGGATCCGATCATCGCCGCTCAGCGTTTTGGCGCTGTTGCCGATCAGATGGAAATCACTCGCAAGGCGTTGAAAAAGCACGGTCGTCACAACAAGGCAGCGATTGCCGAGTTGCTGGCCCTGGCCGAACTGTTCATGCCGATCAAACTGGTGCCGAAGCAATTCGAAGGCCTGGTCGAGCGTGTTCGCAGCGCCCTGGATCGCCTGCGTCAGCAAGAGCGCGCAATCATGCAGCTCTGCGTTCGTGATGCACGCATGCCGCGTGCAGACTTCCTGCGCCAGTTCCCGGGCAACGAAGTCGACGAAAGCTGGAGTGATGCCCTGGCCAAAGGCAAAAGCAAATACGCTGAAGCCATTGGTCGTCTGCAGCCGGACATCGTCCGTTGCCAGCAGAAGCTGACCGCGCTGGAAACCGAAACCGGTTTGACCATCGCCGAGATCAAGGACATCAACCGTCGCATGTCGATCGGTGAGGCCAAGGCCCGCCGCGCGAAGAAAGAGATGGTCGAAGCCAACTTGCGTCTGGTGATCTCGATCGCCAAGAAGTACACCAACCGTGGCCTGCAATTCCTCGATCTGATCCAGGAAGGCAACATCGGCTTGATGAAAGCGGTAGACAAGTTTGAATACCGCCGTGGCTACAAATTCTCGACTTATGCCACCTGGTGGATCCGTCAGGCGATCACTCGCTCGATCGCCGACCAGGCCCGCACCATCCGTATTCCGGTGCACATGATCGAGACGATCAACAAGCTCAACCGCATTTCCCGGCAGATGCTGCAGGAAATGGGTCGCGAACCGACCCCGGAAGAGCTGGGCGAACGCATGGAAATGCCTGAGGACAAGATCCGCAAGGTATTGAAGATCGCAAAAGAGCCGATCTCCATGGAAACCCCGATCGGTGATGACGAAGACTCCCATCTGGGTGACTTCATCGAAGACTCGACCATGCAGTCGCCAATCGATGTTGCAACCGTTGAGAGCCTTAAAGAAGCGACTCGCGAAGTGCTGTCCGGCCTCACTGCCCGTGAAGCCAAGGTACTGCGCATGCGCTTCGGTATCGACATGAATACCGACCACACCCTCGAAGAGGTTGGTAAGCAGTTCGACGTGACCCGTGAGCGGATTCGTCAGATCGAAGCCAAGGCGCTGCGCAAGCTGCGCCACCCGACGAGAAGCGAGCATCTGCGCTCCTTCCTCGACGAGTGATCACAAAACCCCCGGCCCAGGCCGGGGGTTTTGTTTTGTACAGATTAAATCCCCCCGCATCTCCCCTTCCGCTCTATAGCCCGTCTACACTCGAAACATTCCCCCGAGCCATAACGAGACCGTTATGCCCAGACTGCCGACCGTGCTTTTTTTGCTGTCGCTGATGACCTGGACCGCAACGGCTGGCGCTCTGACTCTCACTGACGATGAACGTAGCTGGCTGGCGGCTCACCCGAACTTGCGCCTGGGTGTCGATGCGTCGTGGCCGCCCTTCGAGTTCCGCGACGATGAGGGCCGCTACCAGGGCCTTGCCGCGGATTACATCGAGATTATTCGCAAAAGGCTGGCAACCCGACTCACGCCCATCGAGCCGGTGAGCTGGACCGCTGTCCTGGAACAAGCCAAAAAGGGCAAAATTGACCTGCTGCCGGGCATCATGTCGACCCCGGAACGCCAGAACTACCTGTCGTTCACCCGCCCCTACCTGGATTTTCCGATTGTCATCCTGGCCCATGTCGGGGGCCCCCAGCCACACAACCTGCAAGACCTGTACGGTCTGAAAATCGCCGTGGTGGAAAACTACGCCCCCCACGAACTGCTGCGCACGCACAATCCCGACCTGAATCTGGTGGCGATGCCCAACGTCAGCTCGGCCTTGCAGGCACTGGCCACCGACGCAGTGGACGCAGTGGTGGGCGATCTGGCTTCCAGCGTCTGGAGCCTGCGTCAACTCAAGCTCGATGGGTTGTATGTCAGCGGTGAAACCCCCTATCGCTATCAACTGGCCATGGCAGTACCTCGCGACAACAAAATGCTTGTCGGTATTCTCGACAAAGTCCTGGCGGACATGAGCCCCGCCGAAATCAGCGCCATTCAGGAGCATTGGGTCGGCAACGTCCTCGATCATCGAACGTTCTGGAAGGATCTGTTGATGTATGGCCTGCCCGGATTGTTGCTGCTGAGCATCGTGCTGGCTTCGGTTATCCGCATCAACCGCCGCTTGAGTTCGGAAATCACCCGCCGGGTCGACCTTGAACAGGAACTGCGCAGCAGCGAGTACCACTACCGTGGCCTGGTGGAGAGCCTGTCGGCCATCGCCTGGGAAGCAAAAGTCACCGATTTCACCTACAGCTATGTATCGCCCCATGCCGAAGACCTTCTCGGTTATCCCCTGTCCCATTGGCTGATTCCGGGCTTCTGGCGCAACATCATTCACCCTGCCGACCTGACCCGCGCCCAGACCTTCTGCGATCACGAAGTGCTGGCCGGGCGCGATCACCGCCTCGACTACCGAGTGATCACCGCCGACGGCCGTTGCCTGTGGGTACGCGATATCGTCAGTTTGATCGAACACGGGCATGAACCGGTGTTGCGCGGCTTGATGATCGACATTACCGACGCCAAGCGCACCGAAGAAGCGTTGCGCCTGTCGGAACAGAAATTCGCGTCCGTGTTCCAGCAATGCCCGGACATTCTGGTGATCGCGCGCCTGAGCGACGGTTGCCTGCTGGAAGTCAACGAAGCGTTCGAAGAGCAGATCGGCCTCAAGGCCGAGGACGTCATTGGCCAGACCGCCACCAACCTGAACATCTGGGGCATTCCTGGCGTTGGGCCAGGCCTGTTGCAACGTTTGCAGGCCGGCAGCATCCGCAACCTGGAAATGCCCTTTCGTCGCAGCAACGGCCAGGTGTTTACCGGCCTGATCTCCGCCGAGCCGTTCGATCTCGACATGACGCCAGCGCTGGTGGTCGTCGTGCGGGACATCACCCAGCTCAAGGAAACCCAGCAACAGCTGCAAACTTCCGAAGAAAAATTCGCCAAGGCCTTCCATGCCTCTCCCGACGGCTTGCTGCTGTCACGGCAAAGTGATGGCTTGCTGCTGGAGGTCAACGAGGGTTTCAGCCGCATCACCGGGTTCAACAGCGCAATGTCGGTGGATCGTTCGGCGCTGGACCTGGGGATCTGGGTCAACCTCAATGAACGCAAGCAAATGCTCGACCTGCTGCACCGGGACGGTTTTGTCCGTGACTTCAGCTGCCATATCCGCCGCAGCGACGGGCAGATCCGCCTCTGCGAAGTGTCCAGCCGTCCACTGCCGATTGGCGATGAAGACTGCATGCTGACCATCGCCCGGGACATCACCGAGCGGCATCTGATGCAGGAAAAACTGCAACAGGCCGCCACCGTGTTCGAAAGCACCGCCGAAGGCGTGTTGATCACCGATACCCAACAGCACATCAGTGCGGTGAACCGTGCGTTCACCGAAATCACCGGCTACAGCGAAAACGAAGCACTGGGGCACACGCCACGCCTGCTCGCCTCGGGCCTGCATGACAGCGCGTTCTACGCGGCCATGTGGCATCAATTGACCGCCGAAGGTCATTGGCAAGGCGAGATTTCCAATCGGCGCAAGAATGGCGAGTTGTATCCGAGCTGGCTGACCATCAGTGCCGTGCGCAACCGCGACAAGTTCATCACCCACTTTGTCGCAGTGTTCGCCGACATCTCCAGCCTCAAGCATGCCCAGGCCAAACTCGACTACCAGGCGCACCACGACCCGCTGACTGGCTTGCCGAACCGCACACTGTTCGAAAGCCGCTTGCTGACGGCACTCAACAACCAGCAGGAAAACGGCAAGCAGGGCGCTGTGTTGTTCCTCGACCTTGACCGCTTCAAGCACATCAACGACAGCCTCGGCCACCCGGTCGGCGACCTGCTGCTCAAGGGCATCGCCATACGCCTCAAGGAGCAGCTGCGTGACATCGACACCGTGGCGCGCCTGGGTGGTGACGAATTCATCATTCTGTTGCCAGGCCTGCAACAACCCAGCGATGCCGACCACCTAGCCACTAAATTGCTCAATTGTTTCACCGCCCCCTTCCAGGCCGGCGAACACGAGTTTTTCATCAGCGCCAGCATCGGCACCAGCCTCTATCCCAGGGATGGCTGCGACGTTGCCACACTGATCAAGAACGCCGACGCCGCGATGTACTGCTCCAAGGCCAAGGGCCGCAACCGGGTCGAAAGCTACACCCGCGACCTCACCGCCCAGGCCAGCGAACGCGTAGCGCTGGAACACGAACTGCGCCGCGCCATCGAACGCAACGAGTTGCACCTGTGCTACCAACCGAAAATCAGCCTCGACGACTACAGCCTGGTCGGCGCCGAAGCCCTGATCCGCTGGCGCCATCCGACCTTTGGCGACGTGCCGAGGGAACACTTCATCCCGCTGGCCGAAGAAAACGGCATGATCCTGCAAATCGGTGACTGGGTTCTGGAAACCGCCTGCCGGCAGATGTCCGAATGGCACCAGTTGTACGAAGGTCTCGGCCCGCTGTCGGTCAACCTGGCCGGCGCCCAATTGCGCCAACCCAACCTGCTGGGCCGTATCGAACAGTTGCTCAAGGACAACGGCCTCAACCCTGGTTTCCTGCAACTGGAGATCACCGAAAACTTCATCATGAGCCAGGCCGAAGAAGCGCTGGCGGTGCTGCATCAACTCAAACAATTGGGCGTGCAATTGGCCATCGACGACTTCGGCACCGGCTACTCGTCCTTGAGCTACCTCAAACGTCTGCCGCTGGACATTCTCAAGATCGATCAATCCTTCGTCCGTGGCCTGCCGGACGATCCCCACGATGCGGCGATCGTACGCGCCATCATCGCGCTCGGACGCAGCATGCAATTCACCGTGATTGCCGAAGGGGTCGAGACCCTGGCGCAACAGCAATTCCTCGCCGCCGAGGGTTGCGAGCAAATCCAGGGCTACATCGTCAGCCTGCCCCTCCCCGCGGACGAATTTGCCGCGACATTTCTTCGTACAACCGTAATGGCTTTTTCGGATGGCACAGTAGCGAAACCGTCGTTATAATCCGCGGCCTACTGAGGGCCTATAGCTCAGTTGGTTAGAGCAGAGGACTCATAATCCTTTGGTCCACGGTTCAAGTCCGTGTGGGCCCACCAAACAAGAAAGCCGCGTTTTTACGCGGCTTTTTCGTGTCCGACGTTTAGTTTTGTTTACTTATGGTCTCGCTTTATCGGATGACGCCCGCAGACCTTGTAGGCAAACTCCGAATCTTGCGCTTGGGTACTTTGCCGCCTTGTTGTGCTTTTCTTTGAGGGGATAGTCTCCCGTGTCGCTGACCATTCAGCGATCGGGCTTGGAAACCCGACGAAATTAGACGCAACAGATGCCCACCTCAATTTCGAGTTATGGCGGCTGTGCGTGGGACGTCCCTGGGCGTGCCGGTTTCCTAGTTTCCCGGTTTTCCAACCTGCGCACAGCTGCCACCCATTCGCTTGGAAACGAATGTGACAGCTCCTTAAAAAATTAGGAGTTTGAACATGAGCATATCTGCACCTTCAGAACTAAAAACCGTCGGCTTCACACCCTTCCTGTATCTCTCAGACCAACCGCTGTTCCACGTCTGCCGAGACGTCCCCATCGCCGACGCCCTCGCCCAAGATTCCGACCGCCACGCCTGGGCCGCGCATTACCTGACGTCGATGAGCAAAGCGGTGATTGATGATGTGGTGAAGGTGCTGACGCGTCGGCCTGCCGGAGCAAGCAAGGACGCGAACCGATGAACCTGTAGGAGCGAGCTTGCTCGCGAAGAAATCACAGGCGACGCTAACTGTCTGGTTTCTCGCGTTATCGTTCACGACCTTCGCGAGCAAGCTCGCTCCTACAATGTATGCACGCGCTGCTCGGGCCACATCCGCTCAAGCGCCTCCCCCGTCAACACCACCTCGTACGTATCCGCCGGCCGTCCCCATTGCTCGACGATGATCATGCCGTCCACCAGCGCCCCTGCCAGTTCCGCAATCGTCTCGGCCTGATCCTCTATGATTTTTTGAGTTCGGCCCCACACCCGATCAGTCATCGCTTTAAGCTCTGCCGTTACTCGCTCACCCGACGCTGGATCGGTATCTGGGTAGGCGATGTTGCGCAGCAGATGCTGAAGCTCCCTGATTTTTGCGTAATCCTGTTCCGCCCCCTGCTCGCCTTTGAGGATGGCTGTGGTTTTGGGCTTGTCGACGCGTTTTGCAGCTGAAGGTTTTGAAGGCAGTGTCTGTGCCATTGCGCCAGCCAGGAGCACCATCATCCGGGCTTCCAGATGTTCCTTCATGGCTTCTATCGACGAAATTGGGCGCACCAACGTAATGCAAGCCCCACCCTGGTGACGCAAATCCATGGTCACCGTCAGGGTGACGCCGCCCGTGGCAAAGCCCAAGGCGCGGGCCACCACGTAGTGCCCCATTTCGTGATGGGCGATCTGCAATGCATGGTTCCGTACAGCGGCAGGCAGCTTCGTCGTCATGTCCTTCCCTCGCACCCTCGACTGCATTAATCCTAGCCGAATTGCGCACACCCTCTTTCGGCCTTTCAACAGCAAAAAGCCGCGCAATCCGTCCGCTCGACGACCACAAGCGCCCCGTCGAGCGAGCCTGTAACATGCTGCACCATTGATCCGCGCCAATGGAGATACCCCTTTGCCTGACACTCGCCCACCCGTCCTCGATGAAATCGACCGCCAGTTGATCGCGGCCCTGCAGATCAATGCCCGCGAGAGCGTAGCCATGCTTGCCCGGCAACTGGGCATCGCCCGCACCACCGTCACTTCGCGCCTGGCGCGGCTGGAAAAAGCCAAGGTGATTACCGGTTACGGCGTGCGCCTCGGTCAGCGGGTAGTGGATGGCGGGTTGCAGGCGTATGTGGGGATCACTGTGCAGCCGCGTTCCGGCAAGGAAGTGTTGCGACGGTTGAGCGCCATGGCGCAGGTGCAGCAGTTGTGTGCGGTCAGTGGCGAATTTGATTATGTGGCGTGGTTGCGCACCGATTCGCCGGAGCAGCTGGATCAGCTGCTGGATCAGATTGGCAGTGTGGATGGGGTGGAGAAGACCACGACGTCGATCATCTTGAGCAGCAAGATTGATCGGGGGCAGCCGGTTTGAGGTTTTCCCGGTGGTTTTGGTGTCTGACAGGCCTGCAAAGACCTGTAGGAGCTGACTTGCCAGCGAAGGCGTCTGGACCATCAACACAAAACTCAACGGCCTCTTCGCTGGCAAGCCAGCCCCTACAGTGGGCAGTGTGCGCAACCATATCGTCATATCGACCAATAAAATGGCAAAACGACGACACTTTGCGTCTTATTAACGTGTTCTGTGCTCTCTAGAATGGCTGGCATCTTTTCCTATACTCAGATGCGCATTCCGCGTCGGGTCGCCAGCAAGGTCAGCCATGAACAAGAACAATCGCCATCCTGCAGACGGTAAAAAACCAATCACCATTTTCGGCCCGGACTTTCCCTTCGCCTTCGACGACTGGATCGAACACCCGGCTGGCCTGGGCAGCATTCCCGAGCACAATCATGGTGCCGAAGTGGCGATTGTCGGGGGCGGAATTGCCGGCCTGGTGGCCGCGTATGAACTGATGAAGCTGGGTCTGAAACCGGTCGTCTACGAAGCTTCGAAAATGGGTGGCCGTTTGCGCTCCCAGGCATTCAACGGGGCCGAAGGTATTGTTGCCGAGCTCGGTGGCATGCGTTTTCCGGTGTCCTCTACCGCGTTTTATCACTACGTCGACAAGCTCGGTCTGGAAACCAAACCGTTCCCCAACCCGCTGACACCCGCATCGGGCAGCACGGTGATCGACCTCGAAGGCCAGACTCATTACGCACAGAAGTTGTCGGATCTTCCCGCACTGTTCCAGGAAGTGGCTGACGCGTGGGCTGACGCTCTGGAAGCCGGCTCGCAGTTCTCCGATATCCAGCAAGCCATTCGCGACCGCGACGTGCCGCGCCTCAAGGAACTGTGGAACACCCTGGTGCCGCTGTGGGACGACCGCACCTTCTACGACTTCGTCGCCACCTCCAAGGCGTTCGCCAAGCTCTCGTTCCACCATCGCGAAGTGTTTGGTCAGGTCGGCTTCGGTACCGGCGGCTGGGACTCGGACTTCCCCAACTCGATGCTGGAAATCTTCCGCGTGGTGATGACCAACTGCGACGATCACCAGCACTTGGTGGTCGGCGGTGTGGAACAAGTGCCACAGGGCATCTGGCGCCATGTGCCGGAGCGTTGCGTGCACTGGCCCGAAGGTACCAGCCTCAGCTCTCTGCACAACGGCGCACCGCGTACCGGCGTGAAGAAGATTGCCCATGCACCGGGTGGCCGTTTCGCCGTCACCGACAACTGGGGCGACACCCGCGAATACGCCGCGGTGCTGACCACCTGCCAGAGCTGGCTGCTGACCACCCAGATCGAATGCGATGAGACCCTGTTCTCGCAAAAGATGTGGATGGCCCTGGACCGCACCCGCTACATGCAATCGTCGAAAACCTTCGTGATGGTCGATCGCCCGTTCTGGAAGGACAAGGACCCGGAAACCGGCCGCGACCTGATGAGCATGACCCTTACCGACCGCCTGACCCGTGGCACCTATCTGTTCGACAACGGTGACGACAAGCCGGGGGTAATTTGCCTGTCGTACTCGTGGATGAGCGACGCGCTGAAAATGCTCCCGCACCCAGTGGAAAAACGCGTGAAACTGGCGCTGGATGCACTGAAAAAGATCTACCCGAAAGTCGACATCGCCGCACGGATCATTGGTGATCCGATCACCGTTTCCTGGGAAGCCGACCCGCATTTCCTCGGCGCGTTCAAAGGCGCGTTGCCTGGCCACTACCGCTACAACCAGCGCATGTACGCGCACTTCATGCAGGATGACATGCCGGCCGAGCAGCGCGGGATCTTCATCGCTGGCGACGACGTCTCGTGGACGCCAGCCTGGGTTGAGGGCGCTGTGCAGACCTCGCTCAACGCAGTGTGGGGGATCATGAAACACTTCGGCGGTGCAACTCATGCCGAGAATCCGGGTCCAGGTGATGTGTTCAACGAGATCGGACCGATCGCCCTGCCCGAGTAAGAGGAATCCGAAATGCGCGTAGCCCTTTACCAATGTCCACCGCTGCCTCTGGATGTCGCCGGCAACCTGCAACGCGTGCAGCAGCTTGCGCTGGAGGCCAAAGGTGCGGACCTGCTGGTGCTGCCGGAGATGTTCCTGACCGGCTACAACATCGGCGTCGATGCTGTCAGCGTCCTCGCGGAGGTGCATAACGGTGAATCGGCGCAGCAGATTGCGCGCATAGCCAAGGCTGCCGGGATCGCCATTTTGTATGGCTATCCCGAGCGCACCGCCGACGGGCAGATCTACAACGCCGTGCAGTTGATCGACGCCAATGGCGAGCGCGTCTGCAACTACCGCAAGACCCATCTGTTCGGCGACCTCGATCACTCGATGTTCAGCGCCGGTGCGGACGAGTTTCCCATCGTTGAGCTCAACGGCTGGAAGCTCGGTTTCCTGATCTGCTACGACCTGGAGTTTCCGGAAAACGCCCGACGCCTGGCCCTGGCCGGTGCCGAGCTGATTCTGGTGCCGACCGCCAACATGATTCCCTATGACTTCATCGCTGACGTCACCGTCCGCGCCCGGGCCTTTGAAAACCAGTGTTACGTGGCCTACGCCAACTATTGCGGGCACGAAGGCGACATCCACTACTGCGGCCAGAGCAGCATTGCCGCGCCGGATGGTAGCCGCATCGCACAGGCTGGCCTTGATGAAGCACTGATTGTCGGAGAGCTGGATCGTCAGTTGATGCTCGACTCGCGCGCCGCCAATCGCTACTTCCTCGATCGCCGCCCTGAGCTTTACGGCGCGCTACACAAGCGCTGATCCATCGTTATCCGCTAGCATTGGCACTTCACTGTTCTGGAAGTGCCCATGCCCGCGCTGAATCACCCTCGCCCCCTCACTGAAACCCTGGCCAACGGCTTGCGGGTGACGCTGCGTCATGCGCCGAATTTGAAGCGTTGCGCTGCGGCATTGCGCGTCGCGACCGGCAGCCATGACGTGCCGATGGCCTGGCCGGGGCTGGCGCACTTTCTTGAGCATTTGCTGTTTCTCGGCACCGTGCGTTTTCCCGCCGATCAAGGGTTGATGGCCTACGTACAACGGCATGGTGGACAGTTGAATGCACGCACTAGCGAGCGCGCCACGGATTACTTTTTCGAATTGCCAGCGCAGGCTTTTGCCGGTGGGTTGGAGCGTCTGTCAGACATGCTCGCTCATCCGCGTATGAATCCGGACGATCAGCAGCGGGAACGGGAAGTGCTACATGCTGAATTTGTCGCCTGGTCCCAGGATGCGGCCGCGCAACAGCAATTTTCGCTGTTCGATGGACTGTCAGAATTGCATCCGCTTCGCGGTTTCCATGCGGGTAATCGCGACAGTCTGGCGGTGGAGCAACCCGGGTTTCAGCAGGCTTTGCAGGATTTTCATCAGCGGTTTTATCAGACCGGGCAGATGACCTTGAGCCTGGCTGGGCCGCAGAGTCTCGAAGAGCTGAGGGCGCTGGCTGAAGCGTTTGGCAACGTCATCACCAAGGGAGAAAACGTCGAGCAACAAGCTCCTGTGCCACTGATGTCGACGTCAGAAAAAAGTTATCAACAGGCTGGAGAACGGCGTCTGGATTGGCTGTTCGCACTCGAAGCACTGCCCGATTTCTCTGCGCAAGCGCTGGCGTTCCTGTGCCACTGGCTGAATCTGGCAAAACCCGGCGGCTTGTTGGCAAACCTGCGCGAGCGCGGGCTGGCCGATAACCTGAAAGCCCAACCGCTGTACCAGTTCGCCGGGCAAGCTTTGCTGCATATCGAATTCACCCTGCCCGCCGCAGCCTCGGCAACAGGCATCCGCGAACGCCTGATGGACTGGCTCGGTTTTTTTGCCGAACAAGACTGGAACCGATTGCGTGAAGAATACGCAACCCTGCTCCAGCGTCAGCAGCAAGTCAGCAGTGCCTTGCAACTGGCCCGACTGGACAGCGAACAGCGCGAAGTCGTGTTATCCGACAAAGGCGCTACAGCCCTCAAGCAAATCCTCCAACAAATCGGAGCTGTGGATAACTTCAGCGGCCCATGGCAATTGCCCGCCCCAAATCCTTTCCTGCGCTGCGAAGCACCGGCACCCAACGCCGGATTGATTCGCGGCCAGACCAGCGCCCACCGCGGCCTGCGCACTTTTGCCCAGGATCGCTCGCGCAGCCGTCGTGAACGTTCGCCGATGCAATTCAGCCAGGCATTCCCGGACAACGGTGCTGAAGGTGCGATCTATCTGCGTTGGCGTCTGGACTCGACTCCCGGCAGCAACCTTCAATCACGGCTGGAAAATAACCTGCAATCGTTGCGAGAAGACGCGCGCCAGGCCGGCGTGGACTTTTCCTTCAGTGCGTCGGGCAACGAATGGCTGCTGAAACTGAACGGGCTACAGGAGCCGATGCCCTCCGTCCTGGAGCATGTGCTGAAAGAACTGACAAGACCTGATGCCGTTCTCTCACCATCAGAATCGACGAGCGTTGCGTTAATGCCGATTCGACAACTGCTCAAGGTATTGCCCGATCACTGTCTTGGGCACACCGCGAACTCGGATGACGTGCAGCAACTCTGGTCAAGTGCGCGCTGGGATGGGCTGGCCATCGGATTGTCAGCTCAGACTCAAGCGGCCATGGGTCTGGCTTTGAGCCGTATACCCGGTACGCCGGACAATCAACTGACGGCGCCAGCTTCGATCCATTCACAACGTCTGTGGAGCAATGTCGATACCGCCTCCAGCGAGCACGCGCTGCTGCTGTTCTGTCCGACAGCCACCCAGGAAATGGCCGACGAAGCCGCGTGGCGTTTGCTCGCGCATGTCTGTCAGACGCCGTTCTACCAGCGCTTGCGGGTGGACCTGCAACTCGGCTATGCGGTGTTCAGCGCCCTGCGGCAGATTCACGGGCAAACCGGGCTGCTGTTCGGTGTGCAATCGCCAAGTGTTGCGCCGATGGACCTGCTGCAACACATCGAGCAATTCCTGAATCGATTGCCGGAACTGATCAACGCACTCGACGACACCACCTTCACCGCTCAACGCAAGGCCCTGGCGGATCAGTTTTCCAGCGCCACGCTCGCCACGGCCCAGGCGGCCGAATTGCTCTGGCAGGGCAAACTGGCTGGCCGCTCGTCGGATTATCTGACGCAATTACCCGAGGCCATTTTGCAGATCGACCGGGCCGCGCTATTGGCTGCGACCCGGCGCCTGAATCAGGCCGAGGGCGGCTGGTGCTGCCTGGCCAGCGCCGCCAGCCCTGGTGAGCCATGGCAAGCGGCAAAATGATCATTACCGGCGCGGTAAGGAGCTTTCTCAAAGTTTCACGGGCAATCTCTTTGAAATTTTGAGTAACATAGCAACCTAACTATCTGGAACATCTCTGACTTGAGGTGGACTATATCTATAGATAGCGCTGTCCCACCCACCTGAAGGAGTTCAATTTATGGCCTGGACCAAACCTGCCTACACCGACCTGCGTATCGGCTTTGAAGTCACCATGTACTTCGCAAGCCGCTAATCTCTACCTTGGTAGACGTGCAGCACAACGCCTCGGTTATCCGAGGCGTTTTATTTTCAGCGTTGAAACGATGGAGTGTCCATGTTTGTCCAGATTCTAGGTTCCGCTGCCGGCGGCGGCTTCCCCCAGTGGAACTGCAACTGCGCGAACTGCGCAGGCTTTCGCAACGGCAGCCTGCGGGCCAAGGCGCGGACGCAATCGTCTATCGCGATTTCCGATGACGGCGTGAACTGGGTGCTGTGCAATACCTCCCCGGACATTCGTGCCCAACTCCAGAGCTTCGCCCCGATGCAGCCTGGCCGCGCCCTGCGCGATACCGGGATCAGCGCGATCATCCTGATGGACAGCCAGATCGACCACACCACCGGCCTGCTCATGCTGCGCGAGGGTTGCCCGCATCAGGTCTGGTGCACGGACATGGTTCACGAAGACCTGAGCAGCGGCTTTCCGCTGTTCACCATGCTGACCCACTGGAACGGCGGGCTGAACTGGAACCGGATTGAGCTCGATCAAAGCTTCACCATCCCCGCCTGCCCGAACCTGCGCTTCACCCCGCTGCCTTTGCGCAGTGCCGCACCGCCATATTCGCCGCACCGCTTCGACCCGCATCCGGGCGACAACATCGGCCTCATCGTCGAGGACCGCGGCACTGGCGGCAAGCTGTTCTATGCGCCGGGACTGGGCAAAGTGGATGAGCCGCTACTGGAGATCATGGCGGGCAGCGATTGCCTGCTGGTCGACGGCACGTTGTGGGACGACGATGAAATGCAGCGTCGTGGCGTCGGCACCCGCACCGGGCGCGAGATGGGCCACCTGGCACAAAACGGCCCCGGCGGCATGCTCGAAGTGCTGGAGCAACTGCCCACGCAGCGCAAGGTGCTAATCCACATCAACAACACCAACCCGATTCTCGATGAGGATTCGCCGGAACGGGCGGAGCTGGATCGGCGCCAGGTTGAAGTGGCGTATGACGGCATGAGTATTGTGCTGTAGCAAAGGGCCCCTTCGCGGGCAAGCCCGCTCCCACATTGGACTTGTGGTGTACACACCCCCTGTGGGAGCGGGCTTGCCCGCGAAGGTGTCCGACCAGACACCAAAGATTTCAACGGTTGTGCACCGGAGAACCGCAATGACCGACACCCCGATGTCCCCCGCCGAATTCGAAGCGGCCCTGCGCGCCAAGGGCGCCTATTACCACATCCATCATCCCTACCACGTGGCGATGTACGAAGGCCGGGCCACCCGCGAACAGATTCAGGGTTGGGTCGCCAACCGCTTTTACTATCAGGTGAACATCCCGCTGAAGGACGCCGCGATCCTCGCCAACTGCCCTGACCGCGAGATCCGCCGCGAGTGGATTCAGCGCCTGCTCGACCACGACGGCGCGCCCGGTGAAGACGGTGGCATCGAAGCCTGGCTGCGTCTGGGCCAGGCCGTCGGCCTCGACCCGGACCAGTTGCGCTCCCAGGAACTGGTGCTGCCCGGCGTGCGCTTCGCCGTGGACGCGTACGTCAACTTCGCCCGCCGCGCCAGTTGGCAGGAGGCCGCGAGCAGCTCCCTGACCGAGCTGTTCGCCCCGCAAATCCACCAATCGCGCCTGGACAGTTGGCCGCAGCATTACCCATGGATCGACCCGGCCGGATACGAGTATTTCCGCACCCGCCTGGGTCAGGCACGGCGTGATGTCGAGCATGGTCTGGCGATCACGCTTGAGCACTACAAGACCCGGGAAGGCCAGGAGCGCATGCTGGAAATTCTCCAGTTCAAACTGGACATTCTTTGGAGCATGCTCGATGCCATGAGCATGGCCTACGAACTGAATCGCCCGCCATATCACAGCGTGACCGGGGAACGGGTCTGGCACAAAGGAATCACCTTATGAGTTTCGATCGCAGCAAGACCCCGACCTGGCGTCCCGGCTACCGCTTCCAGTACGAACCGGCGCAGAAAGGCCACGTGCTGCTGTACCCGGAAGGCATGATCAAGCTCAACGAAAGTGCCGCACTGATCGGCGGCTTGATTGACGGTGAACGGGATGTCGCGGCGATCATCAATGAGCTCGACCAACAGTTCCCCGGCGTGCCCGAGCTCGGTGACGACATCGAGCAATTCATGGAGGTTGCCCGTGCGCAGCACTGGATCGAACTTGCCTGATTCATCGGTGCAAGTGCCGCCCAAACCTGAAGTCGGCCTGCCGCTGTGGCTGCTGGCCGAGCTGACCTATCGCTGCCCGCTGCAATGCCCGTACTGCTCCAATCCGCTGGATTTCGCCGAACAGGGCAAAGAGCTGAGCACCGAACAGTGGATCAAGGTGTTCCGTGAGGCGCGGGAAATGGGCGCGGCGCAACTGGGCTTTTCCGGTGGTGAACCGCTGGTACGCCAGGACCTCGCCGAGCTGATTACCGAAGCGCGCAAACTGGGTTTCTACACCAACCTGATCACCTCCGGCATCGGCCTGACCGAGCAGAAAATCAGCGACTTCAAGAAGGCCGGTCTCGATCATATCCAGATCAGTTTCCAGGCCAGCGACGAGCAGGTGAACAATCTGCTGGCCGGTTCGAAAAAGGCCTTTGCGCAGAAACTGGAAATGGCCCGGGCGGTGAAGGCCCACGGTTATCCGATGGTGCTGAATTTTGTGACCCATCGGCACAACATCGACCAGATCGACCGCATCATCGAGCTGTGCATCGCACTGGAAGCGGACTTCGTCGAGCTCGCCACTTGCCAGTTCTACGGTTGGGCTCAGCTCAATCGCGTCGGGCTATTGCCAACCAAAGAGCAACTGGTGCGCGCCGAACGCATCACTAATGAATACCGCGCCAAGCTGGAAGCCGAAGGGCATCCGTGCAAGCTGATTTTCGTCACCCCGGACTACTACGAAGAACGCCCGAAAGCCTGCATGAATGGCTGGGGCAGTATTTTTCTGACGGTCACGCCGGACGGAACCGCCCTGCCCTGTCACGGCGCCCGACAGATGCCGGTGCAGTTTCCCAATGTGCGCGAGCACAGCATGCAGCACATTTGGTACAACTCGTTCGGCTTCAATCGCTTTCGCGGTTATGACTGGATGCCCGAACCGTGCCGCTCCTGTGACGAGAAAGAAAAGGACTTCGGCGGCTGCCGCTGCCAGGCGTTCATGCTCACCGGTGATGCCAGCAACGCCGACCCGGTGTGCAGCAAGTCGCCACAACACGGCGTGATCCTCAAGGCTCGCGAAGAAGCCGAACACGCGACCCAGACCATCGACCAATTGGCCTTTCGCAATGAACGAAACTCACGCCTCATCGCCAAAAGCTGAACTTTTCAGCGCTGCCAAAGCCGTAGCCGCCGGTATCGACTTTGCCGAGCTGCAGGTCGGTCGACAGGGCCTGTTCTGGAACGAGTACCGCCCCGAAGACGCGGCGTGCCGAATCTGGCATTGGCGCGACGGTGCAGCGAAATGTCTGACGCCACCGGGGTTCAGCGTGCGCAGTCGGGTGTACGAATATGGCGGCGGAGCGTTTTGTCTGACGGACGACGGTATCGTTTTCGTCAACGAGGCAGACCAGCAGCTGTATCGGCAAGCACTGCAAGACGAACCGCCCGAAAGGCTCACGTTCGGTGTGTGCCGTTATGGCGATTTACAGTTCGCCAACGGGCAAGTGCTGGCAGTCGAGGAGCATCGCGATCAACACCGACTGGTGGCAATCGATCTGTTGGATGGCGCACGTCACCTGCTGGCCGAAGGTGCTGATTTCTACGCGGCACCGACGCTGAGCCCTGATGCCCGGCGTCTGGCCTGGATCGAATGGGATCACCCGGACCAGCCATGGACAGCGACCCGTTTGATGGTTGCCGAACGCCTCGCCAATGGCGGGTTTGCCGAGGCTCGTTGTGTGGCGGGCGACGGCACTCAAGAGTCTGTGCAACAACCGCGGTTTGATGCCGGCGGTCGCTTGTATTGCCTGACGGATCGCGCGGGGTACTGGCAGCCCTGGATGGAATCTGACAAAGGCCTGAGCCCATTGCCAAGTGCCACCGCGGACCATGGCCCAGCGCCCTGGCAACTCGGCGGAAGCACCTGGTTGCCGCTGAGCGACAATAGTTATCTGGCCAGCTGGACCGAAGGTGGGTTTGGCCGATTGGGCGTATGCGGCGATTCCAGCTCAGACTTTACCGGCGACTACAGCCGTTTCCGCCATCTTGCCGTGGATGAGCAGTTCATCTATTGCATCGCCGCGTCGCCGGTCAGTTCAACCGCAGTCATCGCCATCGACCGGCAGAGCCGGCAAGTGAAAGTACTGGCCGGCGGCATCACCCCCCTTCCTCCCGAACAAATCAGCAGCCCACAAACCTTGCGCTACCCGAGTGGCTCCGGCGAAGCACACGGCTTCTTCTACCCGGCGATGACCGGCGAGGAAAAACCGCCATTGGTAGTGTTCATCCATGGCGGCCCGACGTCGGCGTGCTACCCGATGCTCGATCCACGCATCCAGTTCTGGGCTCAGCGGGGCTTCGCCGTGGCCGACCTCAACTATCGCGGCAGCAGCGGTTATGGCCGGGCCTATCGTCAGGCGCTTCATTTGAGTTGGGGCGATGTTGATGTGCAAGACGCCTGTGCCGTGGTCAGTTACCTCAACCAGAGAGGCTTGATCGACGGCGACAAGGCTTTCATCCGCGGCGGCAGCGCCGGCGGCTACACCACCCTTTGCGCCTTGGCCTTTCACAACGTGTTCCGCGCCGGTGCCAGCCTGTATGGGGTCAGCGACCCGGTGGCGCTGGGTCGCGCCACCCATAAATTCGAAAGCGACTATCTGGATTGGTTAATCGGCGATCCGGTGCAGGATGCCGAACGCTACGCCGCCCGCACACCGCTGCTGCATGCAAGCAACATCCGCGTGCCGATGATCTTCTTTCAAGGGGAACTGGATGCCGTGGTCGTCCCGCAGCAGACCCGCGACATGGTCGCGGCGCTGCGGGACAACGGTATTCTGGTCGAAGCGCATTACTACGCGGACGAACGCCATGGCTTTCGCAAGGCCGGCAATCAGGCTCATGCGCTGGAACAGGAATGGTTGTTTTATCGAAGGGTGATGGGTTCAGTAGACTGAGGTCTGCGCACAGAGCTGAAACAATGGCGCCCCCTTCGCGGGCAAGCCCGCTCCCACAGAATTTGTGCACACCACAGAACCTGTGGGAGCGGGCTTGCCCGCGAAGGCTGCCGACCTGCCGACGCTCAGCTCAACGCTTGGCGATGATGTAAACCGCATGCACGATCCCCGGAATGTAACCGCACAACGTCAGCAGAATATTCAGCCAGAACGCTCCACCGAATCCTACTTGCAGAAACACACCCAGCGGCGGTAACAGGATGGCGATGATGATGCGAATAAAATCCATGGGGCAGCTCCTGATTGGGTCGACTCGTTCGAGCCCTACAGCTAATCGACCCGTGCCGTTTATCAGGGTTCAGTCCCGCTGCTCCCGAGTTCTGCCCCTTCGTTGAATTTCGCAGACAAAAAAACGCCCCACGCCAAAAGAATCAGGCGTGGGGCGTGCGTTTTACCGCGAGACGGTTCGGGAATGTGTGTAGGGCGCGTCTGATCAGACGGCAATCCCTTTACGGCACTGCAATTGCGCGGTGCGTACTCGGGAGAAGGCGCGCGCCAGGCGCAGGAGCATTTCGTCGATGTTGGCGTTGCTGACATTAAGCGCAGGGGTAAAGCGCAGGCAGTCGGGTTGCGGGGCATTGAGCAGCAGGCCTTCGTACAGCGCAGCCTTGACTACCGCGCCGGCAGAATCGTCCGACAGCGTCAGCCCCCAGAGCAGCCCTTGTCCGCGCAACTCGCCGTGACCGTAACGATGGGCCAAACGCCCCAAACCTTCACGCAGGTGTTGACCGGTTTCTGCGACGTGTTTGAGGAAACCCTTGTCCTGCACCGTATCGAGCACCGAAAGTCCCGCAGCGGTCATCAGCGCATTGCCGTGATGAGTGCCTGTCACCTCGCCCGTGTCAAAACAACAAGCCTTGCCACGCGCCAGCAACGCGGCCAATGGCACACCGCCGCCCAGCCCTTTGCCGAGCACGACGATATCCGCCGTTACGCCGTAGGACTGTTCTGCGAGCAAGGTGCCACAACGGCCGATGCCGGTTTGCACTTCGTCGAAGATCAGCAAAATGCCGAGTTCACGGCACAAGCGTTCGACACCCTTGAGGTAATGCGCGGTGGCCGGGTTCACGCCGGCTTCGCTCTGGATCGGTTCGAGCATGATCGCTACGGTCCGCTCATCCACGGCCGCATGCAACGCTGGCAGATCATTGAATGGAACACGGCTGAAGCCTGGCAATTGCGGCTCGAAACGGTTGATCAATGCCGAACTGTCCGACGCCGAAATCGTCCCCAGGCTACGACCGTGGCAACCGTTGTTGGCCACAATGATTCGCGACGCACCACCGCGATGCTGCTGACCCCATTTGCGCGCCAGTTTGATCGCCGCCTCACAGGCTTCACTGCCGGTGTTGAGCAGGTAAGCCTGATCACTGCCGGTGCTGGCACACAGTTGCCCGGCGAGGCTGAGCATGCCGCGGTTATGCAGGCCGAAGCCCGGATTGATCAGCGATTGCGCCTGGGCGGTGATGGCGTTGACCAGTACCGAAGGGCTGTGACCAAGGCTGTTGGCCCCGCCTCCCTGGGAAAAATCCAGATACGCACGGTCATCGCTGTCCCACAACCACGAACCCTGGCCACGCACAAACACCTGTTTCGGCCGCTCGACACTGGGCATCAAGTACTCGCTGGAAAGGTTACTGCCTTGGGTTGGCAGGGAGGCGTCCATGACCAGATCATCAAGGCTGGGAGGACTGCGACGCAGACTGAACAGATTCAACTGAAAAAACCTCTTTTGAGGTTTTTTGCCTTACCTATGTAAACACCATCGAAGCAAACGGTATTCATCGCGCTCTGTGGCCCTGTAAGCCCTGTGAATGCGGTTAGACTAGGCTCAGACGAGGCGTTCAGCCATTTCGATTTCCCAGCATTTTCGATAAGTAATACTTATGGATTTCAAGCAACTGCGTTATTTCGTCGCGGTCTATGAAGAAGGCCACGTGGGCCGGGCCGCCGAGCGCCTGTCCATCTCCCAGCCGGCGCTGTCCCAGCAAATCCGCCACCTCGAACAAAACCTCGATGTGAGCCTGTTCGAACGCAGTAGCAAACGCCTGCTGCCGACCCTCGCGGCGCACACGCTGTACAACCACGCCCAGCCTTTGCTCGATGGCTTGCAACGAGCACGGGAAGCGCTCGGCAACTTCAAGGGTCAGGCGCTGCGCACCTTGGCCATTGGTGTGTTGCAAACCGTGCATACCAGCCTCGTTCCGCAAATGCTCGAGCGGGTGCGCAAGGCGCAGCCGCATCTGGTGGTGCAGATCTATGAACTGACCGGCCTGGAAATCGAGCGGCGGCTGCTCAACGGTTCTCTGGATATTGGCATCAGCTACCTGCCGCCCCGTCAGCCTGGCTTGCATGGCGTGATGCTGTACGAAGATGAACTGACCCTGGTCATCCCGGCGGAGCATCCGCTGCGTGAATTCAAGAAAGTGTCCATGAGCCAGGCCGCCGAACTGCCGATGTTGCTGTTGGGCGAGGAATTTCAAATAAGGCAGATCTGGCGGGCACAACTGGCAAACCTCGGACGACGCCCGCAGGTGCAAGCCGAACTGAACAATATGGCCGGGATCCTCGACAGCTTGCCGCACACGCGTCTGGCAACAGTGCTGCCCGGGCGCTCGCAAAAGACTCACGGCAACCACGAGTTGCTATGGAAGCCCCTGAGCGAACCACGAGTGCCGCTGAAAGTCGGTTTGGTGTGTCGGGATGTGCAACGGCAGCAGGCCTCGCTGGAATTGCTGCGGACCTTGCTGGAGGAAGTGATGAATGGCCCGGATGAACGCTTGAACAGCGCGCAGGCTCTGGATGGACCGCGCTGACAACTTTTCTCCGGGCAAAAGAAAACCCCGCCGAAGCGGGGTTTTTGCAGACTGTTTCCCTGACATCCATTTCACTCCGCCGTCCTGGCAGAATCCTACGTGTCCCTGTTGTTGCTTTGCGCTTCCTGCGCTACGTCCATGTGAAGTAGATTAGCTGTGGATCCAATTTGCATCTATGGGAGAACAGCAGCACGTTATGTAAGAGAATGCTTACATAACGCTACTTCATCAGAATTGTCCTGCATCCAGCAGGAACAACGATTCGCTACCGGCCTTCACCGACGCGCTCAATGAATGAATGCGCGGCAGCAGGCGGGCAAAATAGAACCGTGCCGTACCCAGTTTGCTGGCGTAGAAATCGTCTTGCGCTTCCTTGCCGAAAGCAGCCTTGGCCATCAGTGCCCACATGTAGGCGTAAGCCGTGTAACCGAACACTTGCAGATACTCGACCGACGCCGCGCCGATTTCGTTCGGATTGGTCTTCGCTCGGTCAAGCAACCACGCGGTCAGTTCATCAAGGGTGGTCACTGCGTCGTTCAGTGGCTTGGTGAACTCTGCGAGGTCCGCACTGGCGGTGGCCGTGAAGTGACGAATCTCGTCAGCGAACAGATTGTAGAACGCCCCGCCGCTACCCACGATCTTGCGCCCGACCAGGTCCAGCGCCTGAATGCCGTTGGTGCCTTCGTAGATCTGGGTGATGCGCACGTCACGTACCAGTTGCTCCTGGCCCCACTCACGGATGTAACCGTGGCCGCCGAAGACCTGTTGGCCGTGAACGGTGGTTTCCAGGCCCAGGTCGGTCAGGAACGCCTTGGCCACCGGGGTCAGCAACGCCACCAGATCTTCCGCACGCTTGCGGGTGGCGGCGTCTTCGCTGAACTTGGCGGTGTCCAGTTGCATGGCCACGTAAGTGGAAAACGCTCGGCCACCTTCGTTCGAGGCTTTCATGGTCAGCAACATGCGACGCACGTCCGGGTGGACGATGATCGGGTCAGCCACTTTGTCCTTGTTCTGCGCGCCAGTCGGCGAACGGCTTTGCAGACGGTCACGGGCGTATTCCACGGCGTTCTGATACGAACGCTCGCCAGTGGCCAGGCCCTGAATACCGACGCCCAGTCGCTCATAGTTCATCATGGTGAACATGGCCGCCAGGCCTTTGTTCGGCTCACCGACCAGGTAGCCCACGGCCTCATCGAAGTTCATCACGCAGGTCGCCGACGCCTGGATACCCATCTTGTGTTCGATCGAACCGCAGTTCGCAGGGTTGCGCGCGCCCAGGCTGCCATCGGCATTGACCATGAACTTCGGCACCAGGAACAGCGAAATGCCTTTCGGCCCCGCCGGGGCATCCGGCAGCTTGGCCAGCACCAGGTGGATGATGTTTTCGGTGAGGTCGTGTTCGCCACCGGTGATGAAGATCTTGGTGCCGCTGACCTTGTAGGAGCCGTCGGCCTGAGGCTCGGCCTTGGTGCGAATGATCCCCAGGTCGGTACCGGCGTGTGGCTCTGTCAGGCACATGGAACCGGCCCAGATGCCGGCGTACATGTTCGGCAGGTACGCCGCTTTCAGCTCTTCGCTGGCGTGGGCATTGATCGACAGGCAAGCGCCGGCGGTCAGCATCGGGTACAGACCGAACGACAGGCTGGCGGAGTTGACCATTTCTTCGACCTGGGCCGAAACGGCTTTGGGCATGCCCATGCCGCCGTAGGCAGGATCACCGCCGACACCGACCCAACCGCCTTCAGCGTAGGTCTGATAGGCCTGTGGGAAACCTGCCGGCGTGGTGACGGCACCGTCCGCCCAATGGCAACCTTCCTCGTCCGCTGCACGACTCAGCGGCGCGATGCTTTTGCTGGTGACTTTGCCGGCTTCTTCCAGGATGGCCTCGACCGTTTCTGCATCGACGGTTTCAGCCAGTGCAGGCAGTTCGGCCCAGAGTTTGGCGACCTCGAAAACTTCATTGAGGACGAAGCGCATATCGCGCAGGGGCGCTTTGTAGTCAGCCATGGCAAACCTCGCAAGATCTATACAGGTGATTCACAGGAAGAGTGTTTTCGTTGGGTCGGAGTGTACCCCAACAACTTTTGTGACACATAGGGTCAGCTCATGACCGTTTTGTAATTTTTAGTCATCGACAAAAAAGCCCGCACAAGGCGAGCTTCTTTGTAACGGATTTACATGACTAAAGCGCGAACAGCTCCGCCGGCAGTTGCATCAGACAATCGCTCCCTGCTTCGATGGCCGCCCGATGAGCGGCAGTGCGTGGCAACAGGCGCTTGAAGTAAAACTCGTTGGTCGCCAGTTTGGCCCGACAGAAGTCGCCATCACCACTGCCAGCATCAAGCTGCGCCTGAGCCACGAGCGCCATGCGCAGCCACAGGTAGCCGAGGATGATGTAACCGCTGTACATCAGGTAATCCACCGACGCGGCACCGACTTCGTCCGGGTTTTTCATTGCTGCCATGCCGACCTTGGCGGTCAACTCACCCCACTGCTGATTCAGTTGATTGAGCTGCGCCACATACCCGGCCAATTGTGGATGTTCGTGGTTCGCCGCGCAGAACTTGTGGACGATTTTGGTGAAACCGCGCAACAACTTGCCCTGACTGCCGAGTACCTTGCGCCCGAGCAAGTCCAGCGCCTGAATGCCGTTGGTGCCCTCATAGATCGGCGCGATCCGGCAGTCGCGTACCAGTTGCTCCATTCCCCATTCGCGAATGAACCCGTGGCCACCAAATACCTGCATGCCATGGTTGGTCACCTCCAGGCCGGTGTCAGTCATGAAGGCTTTGCAGATCGGTGTGAGGAACGCCAGCAAGTCTTCGGCATCCTGACGCGCCGTTTCATCCGGACTCAGGTGCGCCACGTCCAGTAACTGCGCGGTGAAGTAGGTCAGTGCGCGGTTGCCCTCGTTGAAGGCTTTCATGGTCAGCAACATCCGTCGCACATCGGGGTGCACGATAATCGGATCAGCGACTTTCTCCGGCGCTTTCGGGCCGGTCAGCGCGCGCATCTGCAAACGGTCGTTGGCGTATTTGATCGCGCCCTGGAAGCTCGCCTCGCCCAGACACAGCCCTTGCATGCCGGTACCCAGCCGCGCGTGGTTCATCATGGTGAACATGCAGTTCAGGCCCTTGTTCGGCTCGCCGATCAAGAAGCCCTTGGCCGCGTCGAAGTTCAGCACGCAGGTGGCCGAGGCCTTGATGCCCATTTTGTGTTCGATCGAGCCACAGGACACACCGTTGCGATCACCCGCTTCGCCCGTCGCGTCGGGCAGGAACTTGGGCACGATGAACAGTGAAATGCCCTTGGTCCCGGACGGTGCGTCCGGCAATTTCGCCAGCACCAGATGAATGATGTTGGCGCTCATGTCGTGCTCGCCGGCCGAGATGAAGATCTTGCTGCCGGAGATCGCATAGCTGCCATCGGCCGCAGGCACGGCCCGGGTCTTGATGATGCCCAGGTCGGTGCCGCAATGAGCTTCGGTCAGGCACATGGTGCCGGTCCATTGACCAGCGGTGAGCTTCTTCAAATAGGTCTGTTTTTGCGCCTCAGTGCCATGGGCGTGGATCGCCGACATCGCACCGTGGGTCAGGCCGGGGTACATGCCCCACGAGGTGTTGCTGGAACCCACCATCTCGCTGATGACCAGGCCCAGAGAGATCGGCAACCCTTGACCGCCGTACACCGGGTCCGCCGCCAAGCCATGCCAGCCACCCTCGACATATTGGGCGAAGGCCTGCTTGAAGCCCGTCGGCGTGGTGACCACGCCGTTGTCGAAATGGCAGCCTTCTTCATCGCCGCTGCGGTTGAGCGGCGACAATACGTTTTCGCAGAACTTCGCGCCTTCTTCGAGGATCGCATTGACCATGTCCGGGCTGGCATCGGTGGCCCCCAGCGCGGCGTAGTTACGGTGAAAGTCGAAGACGTGGTCGATCAGAAAGCGCATGTCGCGCAAGGGAGCTTTGTACTCGGGCATGGTCATTCTCCGTCGGCAGATTTCTCCAACCTACTGCCGTCGACCCTACCTCACAATCACTTTCCGCTCGCTGAATGCGCCATCATCACTCAACCATAGCGGCGTCCATGCGCACGGCACCACGGCGGTTCTGCCCGAATGCCATCACACAGTTGCGCCCGGCGCCCTTGGCGCTATAGAGCGCCTGATCAGCGGACTTGAGCACCTCTTCGGGGGTGCGTTGATCGATCCGTTCGGCAACGCCGATACTGACCGTGACCGATACACTCGACGCACCGGAACCGGCACGCCGCTGGCGCCCCTGGTTGTCGTCCTGCGGGCGGTTTTCCTGATTACGCAGCTGAATGTTGTAAGTGGCGATGGACTCGCGGATAACTTCCAGGTGCGGCATGCACTCTTCTAGGGTCTTGCCTGCAAACACCAGGGCAAATTCCTCGCCGCCATAGCGATACGCCTTACCGCCACCGCCGATTTTCGACAGCTTGCTGGCCACCAGCCGCAGCACCTGGTCGCCGACGTCGTGACCGTGGGTGTCGTTGAATTTCTTGAAGTGGTCGACGTCGCTCATGGCCAACACGTAGTTGCGCCCCAGCCGTTGCATGCGCTCATTCAGCGCACGACGGCCCGGCAGCCCGGTCAGTTCGTCGCGGAAGGCCATTTGATAAGCCTCGTGGGCGACCGCCGCGGCGATCATCAACATCACCTGGCTGCACATGATGTTGAGGGTGAAGGGCAGGATGAAGGTTTTCGGCAACATCCAGAACAGGCCGAGCAATCCCACCAGTTGCGCGGCGTGCAGCGGTCTCGGATTGCGCCAATATTGGTAGGCCAGCAATAAAAATGCGGCGATGAATACCGGATAGGACAGCTGAATCAGGCTCATCCACGCACCATGCAACGCGGGCCAGCGAATCTCCGACAGCCAGATCAGCAACGCATGGGGATAACTCTGCTCGAGCGCCAATGCAACGCTGCCCACCGCCAGCAGCACAGCGAAACGCGCGACCATATCCTGGAACAGGTGCGTACGCTCCTGCCACGCCGCAAACACCCCAAACAACAGCGGCAGCAGCAGGCAACACAAATGAAAGACCACGGCGGCATCGTCACGCACCTTGCCGTTGTCGCGGTAATAGTCGGTCTGGGTGTCGAGCAGGAAGTAGGCGATGTACACCGTGACCATCAGAAACAGTTCACGCTGGCGTCGGTACACCGCGCAATAGGCACCACCGAGCAACAACACCAGGGTGGGCAGCACGTTGAACAGCGACGTAAAGAAGACGTTCAGATCCTTGATGTACGCAGCCGCAAGCCCCGCCAGCAACAGCAGTAATGACGGCAGGAAATGACTGAAACGCACAGCGGAAGAACGCAGCAAGGGTAAAGCTCCGACCCGTCAGTTCAAAAGATGGCATTGTGCCCACCACTTTAACGGCAGCCCCCCCGATTTGCTGAGTGAAATACTGAGGTATTTGTAAAAGGTCGTCACTGGCGTCCATCAGCCGCCAGTGACGCAAGGGCAAATACAGTTACAGGTCGTTGTTGAACGGTTGCAGCGGCCCTTCCAGCGCCGTGCGACCTTCGGCACCGACCGGTCTGAGCTCGATTTCGGCATCCTTCGCTTGCCGGGTAGTGATCTTCGGACTGGCCGGTTTTTGCCCGACGGAGTTTTCATCACCCTTTTCGCCCTGTACCAGCACCAGCGACGGATGGTCAAACGGTGCCCGTTCCCACGCGACCCGAGGATCGGTCAGCCCGACTTCCATGAACTTGACCAGCGCATTCACCTCATCCGGAGTCAGGTTCAGCCGGGTCATGTCCGGATCAAGATTGGAGCCGTTGTGCTGATTGACTGCCGGGTGTTCGAATCCGCTGGTGTTGCTGGCATCTTCGCCACGCCGGTCGCCACCACGGTTGTAGAACTCCATGACCTGTTGCAGCGTTGCGCGACTGCCGTTGTGGAAGTACGGACCGGTCAATGCGATGTTGCGCAAGGTCGGTGTCTTGAAGGCGCCATCGACCGCGTCGCGGAAATCGACATTGGGCTTGAGCGTCGCATCACAAGGGATGGCCGGGCTCAAACGCGCTTCGAAAGTGCACACATCGACATCCAGCGGGTCAGGGATCGTGCCGCCCTTCAGTACGGTGTTGTACTGACGGGTGAAAGACAACGGATTACCCCAGGCATCCGAGCCACCGAGTGCCAGGTCTTCCGAGGTTGGACGCACCCCGGTGTTGTAGAAGCCGTTGTCATACAACGTGATCAAGTTGTCGGCCATGACCATCCGTTCGATGCGCTCACGGGGATGGAACAGCAACCGACTGCCGGCGTTGGTCAACTCCGCGCCACCATGGCAACTGATGCACTTGCCCTTGCCCAGGAACAGGTTCATGCCCTGGACCTGCTGGTTATTCATGGCGGTGTGATCACCCTGTAAATAGGCATCCAGCGGCGCCTGGTCCGAGATCAGCGTGGACTCGTACATCTGAATCGCCAGCCCGAAGAACAACGGGAAGTTTGCTTCCATCTGGGTGTATGGCGCGCCGCCCAGCGAGACCTCCTGCGTGGCATTCCACAGACGCGGCTGGAACGCGTTCTTGATCAGTTCACGGTAAGTCGGCCGATGGCCGCCGGATACCGGCCCCAGTACCGAATCGGTGGACGAGATCCGTTGTTGCTTGAGCATCAAGGTGTCGAGCATGCGCCGGCCAATGTCGGCGAAGGTACGTCCGCCGCAGGACATTTCCACCGGGCTGCCGGGAGGCCCTACCGCTTGCGAGGCGGCGGAAGCATCGTTGAGTGCCAGCCTGACTTTGGTCGCCACGCCACTGCGATCGCTGGTCACGAAAATCCCGGCATCCGGGTCGCGATTGCCGAATGGAGAGAAGCCATTGAAGACGTTATTGGCCCGGCCATCCCAGAAGTTACGCACGTTGAACGCGGCGTTGATCACCGTCGGTGCGTTACGCCCGGTGCTACGGCGCACATTGATACCGCCCACCTGGAAGATGCCGTCCGGTTGCTGAATGCACTTGTCGAAACGCGACTGATGGGGCTTGACGAAGTTGGCGTCGAACACGCCTTGCGAGCCGATCACATCGTCGCTTGAATAGAGAATCGCCGAGTTGCGATCCAGCGGATCGGCCAGCACATGGGTCGGGAAGTCGCTTTTCTTCAGCAGATAGTTCGGACCGCCCTTGCCTCCTGATTTGGTGGTGTAGCTCGGCACGTCGCCCGGGATGTCCGAGGCGGTGAACGGCTTGTTGAAGATCGACGAGACGTTCGCGTTGGTGTTGGCCAGTCCAGGGTTGATCTGGTTGGTAGTCCGATGATCGGCGCCCGCGTGAAAGTGGCAGGACGCGCAAGCGGTGGAGCCGTCACTGCCGATCTCCATGTCCCAGAACAGTGCCTTGCCCAGGAGAACCGCCGCCGAACGATTGAGCACGTAGTCGGTCATGAGGTCGACTTTGCGCCCGCCTTCGGTTCCCGACGGGTCGGGCGGAAGCAGCCCACGCAGCGATTGCAGAGTGGGCACGTCCAGTACGGGCGGATCGACCGCTACCGCGTCTGCGGCCCAAACGTTCATGACGGGCAGGCCAATGGCGAACAGTGTCATCACCATCGCACGGGGCAAGCAGGTGGTTCGGAAGATGCTCAAATACTTAAACATGACGACGTTCCCGATTCAGTACGGAGTAGTCAGGCTCCGCGGTTACCCTGTTGCGAGATGAGCTCATCGCCATGAATCTTGCTGCTCGCTCGAGTAACCACATCAACTTTAAGTTACATGGGTAATGCGAGACCTAACTGGCAAAGCACTCTCGTGACTCAGGCATTTTTAAAAAATGATATTTCGCACCACTGGGTAGCGCTTGACGTAACTCTAGCCGTAACAAAACATTTCAACATGAAAATTTCAATATTTTTTACATTTAAGCCAAATCAAGAAACCCTACTAATAACAGCAACTGCGCACTATTCCTCAGTTGTGGTTAAACTTCACCCATTACTGGGTGTCATTCCCCAAACAGCCCGCACCAAGCGATCACCAGCGACCTATAAGCGCTGGATTTTAAAGGATATAACGCCACCAGACTGCGTTTTATTGAAGTTGGCAGAGTAATTGCTCTTCCAAACACCGCGGTGAAAACGGCACTTTAGAAAACTCCTGAAAATCCGCACCGCCAGCCAATAGAAACATCCATCAGACATATAAAACCCATTCGTGCGCAAGTTGTACTGCGCCAGCTATTGTCTTTTTTATTTATACCTCCCATACAAGACTATTTTCTCGCCACCCTCTTCAACACCCTCTCTTGCACACCTACGACCTTAGTAGTATTTAACAGACAACACTTCTCAACTACCACTGATGGAGAGACACTTACCTAAAGTTTTCACAGAGCTCCAAACTTGGGCATATACCCCCACCCACTTTGGTGTTAACCACATAACATATAACTATGTGTATACCACCAACTTCAGCGCAGCCCGCATTTTTGCTGGCAAACAAGCGACTTTGCCAATCAGGCACGACTACTGCTAGGTGACCCTCAGGCTCAAGGAAATGTCTCTCGCGCTTGCGTCCCTAACCGGCCAACGCAACGCAGGTGAAAGCATCCGAACGGCAAGTGTCGACCGTACACAGGCACTTATCCCGCTGGATCGAGCCCCAATTCGACAATCACGGATTTTCGTTTTTCTTGCGCAGGATTCAGCGCATCAGCAGATCCGCGATCTCGATCGGCCGGCAATTGGTCCTGCAAGATTCTGGAGTGAGCCATGAGCTTATCTTTGTACGAAAAAACGCTCGCCATACCGCTGCTGCCTCACAAACGATTCAACGGCATCTTCAGTCGCCATGCTCTGCTCGCCAGTGCCGTCGCTATCGCACTGGTCATTGGTGGTGGTGGAGATGCATTTGCCAAAAACGGAGTTGGCGGTGGCGGTGGAGGTGGAGGTGGCGGTGGTGGCGGGACAGCCAAGCCCCCGGGTTTGCCCTCGCCGTTCACGACACCCACACTGCCCGATCCGGTTTTTACAAACCCGACTGCGATTCATGGGTTTGACGTTACCGGGTTTATCCAAAACATGACCCTGGACACCACCAATGCGAATTGCCCCAATACCAGCGACCCTGGCCGCTTTGGGGGGACCGTCCAGTTGAACGGCGTCACGATTGTTGTCCCTTGCAACACCGTTATGCAGATGCCGGCCAACACTCTGACCTGGGCCGACTTCGTCAGGGGTGGAACCCTGGCGCTCGGAAAATCACCGGCGGCCTATCCCTCGTTCGAGATCCATGTGGTAGGCAATACCGTCTCCGACAAGCCAATCGCCGGGCTGATCTTTGTCTCCCAGCAATCAGTCAACGCGGGCAGCGGTGTCATCACCCGGATCGACTACACCAACGGCAACCTCGAAGTCGACAGCGGGAACCCGACGCAACCCACGATCATTCAGATCAACGATCCGAATGGCCGTTTTGGCCGCGCCCAAAGCCCCGACCCACGCTTCTCCGTCGATGATGCCAACCCGACCATCCATGCCGCCACCGGCTACCCGATGTGCGTGCCACGCACGATCTCCGGAGACGATGCGCTCTGCCCGCAGAAAAACCGGCCAAAAGTGGTCGCCCCGACCACGACCAACAACTGCCGCAACTTCAGCCAGGCCGGCGTCACGCCTCCGGCCAGCGGGGAGCTCTCGGGTCCAGCGCTGGGGCAGGTCTATTGCAGCCAGTACGTCATGAAGAGATTCAGCGATGCTACACGCACGGCGACGGACCCCGATCCGACACAACAGGCACCCTTCGAAGTCGGCGACTTCATCAGCTGGTCCGGTACTCTGTTCAAGTCAGCAACAACGGGCCTCCCGGACTTCATCTCTGCACACACGATCGAGGCGAATGTCGGGATCTACACTCAGCCTGGTACGCAGCCCAGCTACCTGGCTATCGGGGAATTTGGCATCGGTACGGCCGACCCGGCCGCAACGGCCATCAACGGAGTAGCCCAGGAGACGCAGGACCGGATTTTCCTTGAAGCTTCGACCACCGACATCAAGACCCCGGTCGACATCTATCTGATTGATGTCAATCCATCGACGGGCGTGCAAACCAATCGCTGGATTACACCCTATGAGATGACAGGTGAGTGCAACCCTGGGCTGGGCCTTGCGGCCAGTTGCCTGGGAGCCTCGGGAGGTATCACCACACAAAACACTGGTCCTCAGCCACAACGCGCCAGACTACGCGCGACCAAAGCGCCCACTGGGCTACTTAGCCAGCCGACACGTACTTTGCGCGTCGTTGCGCGGTCACTTTGCGTTCCACAGCAAAGCCTATCCCAGGCCGGCGTGGACGGTTGCATCCAGAATGCGGGCATTCTGACCGTCGCCAATGGACTGACTGCCGGACAGTATGTGGCGCCGGTGTTCGAGTTCATCTTTCCGGAAGGCGTCAAGCCTGGCGATCCGGTGGTGCCTAACGACTTCTGGCACCTGCCGTTCATACGTAACGGCGAAGGCGTGACCACTCCGACTGGCGTCGGCCCTCTGGATCCGACGCCTTGGTGAGCAAGGCCTGACGACAGCGCAAAAAAAACCGCCGCTCCCGGAGGAAGCGGCGGTTTCTTTTGAAGGACTGCGTTAGTAGCCCAGGTCGAAGTTCTCTTCTTTCATGTCCATCAGGTTGTTGGCACCCGACAGCATGGTTGCAACGTGAGTGCGGGTACGCGGCAGAATGCGCTGGAAGTAGAAACGCGCAGTCTGCAGCTTGGCGGTGTAGAAGGCCTCTTCGGAAGTGCCGGCAGCCAGTTTCTCGGCAGCCAGACGCGCCATGTCAGCCCAGAAGTAAGCCAGACAGGCGTAACCCGAGTACATCAGGTAGTCCACAGAGGCCGCGCCGACTTCTTCGCGATCTTTCATGGCGGCCATACCGACCTTCATGGTCAGCTCGCCCCATTCCTTGTTCAGTGCAGCCAGCGGAGCGACGAATTCTTGAACCGCTTCGTTGCCTTCGTTGGTCTGGCAGAACTTGTGGACGATCTTGGTGAAGCCTTTGAGGGCCTCGCCTTGAGTCATCAGCACTTTACGGCCCAGCAGGTCGAGTGCCTGGATACCGGTGGTGCCTTCGTACAGCATTGAGATGCGGCTGTCGCGAACGTTCTGCTCCATGCCCCACTCGGCGATGAAGCCGTGGCCGCCGTAGATCTGCACGCCGTGGTTGGCCGACTCAAAACCGACTTCGGTCATGAAGGCTTTGGCGATCGGCGTCATGAAGGCCAACAGCGCGTCGGCTTTCTTCTTCTCTTCTTCGTCCACGCCGTACTTGACGATGTCGACCTGCTTGGCGGTGAAGTAAACCATTGCACGGTTGCCTTCGGCGAATGCCTTCATGGTCAACAGCATGCGGCGTACATCAGGGTGGACGATGATCGGGTCAGCGGCCTTGTCCGGCGCTTTCGGGCCAGTCAGCGAGCGCATTTGCAGACGGTCGCGAGCGTATTTCAGGCCACCCTGGAAGCCGACTTCGGCGTGAGCCAGACCTTGCAGAGCGGTACCCAGACGAGCGGTGTTCATGAAGGTGAACATGCAGTTCAGGCCTTTGTTCGCCGGGCCGATCAAGAAACCGGTGGCGCCGTCGAAGTTCATCACGCAGGTGGCGTTGCCGTGGATGCCCATCTTGTGTTCCAGCGAACCGCAAGACACGGCGTTACGCGTGCCAACCGAGCCATCGGCGTTCGGCAGGAACTTCGGCACGATGAACAGGGAGATGCCTTTGGTGCCAGCCGGTGCATCCGGCAGGCGGGCCAGTACGATGTGGACGATGTTGTCGGCCATGTCGTGTTCACCGGCCGAGATGAAGATCTTGGTGCCGGAAACCTTGTAGGAACCGTCGGCCTGAGGCTCGGCCTTGGTGCGCAACATGCCCAGGTCGGTGCCGCAGTGCGGTTCGGTCAGGCACATGGTGCCGGTCCATTCGCCGGAAACCAGTTTGGTCAGGTAAGCCTCTTGCTGCTCAGGAGTGCCGTGCTCGGAAATGGTGTTCATCGCGCCATGGGACAGACCCGGGTACATGCCCCACGACCAGTTGGATTCACCGACCATTTCGCTGATCGCCAGACCCAGGGACTCCGGCAGGCCCTGGCCGCCGTGTTCTACGTCGTGGGCCAGGCTTGGCCAGCCGCCTTCGACGAATTGCTTGTAGGCCTCTTTGAAGCCAGTCGGGGTCTTGACGCCGGACTCGCTCCAGGTGCAACCCTCGATGTCGCCCACGCGGTTCAGCGGAGCCAGCACCTGCTCACAAAACTTGGCGCCTTCCTCAAGAATGGCGTCAACCATGTCCGGAGTTGCGTCGGCACACGACGGAAGGCTCTGATAGTGCGCTTCGTAGCCGAGCAGTTCGTCACGAACGAAGCGAATATCACGCAAGGGGGCCTTGTAGTCAGGCATAGCGATAAACCTCTGCTGATGTAACCGGGAATGAACGACCGCGTTGATTTGTTGTGACGGTCAAACAGTTGTTTGAAACATACGTTTACGCCCAAATCTTGTCAAGCGTCGTTCTTTTGCCGTTCGTCATCGCAGGATCGGACACACGGGTACACGACAACGCAACTGCGCTTTCGAAGCAGCCCGCCGCACTGAAAAGATTAGTTGAGGAAGAAAGACTTACGCAGAAAAACGCCGCGAACAGACGCGGCGTTGAGGGTGCGGTATCGGCGAGGAATCAAGCGTAGGTATCGATCAATGTTCCGAGCACTTCATCGGCTGCCTTGGCGACTTTCACGCCCAGCTCCGCCTGAATCTTGCCTTGGGCCATTTCGACCACGTTGCTGGCCAGGTCCGATTGCTGGCTGCGATCAACCGACCGCAAACGATCGACTTGCGCCTCGGAGGACTGGCTGGTGACCGAACGTTCGATCGTCGTGTTGGCGATCTGCCCGGCGGCTAGATCGACGCGGTTCTGCCCAGCCTGAAGAGTGCTCAGACCGGCATAAAAAGCGGTGCTTCCTGAGATTTCCATGGGAGAACTCGTCCTTTCAAAGGATCAACAGTGGCCATTGAAGCAGAGTGGCCGACAAAACACCCGACAAAAACAATAATGGCACAATGCCTTGTCATAGACAAAGCCCGCATTGCGAAAACGTCAGTCCAACAGGTCCAGTTGCAAGTGCTCGGCCACTGCTTCGGCCGTAACGGCCTTGAGTTTAGGCACACGCCCCAGGCACGGCGCCGGGAGGCGCTCGGCGAGGGTGGCCAGGTTTTCTTCCAGTCGCGAGGTCTTCGGGTCGATGATGTTGGCCACCCATCCCGCCAGTTGCAAACCGTCCCGGGCAATCGCTTCGGCGGTCAACAAGGCATGGCTGATACACCCCAGCCGCACGCCGACCACCAGGATCACCGGCAACCGCAACGCAATGGCGAGGTCCGACAGATTGTCCTGATCCGCCAGCGGTACACGCCAGCCGCCGGCGCCTTCGATCAGGGTGAAGTCCGCCTGCATGCCCAGAATCTGCCGCATCGGCGCCAGCAACGACTGCACCGTCAGCGCCACGCCCGCCTCTCGCGCCGCCAGATGCGGAGCAATGGCCGGTTCGAAGGCTACCGGGTTGACCTGTGCATACGTCAGCGGCAGCGAACACTCTGCCAGCAACGCCAGCGCATCGGCGTTGCGCAGGCCTTTGGGCGTCACATCGCAACCGGAAGCGACCGGCTTGCCCGCCGCCGTGCTCAAACCCGCCGAACGCGCCGCATGCAACAGCCCGGCGGCGACTGTGGTTTTACCGACATCGGTATCCGTACCGGTGATGAAATAGGCTGCGCTCATAAGGGTTTCTCCAAAACGGCGTACACCACTTGATAAGTCGCCGGCAGGCCCTGTGCCTGACGAAACTGCTCATAAGCCTCAATCAAACCCAATATCCGCGCCCGGCCGGTCAAGCCACCCGGGCGCCCGGGATTGAGGTTGTGCGCACCCAGCGCCTTGAGCTCATGGGTCAGGCTGCGCACATCGGGGTAATGCAGCACATGCGGAAGGTTTTGCAGACTGACCCCCCTCAAGCCGCTGGCCGCACACAACTGCTGATAAACACCAAACTCCCGGAAGCGGTTGACGTGCACCATGCCATCGACCTGTCGCCAGCTGTCGCGCAGTTCAAACAACGTCCCCACACAAAGACTAGCAAACGCAAAAATGCCACCCGGTTTCAGCACTCGACAGGCTTCACTGAGCACCGAGTCGAAGTCCGCACACCACTGCACCGCCAGGCTGGAGAAGATCAGGTCGCAGGTCGAATCCTGCAGTGGCAAACGCTCGGCATCGCCGGCCACGAAATGCGTGGCACCGCCCAATGGCCGGGCGTGATTGAGCATGCCCTCGGCGATATCCAGCGCCACACCGTGACTGCTCGGAAACTGCTCACCCAAGGCACGACTGAAATGCCCGGTGCCGCAGCCCAGATCCAGCCAACGCTGCGGTACAAAATCCTGCGGCAAGCGCCTGAGTAATTGGCTGCCCACATCACGTTGCAACTCGGCCACGCTGTCGTAGCTTTGCGCCGCGCGGGAGAATGATGCAGCTACCTGGCGTTTGTCGGGCAAGCCGCCGGGCAGGTTGGGAAGGGATAAATCAGTCATCGCCGGACTCATGCAAAAAGGCCTGGATCGCCCCCGCCACACCGTGGGGATCCTCCAGGAGAAACGCGTGGCTGGCCTGTTCAATCAGACCGATTTCGACATCTGGCAGCAATGTCAACAACTCGCCCGCCGCTTCCGCCGGCACCAGCCCGTCGAGGCCGGCGAACAAATGCAGTTGCGGACCGCGGAACGATTGCAGTGCCTGTCGTGTATCCAGTTGCGCGAGCACTTGCAGACCACTCAGCAGCACCGGCGCGGTGGTATTCGGCGCGCCACCGAGCAACAACCGCGACAACCCGCGCGGGTCTTCGGCACCTTGGGCGCAGAGCAGCGAAAAGCGTTTCAACGTCGTGCGCGGATCGGCTGCACATCCCGCCAGAAACGCATCGAAGGTTTCCCCGGACATGGCGCTTGACCATTGTTCATGTGCGACAAAAGAAACGTTGCTGGCCAGGGTGAACAGACCACAGCAGCGATCGCCACGCCGGGCCGCCAGTTCGCAGGCGAGCATGCCGCCCAATGACCAACCGCCAAGCCAGGCGTCTTGCGGCAGTGTCGAATCAAGCTCTTCGAGCCATTCTTCAGGATCGCTCGACTCCAGCTCCGGAAACGGCTCGATCTCGACGTGCAGGTGCTCATCCAGGCCGCGCAAGGCCGCCGCCAAAGGCTCCAGCGGTGAAACACCAAGGCCCCAGCCGGGCAGCAGAATCAGTCGATCACGCATGCTTCGGCTCCGGTCCCAGTTGTTGAAAACAATCGGCCAGTCCATCTAACAATAGCTGTACCTGGGCCTCGCTGTGGGCAGCACTTAGCGTGACCCGCAGCCGGGCGCTACCGGCGGGTACGGTAGGCGGACGAATCGCGGTCACCATCAACCCGCGCTCGCGCAGCATTTGCGAAAGGCGTACCGCACGCCCGGCATCGCCGATCATGATCGGCTGGATCGGCGTGAAGCTGTCCATGAGTTCCAGGCCAATCTGCTCGGCACCTTCGCGGAACTGGCGGATCAGCGTCTGCAAATGCTCGCGGCGCCAGTGCTCGCTGTGCAGCAGTTCCAGGCTTTTCAACGTGGCGCAGGCCAGCGCAGGTGGCTGGCTGGTGGTGTAGATGTAGGGACGGGCAAACTGGATCAGACTTTCGATCAGCTCTTCGCTGCCAGCCACAAAGGCACCCGCCGTACCAAAAGCTTTGCCGAGCGTGCCGACCAACACCGGAACGTCATCCTGGCTCAAACCGAAATGCTCGACGATGCCGCCACCGTTGGCACCCAGCGGTCCAAAACCATGAGCATCGTCGACCATCAACCAGGCGCCTTTGGCCTTGGCCTCTCGGGCCAGCGCTGGCAAGTCGGCGATATCGCCGTCCATGCTGAACACGCCGTCGGTGACCACCAGCGTATTGCCGGTGGCTTTTTCCAGGCGTTTGGCCAGGCTCACCGGGTCGTTGTGCAGATAACGATTGAACCGCGCGCCGGACAACAGCCCCGCGTCGAGCAGCGACGCATGATTGAGCCGGTCTTCGAGTACCGTATCACCCTGCCCCACCAGCGCCGTGACCGCGCCGAGGTTGGCCATGTAGCCGGTGGTGAACAGCAACGCACGCGGGCGACCGGTCAGGTCGGCCAACGCTTCTTCCAGGGCATGATGCGGGGCGCTATGGCCGATGACCAAATGTGACGCGCCTCCGCCCACCCCCCACTTCGAAGCGCCTGCACGCCAGGCCTCGATCACTTGCGGATGATTGGCCAGGCCCAGGTAGTCGTTGTTACAGAACGCCAGCAGCGGCTGGCCATCGACCACCACTTGCGGCCCTTGCGGGCTTTCGAGCAGCGGGCGCTGACGGTAGAGGTTTTCGGCACGACGGGCAGCAAGGCGTGCGGCGAGATCGAAAGACATGCAGGCCTCGAACAGTCAGATCACATAAATCAGAATTGAACCCAATCCAAAGTGGGAGCGGGCTTGCTCGCGATGGCGGTGTGTCAGTCGACATCAATGTTGAATGTCAGTCCGCATTCGCGAGCAAGCCCGCTCCCACAGTGTTTTGCATTCCTTCAGAGGAATCGGGCGAAGACTCAAACCGCCGCGTTATAGAACTGCTCGCTGCTCTTCTGCTCCACCAGCGCCTGCTCGATAGCCGCCTGATGCACTTCGTCGGCGTGCTCTTCGCGGGCTTCCGGCAGGATGCCCAGACGCGAGAACAGTTGCATGTCCTTGTCGGCCTGCGGGTTGGCGGTGGTCAGCAGTTTTTCACCGTAGAAAATCGAGTTGGCACCGGCGAAGAACGCCAGGGCCTGCATCTGTTCGTTCATGGCTTCGCGGCCGGCGGACAGGCGCACATGGGATTGCGGCATCAGGATGCGGGCAACGGCGAGCATGCGGATGAAATCGAACGGGTCGACGTCGTCGGCATTTTCCAGCGGCGTACCGGCGACTTTCACCAGCATGTTGATCGGCACCGACTCTGGATGCTCCGGCAGGTTGGCCAGCTGGATCAGCAGGTTGGCGCGGTCGTCCAGCGACTCGCCCATGCCGAGAATGCCACCGGAGCAGATCTTCATCCCCGACTCACGCACGTAGGCCAGGGTTTGCAGGCGCTCGCTGTAAGTGCGGGTGGTGATGATGCTGCCGTAGAACTCCGGCGATGTATCGAGGTTGTGGTTGTAGTAGTCGAGGCCGGCCTTGGCCAGCGCTTCGGTCTGCTCCTGATCCAGGCGACCGAGGGTCATGCAGGTTTCCAGGCCCAGGGCTTTCACGCCTTCGACCATTTTCAGTACGTAGGGCATGTCCTTGGCCGACGGATGTTTCCACGCCGCGCCCATGCAGAAGCGGGTCGAACCGATGGCTTTGGCGCGAGCGGCCTCTTCGAGAACCTTCTGCACTTCCATCAGCTTTTCTTTTTCCAGGCCGGTGTTGTAGTGACCGGACTGCGGACAATATTTGCAATCTTCCGGGCAGGCGCCGGTTTTGATCGACAGCAGGGTCGATACCTGGACGCGGTTGGCGTCGAAATGCGCACGGTGCACCGTCTGCGCCTGGAACAGCAGGTCATTGAATGGTTGAACGAAGAGTGCTTTGACTTCGGCCAAAGTCCAGTCATGACGCAGGGTTGCAGTGGTGCTGGCACTCATGGGCGTTTCCTTTGATTTATGCTTGGTACGCGGCTGGGTAATGGAATGCCCACAGTCGCTTCACAGATGTTTCGGCATATTTAAGGAAGAGCGATGCGCTGTCAACCGCGATACGAAGGGCCGGTTTACATCTGGTTAAAAAACAAACAATCCTGTCTTCTTTGCGATCAAACTGCCGACAACACCCTCCCCGCCTGCATGGACTGCGAAACCGAGTTGCCCTGGCTCGGTGAGCACTGCCAGACCTGCGCCCTGCCCCTCCCGGCGGCGGGCCTGACCTGCGGACATTGTTTGAAGCAGCCACCGGCCTTCGAACAGGTGATTGCCCCCTGGACCTACAGCTTTCCGATCGACAGCCTGATCACCCGCTTCAAGCACAGTGCAAAATGGCCGTTTGGCCGCCTGCTCGCCGAACTCCTCGCTCAGTATCTGCAACATCGCTTCGAAGACGATCTGCAGCGACCCGATGCGCTGATCCCGGTGCCGCTGGCCAACCGGCGCCTGCGCAAGCGTGGGTTCAATCAGGCTGCAATGCTGGCTCACTGGCTGGGTGCACGTCTCGATATCCCTTGCGCCGAACGCTTGCTGCTACGAACCCAGGATACCGACGCTCAACAGGCATTGAACGCCGAAGCACGCCGAAACAACCTGCGCAACGCTTTCGCCCTGACGCCCGGCGCCGTCGTCAAGGGCCAGCACCTGGCCTTGGTCGACGACGTACTGACCACCGGTGCCACCGCTCAAGCCCTTGCCCGTCTGTTGATGGACGCCGGTGCGGCGAGGGTCGATGTCTATTGCCTGGCCCGTACACCCAAACCCGGCGAGACACCCTGACTTGACTCGCGCCCCCCAAGCAGCCAACGTCCTCACCATCGTCACCACCCAAAGCGACTTGCCATGTCCTTGCCAACCTTGTTGTCCCAGCACATTGTCCGCCGTCCGCAGCGCATCGCCCTGCTGCAGCACATCGCCGAACAAGGCTCGATCACCCGCGCGGCAAAAAGCGCGGGCCTGAGCTACAAGGCCGCCTGGGATGCGATCGATGAGCTGAACAACCTGGCGCAGAAGCCGCTGGTGGAGCGGATTGTCGGTGGCAAGGGTGGTGGCGGTGCGCGCCTGTCCAACGAAGGCGAGCGGGTGTTGCGGCTGTACCAGAAGCTGCAAGCCTTACAGGCCCAGGTGCTGGAAGCCGCTGAAGACGCGAGCGACCTCGACCTGCTCGGACGCTTGATGCTGCGCACCAGCGCACGCAATCAGTTGCACGGCAAGGTGATGGCGATCGAACCTCAGGGGCGCAATGACCTGATTCGCCTGGAAGTCGCCGAAGGCTTGATCGTCGATGCGCAAATCACCCACGACAGCACCGAGCGCCTGGAGCTGCAAATCGGCACCGAAGTCGTGGCATTGATCAAGGCCGGCTGGCTCGACGTGCTGGACATCGACTCCAATGAAACGCTTGGAAACAATTGCCTCAGCGGCATCATCGAAAAAATTCTCGACGCCGACGATGGCCCCAGCGAAGTGCGCATCACCCTGCCCAACGGCCTGACACTGTGCGCCTTGGCCGAGCCAAGGCATCTGCAGGCCTTGGGGCTGACGTGCGGTAAACCGGTGCGCGTCGAGTTCTCGCCGTCCAGAGTTCTGCTGGGCACGCCGCTTTAAGCAAAACTGCAACAAAAGTTTCATTACTCATCATTAAGGTGTCTGCAATAACCGCAGGGAGCCTGAAATGAGCCTATTAGAAGAAAACCAGTCCACCGACCTCGAAAACATGGTCGGCCTCAGCCGTCGCGGCTTCATCAGTGCAGGTGCCCTGTGCGGCGCCGCGATGTTCCTCGGCGGCAACCTGCTGAGCCGCAGTGTGATGGCCGCCAGTGTCAGCGCCGGTAACAGCCAGTTGCTGGGCTTCTACAGTATTCCCGCCGCCACCAGCGATTCCATCACCCTGCCACCGGGCTACAAGTCCTCGGTGCTGATCAGCTGGGGCCAGCCTCTGCACAAGGACGGCCCGGCGTTCGACCCGAGCGGCAACGGCAGCGCCGAACATCAGGAAGCCCAGTTCGGCGACAACAACGACGGCATGAGCCTGTTCGAATTTCCGGGCGAAAAAGACCGGGCGCTGATGGCGATCAACAACGAATACACCAACTACCGCTACCTCTACGCCCACGGCGGCATGCCGCAATCGGCGGAAGATGTGCGCAAGGCACTGGCCTGCGAAGGTGTGTCGGTGATTGAAGTGCAGCGCAAGAACGGCCAATGGCACTTCGTCCAGGGCTCGCGCTACAACCGGCGGATTCACGGCAACGCACCCATCAGCCTGAGCGGCCCGGCCGCCGGACATGCCCTGCTGAAAACCGGCGCCGATCCGCACGGCAAGAACGTCCTCGGCACTTTCCAGAACTGTGCCAACGGCAAGACACCGTGGGGCACCTATCTGACCTGTGAAGAGAACTTCACCGACTGCTTCGGCAGCAGCAACGCCGAGCAGAAATTCGACCCGGCGCAAAAACGCTATGGCGCGGTGGTGACCAGCAAAGAGATCAACTGGCATCAACACGACGAGCGCTTCGACCTGGCCAAGAACCCCAACGAACTCAACCGTCACGGCTGGGTGGTGGAGATCGATCCATTCGATCCGCAGTCGACGCCGGTCAAACGCACGGCCCTCGGCCGCTTCAAACACGAAAACGCAGCCCTGGCCGAAACCGGCGATGGTCATGCCGTGGTGTACATGGGCGACGACGAGCGCGGCGAGTTCATCTACAAATTCGTCAGCCGCGACAAGATCGACCACAAGAACCCCAAGGCCAACCGCGACATTCTCGATCACGGCACGCTGTACGTAGCGCGCTTCGATGCGGGCGACGGCAACGCCGATCACCCGAAAGGCCAGGGTGAATGGATCGAACTGACCCACGGCAAAAACGGCATCGATGCCAGCAGCGGCTTTGCCGATCAGGCCGAAGTGCTGATCCACGCCCGTCTCGCCGCCAGTTTGGTGAAAGCCACGCGCATGGATCGCCCGGAATGGATCGTGGTCAGCCCTAAGGATGGCCAGGTTTACTGCACGTTGACCAACAACGCCAAACGTGGCGAAGACGGGCAACCGGTGGGCGGGCCGAACCCGCGCGAGAAGAACGTCTACGGGCAGATCCTGCGCTGGCGCACCGAGCGCGACGATCACGCCTCGCACACCTTTGCCTGGGATCTGTTTGTGGTGGCCGGCAACCCGGGCGCGCATGCCGGTACGCCAAAGGCCGGGTCGTCGAACATCACACCGCAGAACATGTTCAACAGCCCGGACGGCTTGGGTTTCGACAAGGCCGGACGCTTGTGGATTCTGACCGACGGCGATGTGAGCAACGCCGGAGACTTTGCCGGCATGGGCAATAACCAGATGCTCTGCGCTGATCCTGCGACCGGCGAGATTCGCCGTTTCATGGTCGGACCGGTGGGCTGCGAGGTGACCGGGATCAGCTTCTCGCCGGACCAGAAAACCCTGTTTGTCGGGATCCAGCATCCGGGCGAAAACGGCGGTTCGACCTTCCCCGAGCATTTGCCCAATGGCAAGCCGCGGTCTTCGGTGATGGCCATCTCGCGTGAAGATGGCGGGATCGTCGGCGCCTGATCCGGCCTCTTCGCGGGCAAGCCCGCTCCCACAGGGATTTATGTAGTCCTTGTGGGAGCGGGCTTGCCCGCGAAGGCGTCAGCCCGGACACCACACATCTCAAGCCCAACCACTAAAACCGCGCCGTCTGCGCTACCATGCCTGGCCGGACGCAGCAGCCTGCTGCGCGCAGGAGTCAGCATGGCCCACCCGTTTGAAACCCTCACACCAGACCTCGTGCTCGATGCCGTCGAAAGCATCGGCTTTCTCAGCGACGCGCGTATCCTGGCGCTCAACAGCTACGAGAACCGCGTCTATCAAGTTGGTATCGAAGACGCCGAGCCACTGATCGCCAAGTTCTACCGGCCACAACGCTGGACCAACGAAGCGATTCTGGAAGAGCACCAGTTCACCGCCGAACTCGCCGACTGCGAGGTGCCGGTCGTGGCGCCGTTGATCCACAACGGTGAAACCCTGCACGAACACAACGGTTTTCGTTTCACCCTGTTTCCCCGCCGTGGTGGCCGCGCACCGGAGCCAGGCAACCTCGATCAGCTGTATCGTCTGGGCCAATTGCTCGGACGCCTGCATGCGGTCGGCTCGACCCGACCGTTCGAGCACCGTGAAGCGCTGGCGGTGAAAAATTTCGGCCATGACTCGCTGGCCACGTTGCTTGACGGCAACTTCATCCCCCGCAGCCTGCTGCCGGCCTACGAATCGGTGGCTCGCGACCTGCTCAAGCGTGTGGAAGATGCCTACAGCAACACCCCGCACCAGAACATCCGCATGCACGGTGACTGCCACCCCGGCAACATGATGTGCCGCGACGAGATGTTCCATATCGTCGACCTCGACGACTGCCGCATGGGCCCGGCGGTTCAGGACATCTGGATGATGCTCGCCGGCGATCGTCAGGATTGCCTGAGCCAGTTGTCGGAACTGATGGATGGCTACAACGAATTCCACGACTTCAACCCGCGTGAACTGGCCTTGATCGAGCCGCTGCGCGCCTTGCGCCTAATGCATTACAGCGCCTGGCTCGCCCGCCGCTGGGAAGATCCGGCATTCCCCCGCAGTTTTCCGTGGTTCGGCACCGAGCGTTATTGGGGTGATCAGGTGCTGGCATTGCGCGAACAGTTGGCCGCGCTCAATGAAGAGCCACTGAAGCTCTTCTGACGAATACAGACCCCATGTGGGAGCGGGCTTGCTCGCGAAAGCGGTCTATCAGTTAAAACATGCAGTGACTGACACCACGTATTCGCGAGCAAGCCCGCTCCCACAGGTACTGTGTTCACAATTGCCCAACCTATTCAGTCAGGACATTCGCAGACAAATCTCCTTACAATCCCTTCTTTGTTAGCTGCCTAAGCAAGGATTCTGCATGCAAGCCGCCAACCCGCGTCGCGGGTACATTCTGGGCCTGAGTGCCTACATCATCTGGGGACTTTTCCCACTCTATTTCAAAGCCATCGCCAGCGTGCCCGCCGTGGAAATCATCATCCACCGGGTGCTGTGGTCGGCACTGTTCGGCGCCTTGCTGCTGATGGTCTGGAAGCATCCCGGCTGGTGGCGCGAGTTGCGGGAGAACCCGCGACGGCTGGCGATCCTGGCCTTGAGCGGTTCGCTGATCGCGGCCAACTGGCTGACTTACGTCTGGTCGGTGAACAACGGACGCATGCTGGAGGCAAGCCTCGGTTACTACATCAACCCGTTAGTGAACGTGTTGCTGGGCATGCTGATTCTTGGCGAACGGCTGCGACGCATGCAGTGGATTGCCGTCGGTCTGGCGGCTGTGGGTGTGGCGCAGCAGGTCTGGCAAGTCGGCAGCCTGCCGTGGGTGTCGCTGGTGCTGGCACTGACCTTTGGTTTCTATGGTTTGATTCGCAAGCAGGCACCCGTCAAGGCGCTGCCGGGGCTGGTGGTGGAAACCTGGATGCTGGTGCCGATTGCCCTCGGCTGGTTGCTGCTCAATCCGACGGCCAGTAGTGCCCAGGCCGAGTTCTGGACCACCTCCGAAGCCTGGTGGCTGGTGGCCGCCGGTCCGATCACACTGGTACCGCTGGTGTGTTTCAACGCTGCCGCACGGCATTTGCCCTACACGACACTGGGGTTTCTTCAGTACCTGGCACCGACCCTGGTGCTGCTGCAAGCCGTACTGCTGTTTGGCGAACACCTGTCGTCCAGCACCTTGGTAGCGTTCATATTTATCTGGGCCGGTCTGGCGGTTTACAGCGTCGATGCGTGGATAAGTTTGCGCCGCCGCAACTGATCAAAAAACATACAAGCATCTGCAGGCCACGTCTTCCGTGGCCTGCATCATTCCTTCCCAAGGTTATCCACAGCGTGATCCCCGCCGTTTGTGCGCAAGTGGCTGAAACTGCTGGTTTTTTGATCAGTTTCTGGCGAGCCCCGGTCGGCGTGGCCTGGCGGGGTGTCTCTACAGGTTATCCACAGGCGGGTGCACGTTTAACTTGGATAACCTGATCAGGGTTCACTGCGCAGTACCAACTCGACCATCAGGTCGTCAGCCAGGGTTTCCAGGCGTGATTGCAGCACGTCCAGCGACAGCGTCAGCGGGACGGCAAGAATCGCTTCGGCGTGGAACAGCGGCTCGCTACTCATCGGTGCCGGGCGCACTTCGGTGACCAGCCGTTCCAGGTTTACCCCCTGCTCACTCAACAAGCGTGTGATGTCACGCACGATTCCCGGGCGATCATTGCCCACCAGTTCCATGGCGATCGGCTTCCAGGTGCAGGATTGTTCGATGCCGCTTTCGGCGATCAACACGCGAATGCCTTGGACGGACAAGCCCTGTAGGGCATCGACCAATTCGTCGTAGGCCTCGGCCGGCACACCCACTCGAAGAATCCCGGCGAATTGTCCGGCCATGCGCGACATGCGGCTTTCCAGCCAGTTGCCACCGTGCTCGGCAATGCATTGGGCAATGCGCTCGACCTGGCCTGGCTTGTCCGGTGCGAAAACGGTGAGTACGAGGTGGTCCATGGCGCAGCCCTCTTGTTATGACTTTTGTTATCGAGAACCAAGTATAGGCAAGGGATGGGAGGTGCCTGGGCAGATCCGGAATCAAAGGTGTATCGACTGGCCTCTTCGCGAGCAAGCCCGCTCCCACAGGGTCATGCGCAGTCCTTGTGGGAGCGGGCTTGCTCGCGAATGAAGGCACCGCCGATCCGGCAGGCTCAACAAATCGTGTACAAGTTTTGATATTTAACTGGAACAATCCAATAGTTTTTTGAGAACATCACGCTCCCCGACGTGACCGCAATGCGTCATGGGGTCGCAGAACGACGTAATTAGTCTAATTTTCACAACCGCAATTCATCATGTAGTATGCCGCAGCGCGCACTACATAATGTTGGATCGATGTCTGCCGCAGGCACGTTCGCAACCCTGAAAGCCCTGTCAGCAAGGCCCCAAGCCGTTGATTGGTCCCAACCCAGCCGCCTGTCATGGGCATGTACTGGTAGAGGGGTTTGTGGTTTAAATGGCCAGAGGCTTCATTGTTAATTTGAAGAGCTGAAAAGCGAAATAGCTGAGCAGAGTGAGGCAAGCAATGACTGAACACGTTCAAGTCGGTGGCCTGCAGGTCGCCAAAGTCCTGTTCGACTTCGTGAACAACGAAGCCATTCCCGGTACCGGCCTCACCGCCGATAAGTTCTGGGCCGGTGCCGACAAGGTTATTCATGACCTGGCGCCGAAGAACAAAGCCCTACTCGCCAAACGCGATGATTTCCAGGCTCGTATCGATGGCTGGCACCAGTCCCGCCAAGCTCTTGGGTCAGCCCAGCCGCACGACGCGAAGGCCTATAAAGCCTTCCTGCAAGACATCGGTTATCTGCTGCCAGAAGCGGCCGATTTCCAGGCAACGACGCAAAACGTCGATGACGAAATCGCCCGCATGGCCGGCCCACAGCTCGTGGTGCCGGTGATGAACGCCCGCTTCGCGCTCAATGCCTCGAACGCCCGCTGGGGGTCGCTGTACGATGCGCTCTACGGCACCGACGCCATCAGCGAAGCCGACGGCGCGGAAAAAGGCAAAGGCTACAACAAGGTTCGCGGCGACAAGGTCATTGCCTTCGCCCGCGCCTTCCTCGACGAATCGGCGCCTTTGGCGGCCGGCTCCCACGTCGATTCCACCGGCTACAAGATCGTCGACGGCAAACTGGTGGTCGCCCTTAAAGGTGGCAGCAACACCGGCCTGCGCAACGACGCCCAACTGATCGGCTTCCAGGGCGATGCTTCGGCACCGACCGCGATCCTGCTGAAAAACAACGGCCTGCATTTCGAAATCCAGGTCGACGCCAGCACCCCGGTCGGCCAGACCGACGCGGCCGGCGTCAAAGACATCCTGATGGAAGCGGCGCTGACCACCATCATGGACTGCGAAGACTCCGTCGCCGCCGTCGATGCCGATGACAAAGTGGTGATCTACCGCAACTGGCTCGGCCTGATGAAGGGCGATCTGTCGGAAAGCGTCGCCAAGGGCGGTCAGACTTTTACCCGTACCATGAACGCCGACCGCACCTACACCGCTGTCGATGGCAGTGAATTGAGCCTGCACGGTCGTTCGTTGCTGTTCGTGCGCAACGTTGGTCACCTGATGACCATCGACGCCATCCTCGACAGTCAAGGCAACGAAGTGCCGGAAGGCATTCTCGACGGCCTGGTGACCTGTCTGTCGGCAATCCACAACCTCAATGGCAACAGCTCGCGCAAGAATAGCCGCACCGGCTCGGTCTATATCGTGAAGCCGAAGATGCACGGCCCTGAAGAAGCGGCGTTCACCAACGAGCTGTTCGGTCGCATCGAAGACGTGCTGGGCCTGCCACGCAACACCCTCAAAGTCGGGATCATGGATGAGGAGCGTCGTACCACGATCAACCTCAAGGCCTGCATCAAGGCGGCGAGCGAGCGTGTGGTGTTCATCAACACCGGTTTCCTCGACCGCACGGGCGATGAAATCCACACCTCCATGGAAGCCGGCCCGATGGTGCGCAAGGCGGACATGAAGGCGGAAAAATGGATCGGCGCCTACGAGAACTCCAACGTCGATATCGGTTTGAGTACCGGCCTGCAAGGTCGCGCGCAGATCGGTAAAGGCATGTGGGCGATGCCGGACCTGATGGCTGCAATGCTCGAACAGAAAATCGCTCACCCGCTGGCCGGTGCCAACACCGCCTGGGTACCGTCGCCGACCGCTGCTGCGCTGCACGCGCTGCACTACCACAAGGTTGACGTGTTCGCCCGTCAGGCCGAACTGGCCAAACGTGCCCACGCTTCGGTGGACGACATCCTGACCATCCCGCTGGCGGTGAACCCGCAGTGGACCGCCGAACAGATCAAGAACGAACTGGACAACAATAGCCAGGGCATTCTCGGTTACGTGGTGCGCTGGATCGACCAGGGCGTCGGCTGTTCGAAAGTACCGGACATCAACGACGTCGGCCTGATGGAAGACCGTGCAACGCTGCGTATTTCCAGCCAGCACATCGCCAACTGGCTGCGTCATGGCATCGTCACCGAAGATCAGGTCATGGAAAGCCTCAAGCGCATGGCGCCAGTGGTTGACCGCCAGAACGCCGGTGATGCGCTGTATCGTCCGCTGGCCCCGAACTTCGACAGCAACATTGCCTTCCAGGCAGCCGTCGAACTGGTGGTCGAAGGCACCAAGCAGCCGAACGGCTACACCGAGCCTGTTCTGCACCGTCGTCGTCGCGAGTTCAAGGCTGCCAATGGCCTGTAACTGAGCGTTTACACTGGACATGAAAAAGCCCTGATCGAAAGATCAGGGCTTTTTTTATGCAATGATTTTTTGCTCTTTGTGGGAGCGGGCTTGCTCGCGAAAGCGGTGCATCTGCCAAAAAATACTCGACTGACACTACGTATTCGCGAGCAAGCCCGCTCCCACAGGGATTGTGCAGGGTTTACTGGTTTGGACTAAGGCGCCATCCCAAGCTCATGCTTGACCAACCCCAGCAACTTGTCGGAATCAATGGGTTTGAGCAGGAAATCCACCACGCTCAAATGCATCGCGGCAATGGCGTCCTTCACGGACGCGTCGCCGGAAACAATAATGATCGGCATCGCGGCCCGCACCGATTCACGCACCCGGCGAATCAGCTCCAGGCCATCGATATGCCCCATCCGCAGATCGGTAATCACCAAGCCAATCGAGGGTTTCTCTTCCAGCATCTTGAGAGCGGTTTCGCCACTGGCCGCCGTCATGCAGCGAATGCCGTCCAGCGCCAGAATTTCCGACAGCAGATCCCGGGCATCTTTATCGTCATCGACGACCAGCACCCGTTGCGGTGGCAGATCAGGTTCCAGCATGACGGCACTGAGCGCCTCGCGCTCGGCATCACTCAAAATATCGTGGTCGGACATGGCTTTCTCTACATGTTCAATTCAATTCCCTAGCACAGTGGAGAGACATCGCTAAGCAGACCATCAATGTGCACTTCGTTGGATAATTTTCCAATAGCAGAATAGAGAGGTTTTTCTCACAGTTGCGTAGGGTTTTTCCGACATTCCATCACACTGACTGCCTACCTAGACTTACGTCCAATGGGCACCTCGACCGCAGGGGTCGACCATGGGTGAGTCATCCGACAACAAATCCAAAAAAAGACTGCGGTAATGGTTATGAGTAAAGCGGACGCCTTCACACAGGCAGGGAAAACCGCCGTGTTGCAGAACATCCAGGGCACGTTGCAATTCCTTCAGCGTTTCCCGCCCTTCAACCAGATGGAACACGCACACCTGGCGTATCTGGTCGAGCAATGTCAGCTGCGTTTTTACGCTCCCGGCGAGAGCATCATCAAACCCGCCGACGGCCCGGTCGAGCACTTCTATATCGTCAAGCAAGGCCGGGTCGTGGGCGAGCGTCCGCATACGGCAAAAGGTGGTACCGAAACGGTGTTCGAAATCACCACTGGCGAGTGTTTTCCCCTCGCGGCGTTGCTGGGTGAACGGGCGACGCGCACCGAGCACCTTGCCGGCGAAGACACCTTCTGCCTGCAACTGAACAAAGCGGCGTTCATCCGCCTGTTTTCGCTGTCGGACACCTTCCGCAACTTCGCCCTGCGCTGCGTCAGCAGCCTGCTGGATCAGGTCAACCAGCAAGTGCAGCAAAAAGCCGTGGAAACCCTTGGCACCCAATATTCGCTCAATACCCGACTGGGCGAATTGGCCATGCGCCACCCGGTAACATGCAGCCCGCAGACACCGTTGCGTGAAGCCGTGACGCTGATGCATGAACAGCAAGTCGGCAGCATCGTGGTGGTCGATGAACACAAGGCGCCATTAGGGATTTTCACCCTGCGCGACCTGCGCCAGGCCGTGGCCAACGGTAGCAGTGATTTTAACGAAGCCATCGAAGGGCACATGACCCGGGCGCCGTTTTTCCTGTCGCCGGATCACAGCGCCTTCGACGCGGCGATTGCCATGACCGAGCGGCATATCGCCCATGTCTGCCTGGTCAAGGACCAACGCTTGTGCGGCGTAGTTTCGGAGCGCGATCTGTTTTCCCTGCAGCGGGTCGACCTGGTGCACCTGGCGCGCACTATCCGCAATGCCCAAAAGGTGGAAAACCTGGTGGCACTGCGGGGCGAAATCGGTCAACTGGTCGAGCGCATGCTGGCCCACGGCGCGTCTTCGACGCAGATCACCCACATCATCACCTTGCTCAACGACCACACCGTGTGCCGGGTGATCGAACTGACCCTCGCCGAAAAAGGCGACCCCGGCGTGCCGTTCAGCTGGCTGTGTTTCGGCAGCGAGGGCCGTCGCGAGCAGACCCTGCATACCGATCAGGACAACGGCATTCTGTTCGAAGCCAGGGATGCGGCCCATGCTGCCGAGATTCGCGGCAAGTTGTTGCCCATCGCCCAGCAGATCAACCAGAGCCTGGCGCTGTGCGGCTTCACCTTGTGCAAGGGCAATATCATGGCCGGCAACCCCGATCTGTGCCTGTCCCGGGCCGAATGGGCGCGGCGCTTTGCGGCGTTTATCCGCGAGGCAACCCCGGAGAACCTACTGGGCTCGAGCATCTATTTCGATTTGCGCGTGGTCTGGGGCTGCGAGCAAAGCTGCGAGCAGTTGCGTCGGGGCATTCTCGATCAGGTCGGCGACAACCGTTTGTTCCAGCGCATGATGGCCGAGAATGCGCTGCGCAATCGCCCGCCCGTAGGGCGCTTCCGCGAATTCGTACTGGCGCGCAAAAATGGCGAGAAGGCCACCCTGGATTTGAAAGTCCAGGGTCTGACCCCATTTGTCGACGGCGCCCGATTGCTGGCCCTGGCCCATGGCATCGAGGCCAACAACACGCTGGAGCGTTTTCGCCAACTGGTCGCCAAAGAGGTCATCGAACCCCTGGACGGTGCCGCGTACGAAGAGGCCTATCACTTCATCCAGCAAACCCGCATGCAGCAACATCAACTACAGACCCGGGAGAATTTTCCCTACTCAAATCGGGTCGATCCCGACAGCCTCAATCATCTGGACCGGCGCATCCTGCGTGAGTCCTTGCGCCAGGCACAACGCCTGCAAAGCAGCCTGACCTTGCGGTATCAGCTATGAGCCTGTTTTCCTGGCTGCGCCCGGCAAGCCTCGCCCTGCCCGCCGACCTGCAACAACGGCTGGAACGCTTGCCCGCCGCTGCCGCCCTGAGCGAATGCAGCCTGCGCGAACAGCGTTGGGTGGTGCTCGACCTGGAAACCACCGGGTTGAACCTGAACAAGGACCGCGTGTTGTCCATCGGCGCGGTGGTGATCGAGGACGGGGCCATCGACTTTCGCCAGCAGTTCGAACGCACCCTGCAATATCCGCAAGTAAATCTCGGCCCCAGCGTGCTGATCCACGGTATCGGCCCCAGCGCCATTGCAGCGGGCAGCGACCCGGCGCAAGCGCTGCTCGACTTGATGGAGTACATCGGTGACAGTCCGGTGCTGGCCTTCCACGCGCCGTTTGACCAGCACATGCTCGGACGTGCGCTGAAAGATCATCTGGGTTTCAAGTGGCAGCATCCGTTTCTGGATGTGGCGGACATTGCACCGCTGCTATGCCCCCAAGCGCACATTCGCGAGGCAGGGCTGGACGATTGGATCGACTGGTTCAAGCTCGAAGTCTTCGAACGCCACCACGCCAGCGCCGACGCCCTGGCCACCGCTGAACTGGCGCTGATCCTGTTCAGCCGCGCGCGGCAGCAGCAGATTCATAGCCCGTTGAATCTGCAGCAGCGGTTGAGTCAGTGGAAGCGTCGGCGGCTGGCGCCGTCCTTCTGACCTTTACGCCCCCTGTAGGAGCGAGCTTGCTCGCGAAGGCGGTGTGTCAGGCGCCACCGATGTTGAATGGGCTGGCCCCTTCGCGAGCAAGCCCGCTCCCACAGGGGTATCGCCAAATTCCCATCCGACCAACGCCAATTGCTTACCTCCCCCGCGCCTGCCACAATCGCGAACAGTTCTCGTTAGTTAATATTTCCCAATCGGTGATGCGGCGTGTCGTCAGTTCCAAGCCCTCAAAGTGAGATCGTTGGTGCGTTATATCGCGACCATCGCGGTTGGCTATTGGCCTGGCTTCGACGCAACGTCGCCTGCCCGCAGCGGGCCGAAGACCTGAGCCAGGACACTTTCGTGCGCTTGCTGGGCCGTGAGGAACTGAAGGAACCGCGCGAGCCGCGGGCGTTTCTGGTGGCGATTGCCAAGGGCTTGCTGTTCGATTACTTCCGTCGCGCCGCGCTGGAACAGGCCTACCTCACCGAGCTGATGCTGATTCCCGAAGCCGAACAACCGTCGGCGGAAGAACAGCAAATGATCCTCGAAGACCTGAAAAACATCGACCGTTTGCTCGGCAAGCTTTCCAGCAAGGCCCGGGCGGCGTTTCTCTACAACCGTCTCGACGGCCTCGGCCATGCGGAAATCGCCGAGCGCCTGGGGGTGTCTGTGCCGCGGGTGCGCCAGTACCTGGCCCAAGGTATTCGCCAGTGCTACATCGCGCTGTACGGTGAGCCGACATGAACCCGGTCAGTTCCAAACCGGTATCGGCCAACGTACTGGACGCGGCGATTGCCTGGCAGTTGTCCATGGATTGCGCCAACCCGATAGAGCGCGAAGAGTTCGCCAAATGGCACGCAGCCCACGAAGAGCACGCCCGCGCATGGCGCCAGTTAGGCATGCTCGACCAGCGTTTCAGCGTGGCCAGCGGCCCGGCCCGCACTGCCCTGCTGCAATCGCGCGAAGGCATTCGCCGGCGGATGCGCAAGCTCGGCAACAGTGTCGCCAGTGTCGTTGCCGTGATCGGCCTGGCCCTGTTCGCCGGGGAACGTTACCTGCCGATCGACTATTGGTTGGCCGACCAGCGCACCGCCGTGGGCGAGCAGCGCACCCTGCGCCTGGCCGATGGCACGCTGATCAATCTCAACACCCACAGTGCCCTGGATGTGCGCTTCGATGAAAAGCAGCGACGCATCGTGCTTCAGGAAGGCGAAATCCTCGTTGAAACCGGCCATGGCGATCCCCGGCCATTCATCGTCGAAACCCGTGAAGGCAGCATGCGCGCGCTGGGTACGCGGTTTCTGGTCAAGCGCGAAGAACAAGGCACGCGCCTGAGCGTGTTGCAGTCGGCGGTGGCGGTTCACCCTGAGTCCAGCCCTGACGAACAGATTCTGCGCGAAGGCCAGCAGGTGCTGATCCGCGACAATGGCCTGGGTCCGATTCTGGCCGTCAACCTCGGCGCGGATGCCTGGACCCGCGGCATGCTGGTGGTGGACAACACGCGACTGGAAGATCTGGTGCATGAAATCGGCCGCTATCGACCCGGTTACGTCGGGGTCGCGCCGCAAGTGGCCGACCTGCGCATCACCGGCAGCTTCCCGCTGCGCGACACCGACCTGGCGCTCAATGCCCTGTTGCCGACCTTGCCTGTGCAGATTGAACAGCACACGCAATGGTGGGTGAAGGTGGTGGCCAAGGCCGATACCAAGCCCTGAGCGAGCATAGGCACCGTCGTCTGTAGGAGCTGGCTTGCCAGCGAATGTCGTCAACGATAACGCGTATCCACTGGATAGTTGCAGTGCTTTTGAGGGCATCGCTGGCAAGCCAGCTCCTACAAAAGCGAATACTGAATCGAAATAATTTTCATCCTGCCCTATCACTTTTTGATTTTCGTTCGGCACACAGGCAATTGAGAAATATTTCCATTCAGGAGCCGCTGTATGCCCCGTTCGCTAGACTCCCTGATACGCCGCAGTTTGCTGGCGGTCGCCATTGCCCTTTGTACCCCTTTGGCCAGCAGCCAACTGGTCGCCGCTGAACAGGCGTCCAGCGTCCGCGCCTACAACCTGCCGGCCGCACCACTGGTCAACACCCTGAACCAGATCGCCAGCCAGGCCGGTTTGGCCCTGTCGTTGAATCCATCTCTGGCGGCAGGCAAGACCTCGGCGCCGGTCAAAGGCCAGTTCGACGCGGCCGATGCTCTGCGTGAAGCCCTGCGTGGCACTGGCCTGCAACTGGAGCAAAGCAGTGCGGGCACCTACAGCCTGGTAGCCGTGCCCGAAGACGTGATGGCCCTGCCGGCAACCAGCGTGATCGGCGTGGAAGACTCTGAAAGTGCCTGGGGCCCGGTGCAAGGCTACACGGCCAAGCGCACCGCCGCCGGCACCAAGACCGACACCGCGCTGGTCGAAGTGCCGCGTTCGATTTCGGTCGTCACTCGCCAACAGATGGACGACCGCAACGTACACACCCTCGATGATGCCGTGCGCTACCTGCCGGGCATCACCGCCAGCAGCTTCGGCAGCGACACCCGCGCCGACTGGTTGCGCGTGCGGGGTTTCGAACCGACTCAATTCCTCGACGGCCTGCCACTGCCAAAAGGTGTGTACTCCAACCCGAAACAGGAAACCTGGAACCTCGACCGCCTGGCGCTGTTGCGCGGCCCGGCCTCGTCCGTGTACGGCCAGACCCCGCCGGGCGGCCTGCTGGACATGGTCAGCCGTCGCCCAAGCGCCGAAGCCAGTAGCGAGATCCAGTTGCAATACGGCAGCGACAACCATCGCCAGATCAACTTCGCCAGCACCGGCAAGATCGACGACGAAGGCCAGTTCCTGTACAGCATCAGCGGCGTGCTGCGCGACGGCGGCACGCCCATCGATCACATCGATGACAAGCGCTACAACATTGCGCCGAGCCTGACCTGGAACATCGACGAAGACACCAGGTTCACCCTGCTCACGCAATTCACCCGTGACGATACCGGTATCACCAGTCAGTTCTATCCGATCCAGGGCACCAAGATCGACATGCCGTTCGGCGAGATTTCCCACCACAAGAACCTGGGTGATCCGAACTACGACTTCTACGACCGCACCTACTACGCGCTGGGTTATGCCTTCGAACATCGCCTGAACGATGTCTGGCAGTTCCGGCAGAACCTGCGCTACACCAAGTCGGAGCTGTCGTTCCAGGCCGTGACCGTCAACAGCTACAACCCTGACCTTGCCAACCTCGGGTTTGTCGTCGACGATCAAGGCAACACCGGCCGCGGCACCTCCAATGTCGACGAAGACATCGCCCAATTCGCCGTGGACAACAACTTCCAGGGCGACTTCGTCACTGGTGACGTCAGTCACACCTTGCTGATCGGCCTGGACCACCAGCGCAACACCACCAACTACCTGTCGATCTTCGGTACCGCGCCGGGCATCAACGTCAACAATCCGATTTATGGTTTGCCAATCACCCGTCCGCCACGCTCCACGGCGTTCTACGACTACGAACAGAAGACCCAGCAGACCGGCCTGTACATCCAGGACCAGATGGCCCTCGACCAATGGCGCCTGACCCTCGGTGGTCGTGAAGACTGGGTCCACACCGGAACCACGTTCTTCAACAAGGGCGATGCCACCAACACCGAACGCGACAAGAACTTCAGCGGCAACGCGGCGATCAGCTACGTGTTCGACTCGGGCTTCGTGCCCTACCTGTCCTACGCCGAATCGTTCCAGCCGACCAGCAATGCCGTCGCCTCGCCGACCGAGTCGTTCAAGCCGACCGAAGGCAAGCAATGGGAACTGGGTATCAAGTACCAGCCACCGGGCAGCAACACGCTGCTGACGGCGGCTGTGTATGACCTGACCCAGAAAAACGTTTCCGTCACCCACAACGTGGGCAACGTGACAGTCACCAGCCAGACCGGCGAAGTGAAAGTCAAAGGCCTGGAGCTGGAAGCCGTTTCCGACGTGACCGAAAACCTCAAGGTCACCGCTGCGTACACCCTGGCCAAATCCGAAGTGCAAGATGGCATTTACAAGGGTAATCGCCTGCAACTGATGCCTAACCAGCAAGCGTCGGTGTGGGGCGACTACACCTGGCACAACGGCGTGCTGGACGGCTTCGGCATCGGCGCCGGCGCGCGCTACACCGGCAACACCTACGGCGACCAGGCCAACACCTGGCTGGGCAAGGCCGGCGCCTACACGGTGTTCGACGCAGTGGTTCACTACGACCTCGGTCGCCTGGACAACAGCCTCAAAGGCGCTTCGCTGGCCGTTAACGCGACCAACCTGTTCGACAAGGACTACATCGCGACTTGCGACAGCTTCTACTGCTACTACGGCGACCAACGCAGTGTCGTCGCCAGTGCAACGTACAAGTGGTAATGGTTTGAGCCGGCACGCCCAATGACCAGGCCGTCCTTTGTGGACGGCTTTGGTTTTTCCGAAGGCTATGAAATGAAAAGTAAAATAATTCGCCGCTGGTCCGCGGTTCATACCTGGACCAGCCTGATTTGCACGGTGTTCCTGTTACTGCTGGCACTGACCGGCCTGCCGTTGATCTTTCATCACGAGATCGACCGCTTGCTGGGCGATGCACCTGAAGTGAAGGAAATGCCGGCGGACACCCCGCACCTGAATTTGCAGCAGTTGGTAGAAGCGGCCGAGAAACACCGTCCCGGTGAAGTCATGCAGTATTTCGGCTTCGAGGACGATGAGCCCAACGCCGTGCTGACCATCATGGCCGCGACCGCAGGCACCGAGCCGAATTCGTCTCACACCTTCATGCTCGACGCGCGTACCGGCGAAGCGCTGGAAACGCCATCCGCCAACGGCGGCTTCATGATGACCATGCTGCGCCTGCACGTGGATATGTTTGCGGGGCTGCCGGGAAAGCTGCTGCTGGCGTTCATGGGGATATTGTTCGTGGTGGCGATCGTTTCCGGCACGGTGTTGTACCTGCCGTTCATGCGTCGCTTGAAATTCGCCACTGTGCGCCAGGACAAATCCACGCGCCTGCGCTGGCTCGACCTGCATAACCTGATCGGTGTGGTGACGTTGACCTGGGCCCTGGTGGTCGGCGTGACCGGCGTGATCAGTGCCTGCACCGACCTGATTATTGCCGCCTGGCGCAACGACAGCCTGAGCGCGATGGTCGCGCCGTACCGCGATGCGCCACCGCTGACGCAATTGGCACCGGCCACTGGTTTGCTCGACATCGCCGGGGAGGTGGCGCCAGACATGCAACCGGACTTCATCGCCTTCCCCGGCACGCGGTTTTCCAGTGAGCACCATTACGCCGTGTTCATGAAAGGCAGCACGCACCTGACCTCGCACTTGTTAACCCCGGTACTGATCGACGCCAGCACCCTGCAAGTCACTGCCGTGGCCGAACGACCGTGGTACATGGACGCCATGGGCATGTCGCAGCCGCTGCACTTCGGTGACTACGGCGGCATGCCAATGAAGATCCTCTGGGCGACCCTGGATGTGCTGACCATCATCGTGCTCGGTAGCGGGGTCTACCTGTGGGTGGTGCGGCGCAAGGCTGCCAGGCCAGTGCTGGAAAAAGCGGAGAGCGTGGCATGAAACCCCGGCAGTCGAACTTCTGGAAGGTCTTCTCGACGCCCACGGTAATCGCCCTGTTCAGCGCAGCCGGGCTGTTTTCCGCGCTGCTGGGGGATGGCGTTTGGGACGCCCTGAGTTGGGTTGGCCTGGGCATCCCGGCTGTCCTTGCCTTGCGCGGTCTGCTGCAACGCCGCTAAACCCTGTGGGAGCGGGCTTGCTCGCGAAGGCGGATTGTCAGGCAACATCTGATGCGACTGATACACCGCTTTCGCGAGCAAGCCCGCTCCCACAGAGGATCTGTGTTTTTTGTGGTCTTGAGCTATCAAGTCAACGCGCTATGCTGCTCGACACCGCCACCGACCGAGACGTCGCCATGTCCGCCCCGAGCATGACCCTGTACCACAACCCGCTCTCCCCCTTCGTTCGCAAAGTCATGGTGCTGTTGCACGAAACCGGTCAACAGAACCGCGTGGCGTTGCAAACCAGCGTACTCACCCCGGTCAACCCGGACCTGACCCTGATCGACGACAACCCCCTGAGCAAAATCCCGGCCCTGCGCCTGGCCGACGGCAACATCATCCACGACAGCCGGGTAATCCTCGATTACCTCGATCATCAGCACGTCGGCAACCCGCTGATTCCCCGCGAAGGCTCGGCGCGCTGGCGGCGCCTGACCCTCGCGTCGCTGGCCGACGGGATCATGGACGCGGCCGTGCTGGTGCGTTACGAAGTCGCCCTGCGCGCGCCGGAGAAACACTGGGACGAATGGCTCGACGGCCAGCGCGACAAAATCCGCCGCAGCTTGGCGCTGCTGGAGAAAGACGCCATTGCCGAACTGACCTGCCACTTCGATGTGGCGGCGATCAGCGTGGCGTGTGCGTTGGGATATCTGGACCTGCGCCATCCGGATCTGGATTGGCGCGAGGCTAACCCGCAGTTGGCGGGGTGGTATTTCGAGGTGAGTCAGAGGGCTTCGATGATTGCGACGATGCCGAAGGTTTGAAGCGGCCACTATCAGTTCTGCTAGTAGGCAGCCCCTGAAAAAACTCCGATGCTCAAGGTCCTGCCATCCGGACCTTGCACGGAGTTCAGTCCATGCCCAATACATCCCGTGACACCGTACTGTGTCGCTACCACTACGACCCACTGGATCGCCAGAATGGCTGCACGGTACTAGAGCAACCCGTCATTCAGCGTTTTCATTGCAAAGACCGACTGGCCACTGAAATTCAGGGCTTCGCTAGGTGGAGCATCCTTCAGCACGACGACCAGTTGCTGGCCCAGCAAAATCACCTCGACACCAAGGTGAGCACCACACTGCTGGCTACCGACCAACAACGCTCGATACTCAACGCCCTGGACGCCGCTCAACCCAATCCCCTCGCCTACACACCCTTCGGCCATCGTTCGGCGGAAAGCGGTTTGCTCAGTTTGCTCGGGTTCAACGGCGAACGGCCGGACCCGGTGACCGGGCATTATCATTTGGGCAATGGTTATCGGCAGTTCAATCCGGTGTTGATGCGGTTTAACAGTCCGGATAGTTGGAGTCCGTTTGGGGAGGGTGGGGTGAATGCTTATGCGTATTGTGGAGGGGACCCAGGCAATCGGGTAGATCCGACGGGCCATTCCTTTCTAGGCAGCCTTTTCAAAGGAGCAAAAAACCTCATCGGCGTCAGGCACCCAAGTAAATTCCATAAGCAAAACATCGATAACATCTTGAATGGCGCGCAACTTAACTACGGTAAAAACGTTATCGTAGATAGTCTGAAGCCTGCAACATTACAACCGATCAACTTGGAAAAAACTTCAAAAAACAAGATTACTCAATACATCGGAGCAATCAACGCGGACAGTAGCCCCATCTACGACACTATCAAGCAACACCTTTACAGTATGGAAGTGTCATCAACACTATCCAATAAACTACAAGAGCTAACATCACACCATAGAGTTCTCACGCATGCTCAAATTATGGATGTGCCAAAACACAAACTAGCTATCGAGCTAGCCAAATCAGTTGAATTCAATAAAAATATTAAAACTGCAAAAAATCTACTCCCTAAAAAAGCAGCCCGTACTTCAAACGCCGATAATGCATTGTCCAGTCAGAACACCGATGTACGAAGCTCGTAAACTTATTCTCTACGATCAATCAAATTTGGCTTTACAACACCAATCAGCAATCCGGCTTATCCGCCGTAAAACGCCGCGCCGGGTTCACCGCCGCACCGAACTCGCGCAACGCCTTGGCGCCGATCAGCAACGGGTAGTTGAAGCTGCTGCGGTCGGTGAGATTGACCTCCACGGTGCGCTTGACGCTGCCCAGGCACAGCTCCAGATCGACCACTGGACGCTTCGAGGGAGCGATGACTTCGCTGTCATCTTCTTCCTCTTCGGAGCGAGTTTTGATCTTGCTGATCCGGGCAATCTTGTGTTCGTAGACCTGGTTGCCCGCATTCTTGGTGCCGAGGCGGAAACGCACCCAGTCTTCGCCGTCACGCTTGAAGGTTTCGATGTCCTTGGCCGACAGCGACGCGGTCAGTGCGCCGGTGTCCATTTTCGCCTTGAGCACTTCTCCGCCGATTTCCGGCAGGGCGATGTATTCGTAACGCCCATAGAGGGTCGGTTCGGCGGCCAGGGCCGGCAGGGCGATGAGGGAAAGCAGTGCAAGGAGGGATTTCACGTCTAGGGCTTCCTTGGAAAATGGGGGCGTCGGGTGCGCGGTTTTAGACAGTCGCTGAGCCATTCGTTCGCCCCTGAGATCGCTTCGCAGGCAAGCCAGCTCCCACAGGTTTTTGCATTGTTCGCAGGTTTCGCACTCGACACGAACACTGTGGGAGCGGGCTTGCCCGCGAAGAGGCCAGCATATTCAATACAACTTCAGCGTCGAGCATAGCCATGCGAAGGTGAAACATTCGTCATCAGCCGATTTGGCCTGTCGCCCCAAGCTGCTTATCATGGCGCGCCCAAACGCTTCCAAGAGTTGCCTATGCGCCGTCTGCTCACCGGCTGTTTCGTCACCCTGCTGCTTCTGCTCAACACCCTGGTCCTGATCGGACCATTGATGGTGTTTGCCCTGCTCAAACTGGTCCTGCCTGGCCGTATTCGCGATTACGCCTCATGGTCGGTGATGTGGATTGCCGAGACCTGGTCCGAGATCGACAAGCTGATCTTCCGCCTGTGTATCCCCACCCAATGGGACATTCGTGGCGGTGACGATCTGCGTCGCGATACTTCGTATCTGGTGATCAGCAACCATCAATCCTGGGTCGACATCCCGGCGTTGATCCAGACGCTGAACCGGCGGACGCCGTTCTTCAAATTCTTCCTCAAGAAAGAGCTGATCTGGGTGCCCTTCCTGGGCCTGGCGTGGTGGGCGCTGGATTACCCGTTCATGAAGCGCTACAGCAAAGCGTTCCTGGCCAGGCATCCGGAACTGGCTGGCAAGGATCTGGAGATCACCAAACAGGCCTGCGAACTGTTCAAGCGCCAGCCGGTGACGGTGGTCAACTATCTGGAAGGTACGCGCTTCACCGCAGCGAAAAGCGCTCAACAGCAGTCGCCATTCACTCACCTGCTCAAACCCAAGGCCGGCGGAGTGGCATTCGTGCTGGCGGCAATGGGTGAACAACTGGACGCGATTCTCGATGTGACGGTGGTTTACCCGCAGCAGAAGATTCCGGGGTTCTGGGACTTGATCAGCGGCAATGTACCAAGGGTCATCATCGATATCCGGACCCGCGAACTCGACCCGGCGCTGTGGCAGGGCGATTACGAAAACGATCCGCTGTTTCGCGAAAAAATCCAGAACTGGGTCAACCAGCTCTGGATCGAGAAGGATCAGCGCATTGACGCCTTGCGCGCCGAGCGCCGCTGAATCAACTACCGGTGCCGCCACCCCAGATCCCGCCCAGGCTGCTCAGCAGCGAACCGCCGACGCCCTGCTGACCGAGGTATTGCAGGAGCACCGGGGTAAACAGGCCGATCATGCCGCTGTCCATGCCCAGGGCGCTGAAGGCGTTGTTCAGGTCATCGGTGTTCTTGACGTTGCCCAGGGCGTTATTCAGCCCTGCAGCTTTGCCGCTGGAGCCAAGCAGACCGGCCAGCGCACCCAACTCACCGCCGCCCGAGAGCATGTCGATGCCCGGCACGCTTTTGGCCAGTTCCGAGTAGTCGTTCGAACTCAACTGATTCTTCGCCAGCCCCAGCATCGCCCCCGCACCACCGAGGGCTTGCTGTGGGGTGATGTTCAATTGACTGAGGGTGCTCAGCAGGTCTGCTGTCTCCGAGGTCGGCGCGGCATCGGTCGCCGCATTGCCGCCCTTCATGCCGGAAATGGCATTGGCCGCATCGCTCAGGTTGAACTGTGCAAAGGCCGGGCTGACCGCCAGGGTCAAGAGCGATGCCAGGGCAAAACCGCGTGAAATCTTCATTCAGACATCCTCTATGAACACCGCCCGGCAATGGGCGGCGCAAAACTGTGCGTTTGACTGATATCCCCCGACATTGTTCCCGCCCTCCATTGTAGGAGCGAGCTTGCTCGCGATGAACTCCAGGGCACTGCGTTTATCCAGGCAGTCCCCGTCTTCGTTAACCTCCATCGCGAGCAAGCTCGCTCCTACAGGAAAAAAAACCCCACGCACTGCATCCAGCCTGCCACCACGCACGTATATCAAGCACGGACAGACACTCCTGGCCGATTCCCATCACAAGGATCATCACCATGAAACGCACTTCGATCAAAACGCCATTGATTGCCAGCCTGCTGACCCTGGCCCTTGGTGGCGGACTCGCCTTGAACACCGTGCAAGCGGCGGACATGGGCCACGACACCGTCACGGTCGGCGGCCAGACCATGCTGCCAAGCAAGGACATCGTCGATAACGCAGTGAACTCCGCCGATCACACCACCCTGGTCGCCGCGGTAAAAGCCGCCGGCCTGGTTGACACCCTCAAGGGCAAAGGCCCGTTCACCGTGTTCGCCCCGGTCAATTCGGCCTTCACCGCCCTGCCCGCGGGCACCGTCGACACCCTGCTCAAACCGGCCAACAAGGCCACATTGGCCCACATCCTCACCTACCACGTGGTCGCCGGAAAACTCGACATGATGACCCTGGCCGAGAAGATCAGGGCCGGTGGCGGCAAGGCCGAACTGACCACAGTTGCCGGCGGCAAACTGTGGGCAATGATGAACGGCCCGCACAACATCACCATCAAGGACGAAAAGGGTGATGTCGCTGACATCACCACCTACGATGTGTACCAGTCCAATGGGGTCATTCAGGTCATCGACAAGGTGCTGATGCCGAAAAGCTGAGCCGTGCCGCCGCCCTCGCGCATCGGGGGCGGCGGTCCGCCCGAGGTGTTCACCGTGAATGGAACAACCGCACGCTGTGAACTAACCTCTGCCTGCTACTGGCACCCTGCCCCACTTTCCGGGAGAACCGCCATTCCCATCGTCGAAGCCGATCAGCTCAGGCAACTGCTGGCCCAGTGTTCACTGGGCGACCGCCGCGCGTTCGAGACGCTGTACCGCAGTGTCGGCCCGCGCCTGCATGGGGTAGCGCTGCGCTTCATGGGCCGGCCGGACCTGGCTGAAGAGGTACTGCAAGAGAGCTTCGTGCGCATCTGGAACAATGCATCGCGCTACGAAGCGCATCTGTCGGCGCCGCTGACCTGGATGATCAACATCACCCGTCATCAGGCCATCGACCAGTTGCGCAAACACCGCGATCGGCCATTGAGCGATCTCGAAGAACAGATGCTCGTGGATGAAAGCCCATCGGCTCACGAGCAACTGGACAGTGCCCGTGAAGCCAGCGCCTTGAACCGCTGCCTGGACAGCCTCGAAGGCATGCAGCGCCAGTCGATTACCGTCGCCTATTTCCAGGGACTGTCGTGCTCCGAGCTGGCCGAACACCTGGCCGCGCCGCTGGGCTCGGTGAAGTCCTGGATCCGCCGCGGCATGGAGCGTCTGCGCAGGTGCCTTGAATCATGAACTATCGAACCCCGACCCTGCGTCGCGCCCTCGCCGCCGACTATGCCATTGGCCTGATGCCCGCTACCGCGCGCCGGCGTTTCGATCAGCTGTTGCTGGAAGATGCGGCCTTGCGCGCAGAACTGGCACAGTGGCAGGAAAGCCTGCTCAGCCTGACCCAAGCCCTGCCGGAGCAGCCGGTGCCGGATCGCGTCTGGCAAGGCATTACCGCGCGGATCGAACCGCAAGTGCTGCACGTGCCAGAGAAGCGTCCGTTCTGGAATTGGCTACGAGTAACGGCGGCGGTTTGCTCGCTGCTGATCGCAGTGACTCTCGGCGTGCTCTACCTCCCCGACGACGCCCGCTACAGCGCCACACTGGTCAACGCCGACGCGCAACCCGCGATGCGCGTACAGGCCCACGAGAATTACCTTCAAGTCGAGCCGCTGACGCTGGCGGCAGTCGAACCCGGACAAAGTCTGGAGCTGTGGGCGATTCCGGCGGACGGCAAGCCGATTTCCCTCGGCGTGATTCCGACGGGAGGCAAAGGCAGGGTCGCATTGAGCGAGACGCAGAAAGCGCTGATCGGCAAGCCGATTGCGCTGGCGGTCAGCCTTGAACCGAAGGGCGGCTCACCGACCGGGCAACCGACAGGGCCGGTGCTGTACCAAGGGGCGTTGGCCGCACTGTGAAAACACTGATCCGCTTTTGCGAGTGTGCTTTTGTGGCGAGGGAGCTTGCTCCCGCTCGGCGGCGCAGCCGTCGCAAACCACCCACCACGGTATAACTGATAGACCCCACGCTCATGATTCAGGGCCGCTTCGCAGCCCAGCGGGAGCAAGCTCCCTCGCCACAAAGTGGATACACCGCCCAAACTTCTTCGGCACGCCGGCATCGAACTCGCCATAACCCTGTGGTGCCTGATCCAGGCTGATCACCTGAACGCCCACCACCTCGGCGATGTTTATACGGTCCCACATGATCGCCTGCATCAGCTGGCGGTTGTACTTCATCACCGGGGTCTGGCTCCCAAGGAACGTGAACGCGCCTGCGTCCGTTCGAACTATCAGTTCTGCTAGTAGGCAGCCCTGACCGATTGCGCCACAGTAAAACCCTGGATCGAAGCACTCATTCAGGAAATCTGGCCATGCTGCCCAATCGCGAAACGTTGCTCTGCCGCTACCACTACGATCCGCTGGATCGGCTGATTGATTGCACTCCCTCTGCGCATGGCACCACCCGGCGCTTTTACCTGAAAGATCGTCTGACCACCGAAATTCAAGGCGCGGTGCAGCGCTCGATCATGCAGCACGACGATCAACTATTGGCTCAGCAGCAGCGTCAGAGCGGTGTGGTGGACACGCGCTTGCTTGCCACCGATCAACAGCGTTCAGTGTTGAACGTACTCGACGCGACTCGTCTCAATCCTCTCGCCTACTCACCCTATGGTCATCGCCCACCGGAGAATGGCTTACTCAGCCTGCTCGGCTTCAATGGCGAACGGCCTGATCCGGTGACGGGGTGTTATTTGCTGGGGAACGGGTATCGGGCGTTTAACCCGGTGTTGATGCGATTTAACAGCCCGGACAGTTGGAGTCCATTTGGGAAGGGTGGGCTGAATGCGTATGCGTATTGCGTGGGGGATCCGGTGAATCGGATGGATCCGACCGGGCGTGCAGGGTTCATGGGGAAGCTGAAATTTATAGGAAGAAAGCTTGGATTCAGACAATCATCGCGCGCAACGCGTGCCAATCAGACTTATGAGGCTGCGACCTCATCACCCGAAAGCTCCGTACCCACTACAGGTAACCGGGAGTCTGTTGAGCCGCCAACTGCTTATTCAGACGAAACTCCTGCGAATGTTTCTGGCAGTAGGGCTTCACAGGAGTACGAAGCTCCAGCACCCTATTCCCGAAACGAATTTCATCGGGAGCCGCCATCTTTTTCCCCAGGGAACGGTGTAACTCCCTTGGCCGCGTCAGTCCCACCCCCTCCGAGTTACTTTATGGATCAACGAGGACTAGTCGACTCGTCCCAAATTGATACATTGTGGGAAAACCGTCGGGGACTTCTGGAACTTTCGGGAATATTTCCAAACGACAGAAACCTACTAATTAAGATTGATAATATGACAAGGCAGATAAATGCGCTTCGGTGGGGCCAGTAGCACCATCCTCAAGGCACTTAACAATGCCTTTACTCAGAGTTGACCAAGTAAATCAGAAGGGCGACATCACGTCGCCCTTCTCTTACATCAAACGCCCTTACGCCGCACTAAACATCTTATGCGGATCAATCACAAACTTCTTCGGCACGCCCGCATCGAACTCGCCATACCCCTGCGGTGCCTGATCCAGGCTGATCACCTGAACGCCCACCACTTCGGCGATGTTGATACGGTCCCACATGATCGCTTGCATGAGCGCGCGGTTGTACTTCATCACTGGGGTCTGGCCGGTGTGGAAGCTGTGGGATTTGGCCCAGCCCAGGCCGAAGCGGATGCTCAGGCTGCCCATTTTCGCGGCAGCGTCGACAGCGCCCGGGTCTTCGGTCACGTAGAGGCCAGGGATGCCGATCTTGCCTGCCACACGCACCACGCCCATCAGCGAGTTGAGTACGGTGGCCGGGGCTTCGTGTTTCACGCCGTCATGGCCATGGCCACGGGCTTCGAAGCCAACGGCGTCGATGGCGCAGTCAACTTCCGGTTCGCCGAGCAGTGCAGCGATCTGTTCGTGCAGTGGTGTATCCAGGGACAGGTCGGCGATTTCGAAACCCTGGGCCTTGGCGTGGGCCAGGCGGATGGTGTTGACGTCACCGACAATCACCACGGCAGCACCCAGCAGGCGAGCCGAAGCGGCAGCGGCCAGGCCGACCGGGCCGGCGCCCGCGATATACACGGTGCTGCCCGGGCCTACACCGGCAGTTACGGCGCCGTGGTAACCGGTTGGCAGGATGTCGGAGAGGCAGGTCAGGTCGCGGATTTTTTCCATGGCCCGGTCGCGATCCGGCAGTTTCAGCAGGTTGAAGTCGGCGTACGGCACCATGGCGTATTCGGCCTGGCCACCGGTCCAGTCGCCCATGTCGACGTAACCATAAGCACCGCCCGGACGTGCCGGGTTGACGCTCAGGCACACGCCGGTGTGCATTTCCTTGCAGGAACGGCAGCGCCCGCAAGCCACGTTGAACGGTACCGAGACCAGGTCGCCGATTTGCAGGTTCTCGACGTCACTGCCCTTCTCGATCACTTCACCGGTGATCTCGTGACCCAGCACCAGGCCGGTTTGAGCGGTGGTACGACCGCGCACCATGTGCTGGTCGGAACCACAGATATTGGTGGAAACCACACGCAGGATGACGGCGTGGTTTATCTTCCTGCCACGCGGGTCCTGCATTTTCGGATAGTCAATCTTCTGTACTTCGACCTTGCCAGCGCCGAGATACACCACACCACGATTGCCAGACATGCTTTCACCTCGCTGTTGTTTTTATGGAACCGCGTTGCCCAGGCAGGCAGCGCGTTAAGTGCTCGGGTTATTGCCTGTGTGTCTTGTGTTGTCTGTTATGCCGCCTTCGCTGGCAAGCCAGCTCCTACAGAGACGCGCGATCAACTGTAGGAGCTGGCTTGCCAGCGAAAGCGTCCGTCAAAGCACAACTGTTCTGTTGGCGTTCAGGAAAACTCTACGTTCAATGTGATACCCCACGGCCCGCGCCAGCGTCAGCCCTTCGATATCCCGCCCCTTGGCGATCAAATCTTCCGGGTAATGGCTGTGGTCCACTGCTTCCACACCCTGGGCAATGATCGGGCCTTCGTCGAGATCGTTGTTGATGTAATGCGCGGTGGCACCGACCAGTTTCACGCCCTTGTTGTAGGCCTGGTGATAGGGCTTGGCGCCCTTGAATCCGGGCAGCAGGGAGTGATGGATGTTGATCGCCTTGCCATCGAGCTTGCGGCACAACTCCGGCGACAGCACTTGCATGTAGCGCGCAAGGATCACCAGTTCCGCACCGGACTCTTCGATGACCTGCCATACCTGACGTTCCTGGGACGGCTTGTCGTTCGGGTCCAGCGGGAAGTGGTAGTAGGGAATCTGGTGCCAGTCGGCGAGTGGCTTGAGGTCCGGGTGGTTGGAGACCACGGCGGCGACGTCCATCGACAATTGGCCGATGCGTTGGCGATAGAGCAAGTCGTTGAGGCAGTGGTCGGCCTTGGAAACCATGATCACCACTTTTGGCCGGTAGTTCGGCGCAGTCAGTTCGAAGATCATGCCGAAGGCTTCGCCACGCTCGGCCAGCCCCGCGCGGAACGACTGTTCGTCGAAACCATCGGGTTGGCGAAATTCCACGCGAATGAAGAAACGGCCCGAGAGCCGGTCATCGAAGGAGTGGTGTTCAGTGACGTAGCATCCCTGCTCGAACAGAAAGCGGGTCACCGCGTCCACGGTGCCGAGCACACTGGGGCAGTCGGCGGTCAGAATCCATGTGTCTGGGGCGCGGCTCATAATGCGTGACTCCTGTTCGAAAGTAGCAGCTGCCGAAGGCTGCGTTCGGCGGCGAAGCCGTCGTAAAACCTGAATCCCGGATCAGTCTGAAAGAAAGCCGTCGCAGGTTCGACGACGACTTCGTCGTCGAACGCAGCCTTCGGCAGCTGCTACAGGGATTCAGGCCTGGACGCTGAGGCCGTATTCGGCAGAAGCATCCTGCAACCACAACCACCAGTAATCCGAGAAGCTGCGGCGAATCAGCAGTTCCCAGGTGTCTTCGGCGGTGTGACGGATCATCAGTTGCGACTTGGCGAACACCGTGCCGACAGCTTTGCCCACCGGGAAGTTGTTCGGGTGCACGTCATAGCTGGTGGACTTCATCAGCACCTGGCGCACGTTCGGGCCGCTCAGTTCGAGGAGTTGCTGGCCGCCGCTGACATTGACGATTGCAATGTGCAGATCGCCCAGTGCTTCGCGCAGTTTTTGTTCGGCGGCAAGTTCTTCACCGGTCGGCACGATCAGCAGCCACTCATCCGGCCCCATCCATTGCAAACTGGTCTCGCCTTTGACGATGACGCTCAGCGCGCCCGGCAATTCAATGCCCAGGGCCTTGTGCACGCCCGCGGCAAACGCGGCATCGTGGCCATCGCCACGGATGGTCAGGTGGCCGAGGAGTTTTTTCTCACGCACGGTCACGCCGGCGTTCTTGCGGCCCTTGCCCACCAGGCTGGCGAGGTCGGCGTGATGCAGCGACGACTCGGCCTTGGCCCCGGAGGTTGGGCGTTGTTGGTAAACATTGGCTGCGGTCATAAAGCACCTTTCCTGAATTCTGTTGGTTCCGGCCCTTGTGGTGGCTGTTCCGCCGCCTTCGCGAGCAAGCCCGCTCCCACATTCGACCGCATTCCCCTGTGGGAGCGGGCTTGCTCGCGAATGGGCCGACTCGGTGTCATTGCCCACTCACAAGTCTTGAAGCCATCAAACGTTCTGGCGTTCGCCTTTCGGATCGAAGAACACCGAAGAAACGATTTCCGCCTCGATCACGCTGCCATCGGCCAGCGGTGCGAACACTCGCTCGCCCATCCGCTGCAACCCGCCCTTGACCACACCCATGGCAAACGAATAGCCCAAGGAGTTGTGCAAGTAACTGGAAGTCACGTGACCCACCATGGTCATCGGGATGGCTTGCTTGGTGTTGAACACCAGTTGCGCACCTTCCGGCAGCCATTTGGTCGGATCGATCGGCTTCAGGCCAACCAGCTGTTTGCGCTGATCACGCACACAGTCTTCACGGTTCATGCCACGCCAGCCGATCCACGAGAACGGTTTGGTGCGACCGACACACCAGCCCATATTCAGGTCGTCCGGGGTCATCGAGCTGTCAGTGTCCTGACCGACGATGATGAAGCCCTTCTCGGCCCGCAGCACGTGCATGGTTTCAGTGCCGTACGGCGTCAGGTTGTACTTCTTTCCGGCGTCGACGATTTTTTCCAGCACGCCCATCGCATAGTCGGCTTGCACGTTGACTTCGTACGACAGTTCACCGGTAAACGAAATCCGGAACACCCGCGCTGGCACACCGCCGACCAGACCTTCTTTCCAGGTCATGAACGGGAAGGCTTCGCTGCTCAAGTCGATGTCGGTGACTTCGCTGAGCAGCTTGCGGCTGTTCGGCCCGGACAGAGTCATGGTCGCCCAGTGGTCGGTCACGGAGGTGAAGTACACCTTCATGTCCGGCCATTCGGTCTGGTGGTACAGCTCCAGCCACTGCAGCACACGAGCCGCACCGCCAGTGGTGGTAGTCATGACGAAATGGTTGTCGGCCAGGCAAGCCGTCACGCCGTCGTCGAACACCATGCCGTCTTCTTTGCACATCAGGCCGTAACGCGCCTTGCCCACATCGAGCTTGGTCCAGGCGTTGGTGTAGACGCGGTTGAGGAACTCGCGGGCGTCCGGGCCCTGGATATCGATCTTGCCCAGGGTCGAAGCATCGAGCAGACCGACGCTGTCGCGCACGGCTTTGCATTCGCGCTTCACCGCGGCGTGCAGGTCTTCACCGGATTTCGGGAAGTACCAAGGACGTTTCCACTGGCCGACGTCTTCGAATTCGGCGCCGTTTTTCAGGTGCCATTGATGCAGTGCGGTGTAACGCACCGGCTCGAAGATGTGCCCACAGTGACGACCGGCCACGGCGCCGAAAGTCACCGGCGTGTAGTTCGGGCGGAACATGGTGGTGCCCATCTGCGGGATGGTCACGTTCAGCGAGCGGGCGGCGATGGCCAGGCCGTTGACGTTGCCGAGCTTGCCCTGATCGGTGCCGAAGCCCAGGGCGGTGTAGCGCTTGACGTGCTCGACCGATTCGAAGCCCTCGCGGGTCGCCAGTTCGATGGCGGCGGCGGTGACGTCGTTTTGCAGGTCGACGAATTGCTTCGGCGCCCGTGCGGTGTTCTTTTCGTGCGGCACCTGGAACAGCGCCAGGGTCGGCTCTTCGAGACGGCTCAGGGCTTTCGGCAGTACGCCTTCGACCGATTGGAAGCCGGCTTCGGCAGCAGCGCGCACACCACCTTCAAAACCATCGGCCAGGGAATCGCCAAGGCCGTAGACGCCGTTGATGCCACCGACGCACACGCGTTTCTGCGGTGCTTCGCCCGGTACGAAACCGAGGATGTCTTCGCGCCAGATCGGCTTGCCACCCAGGTGCGAAGCCAGGTGAACCACCGGGCTGTAGCCACCGGAGCTGGCCACCACGTCGCATTCAAGCCATTCGCCTGGGCTGGTCACGGTGTGGGCTTTGACGTCGATGGCGGCCACACGGGCAGCGGTCACACGCTTGCTGCCACGGGCCTCGATCACGGCGCTGCCGGTGAGGATGCGGATGCCTTTGGCGCGGGCTTCTTCCACCAGCGCACCACGCGGATTGCTGCGGGCGTCGGCGATGGCCACCACTTGCAGGCTGGCATCGAGCCAATCCAGGGCAACGCGATAGGCGTGGTCGTTGTTAGTCGACAGCACCAGTTTTTTGCCCGGTGCCACGCCGTAACGACGCACGTAGGTCGAAATGGCGCCGGCGAGCATGTTGCCCGGTACGTCGTTGTTGCCGTAGACCAGTGGACGCTCGTGAGCGCCGGTCGCCAGCACCACACGCTTGGCACGAACCCGGTGAATACGCTGACGCACCTGGCCAATCGGGGCGCGGTCGCCGAGGTGATCGGTCAGGCGCTCGTGAATGGTCAGGAAGTTGTGGTCGTGATAGCCATTGACGGTGGCGCGCGGCAACAGCAGCACGTCAGGGGTGTTCTTCAGTTCGTCGATGACGCTGGCCACCCACTCCATCGCCGGTTTGCCGTCGAGGCTTTCGCGGGAATCGAGCAGGCTGCCGCCGAACTCTTCCTGCTCATCGGCGAGGATCACGCGGGCACCGCTGCGCGCAGCCGCCAGTGCAGCGGCCAGGCCAGCAGGGCCAGCGCCAACGATCAGCACGTCGCAGTGCTGGTTCATGTAGTCGTAGGTGTCCGGATCGTTCTCGGTCGGCGAGCGGCCAAGACCGGCAGCCTTGCGGATGTACTTCTCGTAAGTCATCCAGAACGATTGCGGGTACATGAAGGTTTTGTAGTAGAAGCCCGGCGGCATCAGCTTGCCGCCGACCTTGCCGAGAATCCCCATCATGTCGTTGTTCACGCTCGGCCAGCCGTTGGTGCTGGTGGCGACCAGGCCTTGATACAGCGCCTGTTGCGTGGCGCGCACGTTCGGGATTTGCGTGGCTTCGGTGGCGCCGATCTGCAGCACCGCGTTCGGCTCTTCGGCACCGGCGGCGAAGATGCCGCGCGGACGGGAATACTTGAAGCTGCGACCGATGATGTCGACGCCGTTGGCCAGCAGTGCAGCGGCCAGGGAATCGCCTTCGAAGCCTTTGTAGTTCTGGCCGTTGAAGGTGAAGCTCAAGACTTTGTTGCGGTCGATCCGTCCGCCGTTGGACAGGCGATTGATCTGGCTCATACCTTCTCTCCCAGAGCCGTGCTGGCCGCTTTCGGGCTATCGGTCTTGTCGGTGAATTGTGGCTTGGTGCCGATCTTGTAGGTTTCGAGAATCTCGTAAGTCACGGTGTCGCGGGTGACGTTGAAGTACTGACGGCAACCGGCGACGTGATCCCACAGCTCGTGGTGCAGACCGCGCGGGTTGTCGCGGAAGAACATGTAGTCGCCCCACTCCTCGTCGGTACAGGTGTTCGGGTCCAGTGGGCGCGGGATGTGCGCCTGGCCGGATGCATGGAATTCCTCTTCGGAGCGCAGTTCGCCGCAGTGAGGACAGAAGATATGCAACATGGGGATTTCTCCTGTTAGTGGGCAACCGCAGCAGCGCCGTGTTCATCGATCAACGCACCGTTGTGGAAACGGTCGATGGAGAAAGGTGCGGCCAATGGGTGCATTTCACCCTTGGCCAGGCTCGCGGCAAACACGTTGCCCGAACCAGGTGTAGCCTTGAAGCCGCCGGTGCCCCAACCGCAGTTGAAGAACATGTTCGGTACCGGGGTTTTCGAAATGATCGGGCAGGCATCCGGCGTGGTGTCGACGATGCCGCCCCACTGACGGTTCATGCGTACGCGCGACAGCACCGGGAACATCTCGACGATGGCCTGGATGGTGTGTTCGATCACCGGGTACGAACCACGCTGGCCGTAGCCGTTGTAGCCGTCGATACCGGCGCCGATCACCAGGTCGCCCTTGTCGGACTGGCTGATGTAGCCGTGCACGGCGTTGGACATGATCACGCTGTCGATAATCGGTTTGATCGGCTCGGACACCAGCGCTTGCAGCGGGTGGGATTCGATTGGCAAACGGAAACCGGCGAGCTTGGCCATGTGCCCGGAGTTACCGGCCGTGACCACGCCGACGCGCTTGGCGCCGATGAAGCCTTTGTTGGTTTCAACACCGATGCACACGCCGTTTTCCTTGCGGAAACCGATCACTTCGGTCTGCTGGATCAGGTCCACGCCGAGGGCATCGGCGGCACGGGCAAAGCCCCAGGCCACGGCATCGTGACGGGCCACGCCGCCGCGACGCTGGACGGTCGCGCCCATCACCGGGTAGCGGGTGTTTTTCGAGCAGTCGAGGTACGGGATCTCGTCGGCCACTTGCTTGGCATCGAGCAGTTCACCGTCTACGCCATTGAGGCGGTTGGCGCTGACCCGACGCTCGGAATCACGGATGTCCTGCAGGGTGTGGCACAGGTTGTAGACGCCGCGCTGGGAGAACATCACGTTGTAGTTCAGGTCCTGGGACAGGCCTTCCCACAGTTTCATCGCGTGCTCGTACAGGTGCGCCGACTCGTCCCACAGGTAGTTGGAACGCACGATCGTGGTGTTGCGTGCGGTGTTACCGCCGCCCAGCCAGCCTTTCTCGACCACGGCCACGTTGGTGATGCCGTGTTCCTTGGCCAGGTAGTAAGCCGTGGCGAGACCATGCCCGCCACCGCCGACGATGACCACGTCGTAGACCTTTTTAGGGGTCGGCGTGCGCCACATTTTCTGCCAGTTTTCATGATGGCTGAGAGAGTGTTTGAAGAGGCCGAAGCCCGAGTAGCGTTGCATAGTCATTTACTCCAAAACCGCACTCAGCGATAAACCGGGAAGTCCGCGCACAGCGCTGCCACTTGCTCGGCGACATTGGCCTCGACATCGGCATCGCCGAGGTTGTCGAGGATGTCGCAGATCCAGCCGGCCAGCGTGACGCACTGGGTCACCTTGAAGCCGCGCGTGGTGACCGCCGGGGTGCCGATGCGCAGGCCGGAGGTGACGAACGGCGACTGTGGATCGTTCGGGACAGCGTTCTTGTTCACAGTGATGTGGGCGCGACCGAGGGCTGCATCCGCCTCTTTGCCGGTCAGGCCCTGACGGATCAGGCTGACCAGGAACAGGTGGTTGTCGGTACCGCCGGACACTACATCGTAGCCGCGTTTGATAAATACGCCGGCCATGGCTTGGGCGTTGTCGATCACTTGTTGCTGGTAAGCCTTGAAGCCTGGCTCCAGCGCTTCCTTGAAGCACACCGCCTTACCGGCGATCACGTGCATCAACGGGCCGCCCTGGGCACCGGGGAACACTGCGGCGTTGAGTTTCTTCTCGATTTCTTCGTTGGCCTTGGCCAGGATCAGGCCGCCACGCGGACCGCGCAGGGTCTTGTGGGTGGTGGTGGTGACCACATCGGCGTAAGGCAGCGGGTTCGGGTACAGACCGGCAGCGACCAGACCGGCGACGTGGGCCATGTCGACGAACAGCAGGGCACCGACCTTATCGGCGATCTGGCGGAAGCGCGGGAAGTCGAGGGTCTTGGAGTAGGCCGAGAAACCGGCGACGATCATCTTCGGCTTGCACTCGACGGCCAGGCGCTCGACTTCGTCGTAGTCGATCAGGCCGGTCTTGGTGTCGATGCCGTACTGCACGGCGTTGTACAGCTTGCCCGAGGACGACACTTTGGCGCCGTGGGTCAGGTGACCGCCGTGGGCCAGGCTCATGCCGAGGATGGTGTCGCCGGCTTGCAGCAGGGCCAGGTACACGGCGCTGTTGGCCGAGGAACCGGAGTGCGGCTGGACGTTGGCGTAATCGGCGCCGAACAGTTGCTTGGCGCGTTCGATGGCCAGGGCTTCAACCTTGTCGACGTGCTCGCAGCCACCGTAGTAGCGCTTGCCCGGATAACCTTCGGCGTACTTGTTGGTCAGGCCGCTGCCTTGCGCTTCCATCACGCGTTTGCTGGTGTAGTTCTCCGACGCGATCAGCTCGATGTGATCTTCCTGACGTTGCTCCTCGGCATTCATCGCCGCCAGCAGTGCATCGTCGTAACCCTGGATCTGGTCTTGCTTGCTGAACATCGCGTCTCTCCCAGCGGCGGCTGTGCGCCATTCGTCTCGGTGAGGCACTGGTTTTTCGGCAGTGCCCTTTGATAGCGATGGTATGACCGGCTTCGAGTGGTCAAATGCCTATGGACGCCACGCAAAGGTGCGTTTACGACATGGCGGGAAATGGCATGCCAGACACAAACCTCAAATCAGCATGGATCCCTTGTGGGAGCGGGCTTGCTCGCGAAGGCGGTGTGTCAGCAACATGGATGTCGCCTGACACTCCCTCTTCGCGAGCAAGCCCGCTCCCACAGGGTCAGGCGATAGCCTGTCGCACTGCCAGCAACAGCAGGAAATGCACGGGATACAGCGCATACGCCCAACGCCGCATCGGTGGTGCTTTTACGCCTTTTGCATGTCGCAACAAGAACAGCCCGAGCCATGGCGCGATCAGACAAGTGGCGACTGCCGCCATCGCCACGTGATTGCCCAATCGAACGGCGTAATACAACACCTGCCACTGATTGGCCGCCAGGCACACCAACCCCGCCAACAGTGCGAAATACCACGGTCGCTGCATTACCAGCAGCATCGCCAGCGGCAACAGGACGCCAAAGAAACCGAACATCAATCGCTGGGAGAAAAACGCCGCCAGCAGCAACGCCCCCGCCACCAGCAGTCGCGACGCAAGCACCGGCTGCTGCCAGCCACGAACCACCAGCAAGCCCAGGGCAAGGGTGGGCAGCACGTTCAAGGTGTCGGGATTGGGAATGTACATTCGGCAGGGAATTTCACTCACCGCACTAAACAGCAACAACCAACCCAGATAGCGCCACTGGCCACCGGTCGTCGTAGTCCGCACGCGCGCCAGATTGGCCGCCATCGCCAGGCAGAACCACGGAAACGCCAGGCGCCCCGGCACATACAGCCAATCGGCGGAATAACCGACATATCGCAGGTGATCGAGCACCATGCTCAAAAGCGCCAGCCACTTGAGCAGATCCAGTGCCCCGTCGCGCTGCTTTAAGTGCATGGTCTTGTGCATGGTCTTGTGCAATGTCACGTGCATAATTGCCCTTCCACTGTGTATGTTCCCCACAGCGACATCCTGTGCGCTCCACCTGACGATCTTGGGTACAGTGCGCATCCTCATTGACCACGGGACGCTTCACCATAGGCATCTCGACCACGGAAACAGGCCATGACCGACAAGAGCCAACAATTCGCCAGCGACAACTATTCCGGCATCTGCCCTGAAGCCTGGGCGGCCATGGAACAGGCCAACCACGGCCACCAGCGCGCCTACGGTGACGACGAGTGGACCGCTCGCGCCTCCGACGATTTCCGCAAACTGTTTGAAACCGACTGCGAAGTGTTTTTCGCCTTCAACGGCACCGCCGCCAACTCCCTGGCCCTTTCGTCGCTGTGCCAGAGTTACCACAGCGTGATCTGCTCGGAAACCGCCCACGTCGAAACCGACGAATGCGGCGCCCCGGAATTCTTCTCCAACGGTTCCAAACTGCTGATCGCCCGCACTGAAAACGGCAAGTTGACCCCGGAATCGATCCGCGAGGTCGCGCTCAAGCGCCAGGACATCCATTACCCGAAACCCCGCGTCGTCACCCTGACCCAAGCCACCGAAGTCGGCAGCGTCTACACCCCGGACGAAATCCGCGCCATCAGCGCCACCTGCAAGGAACTCGGCCTGAACCTGCACATGGACGGCGCACGCTTCTCCAACGCCTGCGCGTTCCTCGGCTGTTCCCCGGCTGACCTGACCTGGAAGGCCGGCGTCGACGTGTTGTGCTTCGGCGGCACCAAGAACGGCATGGCGGTGGGCGAGGCGATCCTGTTCTTCAATCACAAACTGGCCGAAGACTTCGATTACCGCTGCAAACAGGCCGGGCAGCTTGCTTCAAAGATGCGCTTCCTGTCGGCACCGTGGGTCGGAATCCTGGAAAACGATGCCTGGCTCAAATACGCCCGCCACGCCAACCGTTGCGCGCAATTGCTGGCCGAGCTGGTCAGCGACATTCCGGGCGTGGAACTGATGTTCCCGGTGCAGGCCAACGGCGTGTTCCTGCAACTGTCGGAGCCGGCCATCGCCGCACTGACCGCCAGGGGCTGGCGTTTCTATACCTTCATCGGCAACGGCGGCGCACGCTTCATGTGCTCGTGGGATACCGAGGAAGAGCGTGTGCGTGAGTTGGCGAAAGACATTCGTGAAGTGATGTCCCTCTAAAACTCTGGTTTACACCGCCCCCCCTGTGGGAGCGGGCTTGCTCGCGAAAGCGGTAGTACATTCAGCATCTGCGGTAACTGACCCACCGTATTCGCGAGCAAGCCCGCTCCCACAGAAGCCAATCCAATCGCCCCTCATCGTTCGCGCCTGAAGACTTCGTCTACATTGTTTGTCGAGCCGACCCGCTCACATAACAACAATCAGGAGCGTCAGCATGTCATTGCAAGGCAAAACCCTGTTCATCACCGGCGCCAGCCGCGGCATCGGCCGCGAGATCGCGCTGCGGGCCGCACGCGATGGGGCCAACATAGTGATCGCCGCCAAAAGTGCCGAACCCCACCCCAAGCTGCCGGGCACGATTTTCAGCGTGGCCCGAGAAGTGGAAGCCGCAGGCGGCAAGGCGTTGGCTTTGCAGGTGGATGTGCGTGAAGAGGATGCCGTACATGAGGCGCTGGCCAAGGCCAACGAGCATTTCGGCAGTATCGATGCGCTGATCAACAACGCCGGGGCGATCAAGCTGACCGGGGTCCAGCACCTCGAACTCAAACGCTTTGACCTGATGCACCAGATCAACACCCGTGCCGTATTGCTGTGCAGCCAGGCTGCGCTGCCCTATCTGAAGAAGTCCGGCGGCCACATCCTCAATCTGTCCCCACCGCTGAACCTGGCCACCAAATGGTTCGCCCAATACAGCCCGTACACCGTCACCAAGTACGGCATGAGCATGCTGACCCTGGGCATGAGCGAGGAATTCAAGAACTACGGCATCAGTGTCAACTCGCTGTGGCCACAGACGATGATTGCCACCGCTGCCATCGAGTTTCAGTTGGGATCACGCGAGTCATTCAAGCATGCGCGCACGCCTGCGATCATGGCCGATGCGGCGCATGTGATTCTGAGCAGCGCAAACCGCAGCTTGACCGGACGCTTGTTGATCGATGAGGAAATACTGCGAGAACACGGGGTGACCGAGTTCGAGCACTATCGGTTCGCACCCGACAGCGATGCAGCACTGATGCCTGACTTGTTTGTAGATTGAAACACCGACCATTGTGGGAGCGGGCTTGCTCGCGAAGACGGTGTGTCATTCAACATCAATGTTGACTGATTCGACGCCTTCGCGAGCAAGCCCGCTCCCACAGGTTCTACGATGTGGATCAGTACTCGATGCGCACGTCGCCCTTTGGCACGCTGCAGCACGACAGGATGTACCCTTCGGCTTCGTCTTCCTCGGTGATCCCGCCGTTGTGTTCCATCTCCACTTCGCCGCCCAGCTTCATCACCTTGCAGGTGCCGCAGATGCCCATGCCGCAGGCTTTCGGAATCATCAGGCCAACCTTGGCCGCCGCCGCATGCACGGTTTCGCCCGGGGCCACGCGAATGCTCTTGCCGGAGGCGGTGAACTCCACTTGATGCAGGTCCGCCGCGTCCACTTCCGGTGCCTCGGCCGCTTGTTCGGCATGTTCCTCGGCGTCGGCGCGGGCCTCGGGCGGAGTCGCTCCGAAGGATTCTTCATGGTAGCGCTTCATATTAAAGCCGGCGTTTTCCAGCAAGCGCTTGACCGCGTTCATGTAGGGCGTCGGGCCGCAGCAGAACACTTCGCGCTCAAGGAAGTCCGGAACCATCAGTTCGAGCATCTTGTGGTTCAGGTAACCGCGATATCCGGCCCATGGCTCACCGAAACCGTGCTTCTCGCAAATCAGGTGCAGGCTGAAGTTTTCGATCCGCGCCGCCATATGCTCCAGCTCGCGGTGATAAATGATGTCCTTGGGCGAGCGGGCGCTGTGGATGAATGCCATGTCGACGTTGCCGTTGGTATCGAAGAACCAGCGTGCCATGGACATGCACGGTGTGATCCCCACGCCGCCGCTGAGGTACAGCACTTTCGGGTTTGGGAAATCAATGGCGTTGAACAGCCCCACCGGACCGTGCACCGCCAGTTCATAGCCTTCGCGCAAGGTGTCGTGCAGCCAGTTCGAGACCTTGCCGCCCGGCACCCGCTTGATCGTCACCGAAAAGCTGTACGGCACCGACGGCGAGCTGGAGATGGTGTACGAACGCATGATCGGCTGGCCTTCGATTTCCAGCTCCAGGGTGACAAACTGCCCCGGCTTGAAGAAGAACATGATCGGCTGGTCGGCCATGAAGCAAAAGGTGCGCACATCCCAGGTTTCCTGGATGACTTTGACGCAACGGACGATGTGTCGGCCATTGGCCCAGGTCTGGGTGGTTACCGGATTCAGGAAGCTGTTGGACATGCTGATCTCCACGGCCGACTGTCGGCCTTCATGTTGGCGATTCTGCGTATAGCGCGAATCACCCATTTACCTATCTGCGACATTGACATGCTTATCGCGACCAGCCCCCAACGACCGGGGCTTGCGCGTCGGGAACAGATTGCACCATGTCGCCCATGGATAAGGTTCTGGCCTGCGTCGGCCCCACACTCGCCCCATACCAAGACACATTCTTTACACCTTGCGTAGCAACCCTGAGCAGCACACCTGATTAGCCACTTTCGCCGGCCACACAGAATGGCCTTGAGGATTAAACGATGGACGTCACTACTACCCTGAGCCTGGGCGATCCGCTGGAACCCGCACGCAAGGCCACCGCCCAGATGCTGCAAGAGCGCGAGCGCACGTTCTCGCTGCCGCAGCCGTTTTACTCTGACGAGCGCCTGTTTGATATCGACATGCAGGAAATCTTTCAGAAAGAGTGGCTGATCGCCGGCATGACCTGTGAGATCCCCACCAAGGGCAACTACCTGACCCTGCAGATCGGCAAGAACCCGATCATCGTCATCCGCGGCGCCGAGGGCGTGGTACACGCGTTCCATAACGTCTGCCGCCACCGTGGCTCGCGCCTGTGCACCAGCGACAAGGGCAAGGTCGCCAAGCTGGTTTGCCACTACCACCAGTGGACTTACGAACTCGACGGTCGCCTGCTGTTCGCCGGCACCGAAATGGGCGCCGACTTCGACATGAATCAGTACGGCCTCAAACCGGTGAACGTGAAGACCGCCGGCGGCTACATCTTCATCAGCCTGGCGGAGAACCCGCCGGCCATCGATGACTTCCTGTCGACGCTCAACCATTACATGGAACCGTACGACATGGAAAACACCAAGGTGGCGGTGCAAACCACCTTGATGGAAAAGGCCAACTGGAAACTGGTGCTGGAAAACAACCGCGAGTGCTACCACTGCAACGCGTCGCACCCGGAACTGCTGAAAACCCTGCTGGAATGGGACGACGTCACCGACCCGCGCGCCGACCAGGCGTTCAAGGACCACGTCGCCGCGTCCGCCGCAGCCTGGGAAGCCGAGAAGATCCCTTATGCCCACGCCAGCTTCGGCCTGCGTAACCGCATCGTGCGCATGCCGCTGCTCAAGGGCACCGTATCGATGACCATGGACGGCAAACAGGGTTGCGCCAAGCTGATGGGTCGCATCAAGAACCCGGACCTGGGCTCGATGCGGATCCTGCACCTGCCGCACTCCTGGAACCACTGCATGGGCGACCACATCATTGTGTTCACCGTGTGGCCGATCAGCGCCCAGGAAACCATGGTCACCACCAAGTGGATCGTGCACAAGGACGCGGTCGAAGGCGTGGACTACGACGTGGAGCGCATGCGCCAGGTCTGGGACGCCACCAACGACCAGGACCGTCGCCTGGCCGAAGAAAACCAGCGCGGCATCAACTCCACCGCCTACCAGCCTGGCCCGTACTCCAAGACCTATGAGTTCGGCGTGGTCAACTTCGTGGACTGGTACAGCGAGCGTCTGCTGAGCAATCTTGGGGCCGAGCCTGCGCCGTACCTCAAGGGCGTTCCGGTTCAGGGTTAAATCAACAGCAAAAGCTTCGCGAGCAAGCCCGCTCCCACAATGAATCGGTGGCGTACACAACTTTTGTGAACGACACGGACAAATGTGGGAGCGGGCTTGCTCGCGAAAGCGACCTCATTTTCACCCTGCAACTTAGAACTGTACGAAATATGATCTATCTCGTTCAGACCTAAGCCAGCCGCGCCTCCCAGCCTTCCGCGAACAAGTTATCCACATCTCCACCCACAGCTATTGGGGACAACTGTGGAAATGCTGCAAACTTTTTTCAAAGAAACCAAAGAAAAACCGTGACTTATCCAGAAGCATGCTTCCCTTGGAGGGTTGGTCGTTTTTTGATCGAAAGCCTGAAACGCCCGGACTGCATAGCTTCCAGAGGATGACGAACACCTTATCCACAGAAGCGCCAACAGACTTTGGGGTTAACTTCAAAGTCCCTGTGGAAAACAGCTAAAACCCGCAGAAACCCGGCGTTAGCCTGGAACCGGACAGCGTAAAACCGTCCGTTGATCAAATTATGATCAGAAGCCTGCATACCGCTGTTTATAAGGTCTGCAGCCGATAGCAAACATCTTATCCACAGAAGCGCCAACAGAGATTGGGGGCAAGTCTGCGTCGACGTCAGTACTTATCCCCTTGAAAAAGCTTGGAAAAACCACGAACAAGGCTGGTTGTTTTTTGAACGACACCTTGCAGGGCTTGATTTGTATGGGATGTAGCGAGGGGCGAACATGTTATCCACAGAACCACCAACAGGGATTGTGGGTAAACACGGGAGTTGTTCAGACTTTATTGAGACATGACCGACCTGACTCCAGGTCCAGGTTCAACTCAAAATCTTTGAAGGCGCGCCATCCGAGCAATACCGACGGGACGGATTGCCCGCCTATCAGCGACGGCGGGATGGTGAAGCCCGGGTAATATTTGTAGGTGACAGCCATGGTGCCGCCTTGCAGGGCCAATACGCCGTCGAAGCTTTGAAAGCGCTTGTTGTCGCCGGTGTAAACGGTCGAGCTTCCCGGTGTCAGCGCCTGCACAACGCTGACTTGCCTGCCGGGCGACGCGGCCGTCAGGTAGTCCACATTTCCGCTATCGATGATTGCCAGCGTTGTCCGGCGATCCAGTTGTGCGGCAACCACCAGCCGTTGATTCAGACCCTGGCGGCTATAGAAAATCGGCGCATCACAGCGCGTGGCAGGCAGCGGGTTAAGCTCCAGGGCACTCCTGGTTAGCTTCAAGCGCCCCAGCTTGCTGATCAGATCCAGCCCCAACAGATTCTCCCGGTCGCTGACAAACACCAGGACGTTCCTGAACTTTCGGGTGCCGACTTTCAGCGACTCGAGAATTCCCAACCTCGCGGCCAAGCCCTTTTCACCATAAAAGGTGCTGTAGCGATAATAAGCATCGGGCAACAACCTGATGCCCATCTGTTTCGCCGTCTCGATGTTGACCCGGGTTTGCGGCGCGCCCGTGTCCAGGACAAAACGCGCCGAGACACCATTGGCCGCGGCGACCTCGATAAATGGCTGCACTTGTTTTGCGATGTAAAAGTCGTTGGCATACGGATGGAGCGGCAGCACCTCATGCCGTGCCGAACCGCTGACCGAGAAACTGCCGGTCGCCGCCAGGATAGCCAGTGATTCGCTGCCAAACGTGGAGAACAGAGGCTTCAGATTGGCGTTGGCCGCAATCATCCGGGCATGTTTGCCCTTGATCGCCAGATAGTATTCGGGGAGTTGGTTGGCGGCTTTGGCTTCGAGCATTCTGGCGAAGACCGTCACCGAACAGCTGAGGTGTTTATTGGCATCCAGTACCTTGTCGCACTGTTGCCGCAGTTGCGCCAGGGACGCGCTGCGCCCCTGCTCGGAATTGATCCACCGATAAAAATCCTGATCAGCCTCAGCCCCTGCCACGGGCGCTTTTGACTGGGCGGCAACCGTCAAGCCTGTGGATACCCACATAGCCAATGCAAAGAGCACCAGAAGAGCGAAAGTCTTCATATTCAAGCCAGTCATAAAAACCGGGTTTTATGAGTCAGCGCTGAACGTCTGAAAACTCCCGAAAGCGTGCCGCACCCTGGATCAGCGCATAGAAAACTGTAGCTCACCGCCCTCGTCAGCGTGAGACGGGAAGGAGGGTTCGTGGCGTTGTGGATAACTGGCGCGGGGCGAGCCCTCGAGCAAGCTCAGGGCCTGTGCATAAGATAGGCGTCACCGGTGACGCGGATCATTGGATGAGGGGTGACCTGGCAGGTTTTGATGATCCCGAATCCGTGTCGCTCGTAAAAGCGCCGGGCGCCAGTGTTGGCGGCATAGTCGATCAGGCTCAGGCCATTGAGCCCCAGCCGCTCGGCACGTTCTTGAGCGTGGGCGAGAAACTGCACGCCCAACCCCCGATTGCGCCAGCCTTCATGCAGGGCCAGGCTGGAGATGTACAGGGTATCGGGCACCTCCATGTCGGCGTAAGGCGCCAGTACCGGGTCGGTCGTCGGCTCCGCCAGTGGATCGTGACGCATCACGTAGCTGTGCATCATGCCAATGACCTGGCCATCGGCTTCGGCAATCAGGCAGTTCTGGTAGGAGAAATCCACGTCGTCGCGGGCATACCGAATGGCGCCGACATCCAACAGATCCTGGCTAGGCTCTGCGATCTGGCTCCAGATGTAATCTGAAGCGCCCTCGGATGAGATCTGGAACAACCGCGCAATCTCACGCGCATCCGCGCGCTCTGCCGAACGAAACTCAACTGCCATTGTTCCCCCATAAATTTCGGTGAGATGAAGCCTTTCTGTGGGAGCGGGCTTGCTCGCGAAAGCGGCGGGCCAGGCAATATTCATGTCGACTGACACACCCCCTTCGCGAGCAAGCCCGCTCCCACATTTGATCCAGGGTGACTATTTGTCAGCGGACCACACCTTCTTCAATCAGCAACTTGAGGATCGCTTCAGCCCCCGCTTGTGCCGTAACGCCCTTGAGCACTTGTCCACCGCCGCCACTGGCCTTGGCCGTCGCGGCTTTCATGCGGTCGGCACCGCTCTTGGCCTTGATCACCTTCAGGCGCTTGGGCCGGGGCTTGGCCGGTTGCAGGCTGGCGACCGCGAGCAGTTCATCATCGATGACTTCAACCTCCTGCGCTTGCAGCACGCCGCGTCGGGCCGGGCCATAGGCACTCTGCCGTGGCTTGGGTGCGGCGTTATCCACCGTTGCCAGAAACGGCAGGCGCACCTTCAACCGACGGCGTTGACCGCGCGGCAAGGCTTGCAATACCAGCGCCGAATTGCCATCGATGGATTCGACCTGCGCCAGCCCCACTACCAGCGGCCAGCCCAGGCTTTCAGCCAGCAGGAACGGCAACATGCCCGAGCCTTCACCGGTTTCCGCCTGGCTGCCGGTCAACACCACCTGCGCCCCGGCATCGCGCAGATACTCGGTCAGTGCCGGTAGCGCATCGGCGCCTTGCGGTTGTTCCAGCACATGCAGTTGCTCCAGGCCCATGCCCAGGTAAGCACGCAATGCAGGCTCGGCAATGTCGCCGGCATGCAGCACTTGCAGGTTATCCCCAGCCAGTTGCAGGCCCAGTTCCACCGCCCGTGCATCCTGTTCCGCGCGACGCGGCCGACCGGACGTCGGGTGGGCGCCGATGGACACCAGGCTGATGATTTTCGTGCTCATAACCCTTTCCTTCCCTTAAGCCGCATCGCGCTTGGCGTCGTTGCGGTAAGCCTCTACCGCCTCGATCAAGGCTTGAAGAATCTCCGCGCTCTCACCAATCACCGAGAGGTCCGCGCGCTTGATCATGTCGCAGCCAGGGTCGAGGTTGATCGCCACCACCTTGTCGCAGGCACCAATGCCTTGCAGGTGCTGGATCGCCCCGGAAATCCCCACCGCCACATAGACCCGTGCGGTGACCCAGGTACCGGACGCGCCAACCTGACGGTCGCGAGCCATGAAACCGTCGTCCACCGCCACCCGGGATGCGCCCTCGGTCGCACCGAGGGCTTCGGCGGTCCTGTGGAAAAGTCCCCAGTCCTTGACCCCGTTGCCGCCAGAGAAAATGAACTCGGCCTCGGCCATTGGAATTGCAGCCGGATCGACTGCCACCGCGCCCAGATCTTCGATCCGCGACAGGCTGCGTGCCACGGTTGTGGATAACTCCACCGGCAACGCTTCATGACGGGTTTCGCTGACCGGTTCGGCGCACTCGGCAGCCGCCAGAATCAATCGCGCCAGCGGCCGGGCAAGGTCTTGCAGGCCAGCACCCGCGCGGCCGATGCATTCCTGATCCTTGACTTGCCAGACCCGCGTGGCCGGGCGTTCGCCCAGAGCCGCGGCAAACCGCCGGCCGAGTTCACCACCGCCACTGCGGCTGTCCGGTAGCAACCAGTGACGCGGGCTGAACTGGTTATCCACAGCCCGCAGGCCCTGGACCCGTTGTTCCGGTGCATAACCGTTGAATTCTTCGCCTTCCAGCACCAGCAGGCGGTCGACGCCCGCCGTGGCGAACGTATTTTCCTTGTGCTCGCCAAACACCACCGCCAGCACTGCGCCGTCCTTGCCGGCCAGTTGATGCGCGAGGCCCAGCAAGTCGCGGTCGTGACTGCTCAAGCGACCACCGACCATGTCCGGCACCACGCTGATGTAAAACGCCGGCGCGGCCACCTGATGCAATGGCAACAGCACTTCAACAGCGGCTGAACGTTTGGTTGCCCCGCCCTGCTGAGCGCCACTGCGGTCGATGCGCTTGATGCCGTTGGGGCCGATAAAGCCAATGCCATGGGGATTCTTGCGGATGACGCCGTTAGGCCCCATCCAGCTGTGTTGCGCCGGCTGCATCGCCGCATGCAGCGGATGCAGACGGTTGCGGGCGATCCATTCGGCCCGGGGGTCGCGGCGGATAATGTCGCTCATCAGTGGGCCTCCGCAGGTTCGCGCTTGACGGGTGTCTTGGCCGGCGTGGCGTCGTCGAGCAACGCGTCAGCCACCAGTTCGGCAATGTCCTTGATCAGCGGCCGGGGTTCGACCACGCCTTCGAGCATCGCCGTGCATTGTGGACAACCCACGGCCACCAGTTCGGCACCGGTTTCGCGGATGTCTTCCATGCGCATGTCAGGAATGCGTTGCTTGCCCGGAATGTCGGTGATCGGCGCGCCGCCACCGCCGCCGCAGCAGCGCGAACGGAAGCCGGAACGTTGCATCTCTTTCACTTCGATTCCGAGGGCGCGCAGTACCTCGCGCGGTGCCTCGTATTCGCCGTTGTAGCGACCGAGGTAGCACGGGTCGTGGTAGGTCACGCTGTCGCCTTTGTGCTGACCGAGGTTCAGCGCGCCGGCCTGGATGATTTCCGCCATGTAGGTGCTGTGGTGCTGCACCAGGTAGTTGCCATCGAACGCGCCGTACTCGTTTTTCAGCACGTGGAAGCTGTGCGGATCGCAGGTGACGATGCGGTTGAAGCTGTACTTGGCCAGGGTCTGGATGTTGCGCTTGGCCAACAGCTGGAAGGTTGCTTCGTCGCCCAGGCGTCGCGCCACGTCACCGCTGTCGCGCTCTTCGAGACCGAGCACGGCGAAGTCGATTTTCGCCGCCTTGAGCACTTTGACGAAGGCGCGCAGGGTGCGCTGGTTGCGCATGTCGAAGGCGCCGTCGCCAACCCAGAACAGCACGTCGGTGGATTTCTTTTCGCTGAGCAGGTTGAGGTTCAAGTCCGCCGCCCAGTTCATCCGCCCGCCCGGCGCGAAGCCGCCCGGGTTGTCGGTGGCGATCAGGTTTTCCAGGACTTCCGCGCCTTTGTTCGGCGTGGCGCCCTTTTCCAGGGTCAGATGACGGCGCATGTCGACGATGGCATCGACGTGCTCGATCATCATCGGGCATTCCTCGACACAGGCGCGGCAGGTGGTGCACGACCACAGGGTCTCGGCGTCCACCAGACCGTTGACGATCGGTTGATGCGGATTACCCGCGTGTTCGCCAATCGCCTTACCCGGATACGGGCTGCCGGCGAATTTCGCATCGGTGCCGCCGGCCAAGCCGACGACCATGTCCTGAATCAGTTTTTTCGGGTTCAGCGGCTGGCCGGCGGCGAACGCCGGGCACGCGGCTTCGCATTTACCGCACTGCACGCAGGCGTCGAAACCGAGCAACTGGTTCCAGGTGAAATCCTTGGGTTTTTCCACACCCAGCGGCGCGGTCGGGTCGTTGAGGTCCAGCGGTTTCAAACCGGTGGAACGGCCGCCGCCAAAGCGCTCGGCGCGACGGTGCCAAGCCAGGTGCAAGGCACCGGCAAAGGCGTGCTTCATCGGCCCGCCCCAGGTCATGCCGAGGAACAGTTCCGATACGCCCCACAACACGCCAACCCCGAGAATCGCCGCCAACAGCCAGCCACCGAAGTTTTCCGGGAGGATGCCCGCCACCGGCAGGGTCACCAGGAAGAACGAAGCCGAGAACGCCAACAGGCTTTTCGGCAGGCGCATCCACGGGCCTTTCGACAGGCGCGCCGGCGGGTTGCGCCGACGCAGGTAAACAAAGATCGCGCCGACGAACATCACCGCCGTCATCAGCAGCAGCGCATAGCCGAGGAAACGGTTATGCAGGCCGAAACCATGCACCAGAATCGCCAGCACGATGGACGCCACCGCACCGCCAGCCGTGGCGACGTGGGTATTGGCAATGTATTTGTCCCGCGCCACTACGTGGTGCAAGTCGACCATGTAGCGCTTGGGCATGGCGAACAGGCCACCGATCAGGTCGACTTTCGAAGCCCGGCCTCGGCGCCACATGGCCACCCGCCGCAACGCGCCCAGGACACCAAGGCCGATGGCTGCGAACAACAGGATTGGAAGAAGGGTGTTCAACATGGTGAAGCTCCCAAAGACCGCAGGATCTTGCAGGTCGAGATGCCTTACTCGGTTCCTGTGGGAGCGGGCTTGCTCGCGAAAGCGGTAGGTCAGTCAATTCATGTGCGACTGACAGAATGCATTCGCGAGCAAGCCCGCTCCCACAGGGTCATGTGCAAGCCTTTAGAAGTCTTTGCACAACCGCAGCGCGTCGTAGATCGCCGCGTGTACGTTACGCTGGGCCACGCAGTCGCCGATGCGGAAAAGCAGGTAGCCGTCGCCGCTCTGTTCCAGGCATGGCTGCGGCTTGATCGCGAACAAGGCTTCGACGTCGATCTGGCCTTTGTTACGCGAGCCTTCCTTCAGTGCGTAGTAGATTTCTTCGTCCGGGCGCACGCCGTTTTCAACGACCACCTGGTCCACCACCCGCTCCTCTTTGGCGCCGGTGTATTCGTTTTCCAGCACCGCCACCAGCTTGTCGCCTTCGCGGTAGACCTTCTCCAGCATCATGTCGCCGGTCATGATCACTTCTTTCGGATACATGCTGCGGTAGTAAGTCGGGAACGACGTACCGCCAATCGCCACGCCAGGTTTGATGTCGTCGGTGACGATCTCGACCTGACTGCCCTTGTCGGCAATGAAGTCGGCGGTCGACATGCCGGTGAATTCGCAAATGGTGTCGTAGACCAGTACGTTCTTGCCCGGCGCTACCTTGCCATCGAGAATGTCCCAGCTGCTGACCACCAGACCTTCAGCCGCACCCCAATGCTCGTTCTGCTCGATGAACGGATGACCGCCGACCGCCAGCACCACCACATCCGGACGCAGGTCCATGATGGTCGGCGCATCCGCCGCGGTGCCCAGGCGCAGGTCGACTTTCAACCGTGCCAGTTCCAGCTGATACCAGCGGGTGATACCGGCGATCTGGTCACGCTGCGGCGCTTTCGACGCCGTGGTGATCTGCCCACCGATGAATTCCTTCTTCTCGAACAGGGTCACGTCGTGACCACGCTCGGCGGCCACACGAGCGGCTTCCATCCCCGCCGGGCCAGCACCGACCACCACCACCTTGCGTTTCTTACCGGTGGTTTTCTCGATGATGTGCGGCACGCCCATGTATTCACGGGAGGTTGCCGCGTTCTGGATGCACAACACATCCAGGCCCTGATACTGACGGTCGATGCAGTAGTTGGCACCGACGCACTGCTTGATCTGGTCGACCTGGCCCATCTTGATCTTGGCGATCAGGTGCGGGTCGGCGATGTGCGCGCGGGTCATGCCGACCATGTCGACGTAACCGCCTTCCAGAATACGGGTGGCCTGGTTCGGGTCCTTGATGTTCTGCGCGTGCAGCACGGGAACCTTGACCACTTCCTTGATACCGGCCGCCAGGTGCAGGAACGGCTCCGGTGGATAACTCATGTTCGGAATCACGTTGGCCAGGGTGTTATGGGTGTCGCAACCCGAACCCACGACGCCGATGAAATCGAGCATGCCGGTGTCGTCGTAATACTTGGCGATCTGCTTCATGTCCTCATGGGACAGGCCATCGGGGTGAAATTCGTCACCGCAGATACGCATGCCCACGCAGAAATCGTCACCGACCTCGGCGCGCACGGCCTTGAGCACTTCCAGACCGAACTTCATGCGGCCTTCGAAGGTGCCGCCCCATTCGTCGGTACGCTTGTTGACCCGAGGGCTCCAGAACTGGTCGATCATGTGCTGGTGCACGGCCGACAGTTCGACGCCGTCCAGGCCACCGGCCTTGGCGCGACGCGCAGCTTGCGCGTAGTTGCCGATCACCCGCCAGATTTCTTCCGGCTCGATGGTTTTGCAGGTGGCGCGGTGCACCGGTTCACGAATGCCGGACGGCGACATCAGCGTCGGCCAGTTGAAGCCGTCCCAACGGGAGCGACGGCCCATGTGGGTAATCTGGATCATGATCTTGGCGCCGTGCTTGTGCATGGCGTCGGCCAGATTCTGGAAGTGCGGAATGATGCGATCGGTGGACAGGTTCACCGAGCTCCACCATTCCTGCGGGCTGTCGATGGCGACTACGGACGAACCGCCGCAAATCGCCAGGCCGATCCCGCCCTTGGCTTTCTCTTCGTAGTACTTGACGTACCGGTCGGTGGTCATGCCGCCGTCGGTCGCATAAACCTCGGCGTGCGCGGTGCTGAGCACGCGGTTACGGATGGTCAGTTTGCCGATCTGGATTGGCTGGAACATTGCTTCGAAAGCCATGGCGGGTTCCTCGACTTACAACGGCTTAACGATGAACAAGCCGTCTTCGTGGCCCTCTTCGGAGCCACCGTAGACTTGCTCGGCCACGGTGCGGATCTTGCTGCCGCGAGCGGCGAGAATCTGATCCATCGCACCGGCAAACCAACCGGTGAACATGTAGTCGACCTTGCGCCCGACCTTGCCGTAGACGTAGACGAATGCCGAGTGTTCAAGCTTGACGCTGGCGGTGCCTTTGTCGAGGTCGATGTCCTGGATCTTGAACAGGCCCCAGCCGCGCTGCGACAGGCGTTTCATGTAGTGCTCGAACACTGCGACGCCTTCCAGGCCGTGGCATTCGGCTTCTTTTTCGCACCAGTGCCAGGCGGACTTGTAGCCGGCCTTGTAGAGGATTTCGGCATAGGCTTCAGCGCCCAGCACTTCCTCGATGCCCATGTGGTTGTTGACGAAGAAATGGCGCGGTACATACAGCATCGGCAGGGCGTCGGAGGTCCAGACACCGGTTTCGCTGTCGACTTCGATTGGCAATTGCGGGGCGATCTTGGCCATGGAAACTTAACTCCAGAAAATTCGTTGTGTGTTTTGCGTAGCAGCTGCCGAGGTACGAGGCTGCATTGCGTGTCCGTAGGACCGCCCTCGGGGGCCGCTTCGCAGCCCGACGCAGCCTCGTACCTCGGCAGCTGCTACAAGGGATCGTTGTTCAAAGTGGGCTTATTCGCCCCAAACGTCTTTCAGGACGTTTACCCAGTTCTCGCCCATGATCTTGCGTACCACGCGCTCGGAGTGGCCGCGCTTGAGCAGGGTCTCGGTCAGGTTCGGGAACTCGCCCACGGTGCGGATGCCCAGCGGGTTGATGATCTTGCCGAAGCTGGTCAGTCGACGGGCGTAGCCCTTGTCGTGGGTCAGGTATTCGAAGAAGTCCTGGCCATGGCCCTGGGTAAAGTCGGTGCCGATACCGATGGCGTCTTCGCCGACGATGTTCATCACGTACTCGATGGCTTCGGCGTAGTCGTCGATGGTCGAATCGATGCCCTTGGCCAGGAACGGCGCGAACATGGTCACGCCGACAAAACCGCCGTGGTCGGCAATGAACTTGAGTTCTTCATCGGACTTGTTACGCGGGTGCTCCTTGAGCCCCGACGGCAGGCAGTGGGAGTAGCAGACCGGTTTCTTCGATTCGAGGATGACTTCTTCGGAAGTCTTGGAGCCAACGTGGGACAGGTCGCACATCACGCCGGCCCGGTTCATCTCGGCGACGATTTCGCGACCGAAGCCCGACAGGCCGCCATCACGTTCGTAGCAACCGGTGCCCACCAGGTTCTGGGTGTTGTAGCACATCTGCACGATGCCAACGCCGAGCTGCTTGAACACCTCGACATAGCCGATCTGGTCTTCATAGGCGTGGGCATTCTGGAAGCCGAAGAGGATGCCGGTCTTGCCCAGCTCCTTGGCCTTGCGGATGTCGGCGGTAGTGCGCACCGGCATCACCAGGTCGCTGTTCTCGCGAATCAGCTTCTGGCTCGCGGCAATGTTGTTGACAGTGGCCTGAAAGCCCTCCCACACCGACACGGTGCAGTTGGCCGCGGTCAAACCGCCCTTGCGCATGTCTTCGAACAGTTCACGGTTCCACTTGGCAATAATCAGCCCGTCGATAACGATGCTGTCGGCGTGCAATTCGGCTGGGCTCATCAGGCTGTCCCCTTATTAGCGATTCATGCGCCGAATCATCTGCCGGCGCTTTGGGGCCAGCATATGCCTCGGTGCCTAAGCAGCCGGGTGCAAAAACGACAGGGGGTTTGCCGAAAGCGTCAATCCGCGACAAAGGGTCGTAGTCAGGCACAATCAGCGACCTGTTCAAGGCCCTCGGCTTGGGCCAGAATTCGCCGCATCACTGGAATAGAGCGGCGACCTGAATGAAATCCATCCTTCTGGCTTTGGCACTGATTGCGACCGGCGTACACGCAGCAGAGGAGTCCGACGACAACCCGTGCGACAAAGTCGAAAACGACGTCCAGACCCTCGAGTGCTCGGTCTTCAGCAAAACCACCGCCGAAGACCTGCTCAAGGAAAACTTCAAGGGACTGACCGAACGCATGCAGTCGCAGTACGGCAAAAACCCGTCGCAACTGGCCGACATCAACGCCAAGCTCAAGGCCGCCCAACAGCAATGGCTGAAGACCCGCGACGCAGACTGCGCCGTGGAGGCCTTCCCGGCCACCAGTGGCAGCAAGGCGTTCACCATTGCCCAGAACGACTGCATCGCGCGGATGAGTGACGAGCGGTCGGAGTTTTTGGAGTCGATTGGGCAGGAGTAGTCCCCATCCATCCGTCGAAAGCTGGTATCACCACCGGCTTTCAACCTAAGAAACACCCTTTCCCACAATTTCTTCCGATCGTGCCTACAACTTTCTCCTGAACGCGTTGTTTGGCATGCTTTTCGCGCAATATCCCGACAGATTTCCCTGGTTGGCCACCTGAAAATATAAGTAAAGATTCGCAAATCTTATTAAAGACTTATATTCTTTCATGAACAGCATTCACTGGAATCGAAAGGCCGTTAAGCAACTCTTGAGATTGCATTCCGTTCACCAGATTCAGGTTCGTGATGCCATCACAGCGCTCGCTGGCATGCCGGATGTTGGCAATGTCAAGGCACTGGTCGGTCATGACTTCGCTTATCGGCTGCGTGTCGGTAACTATCAGGTCATGTTCGACTGGGATGGCGCGATCAAAGTGGTCAGTATTCAAGAGGTCAAAAAACGCGATGAACGCACCTACTGACGTTCAAATCATCAATGACGAAAACGGGAACCCCGCGTTCGTCGTCATTCCCTACGCGCAATATATCGCGCAGAAAATCGAGCCTGATCTGATACCCCACGAAGTGGTGAGTCGTATCGTCGATGGCGCCACCCCTATCCGCGCCTGGCGCGAACACTTGAACCTTACACAGGATGAGGTGGCCAAACGCATGGGCATAACCCAGCCTGCCTTTGCCCAACAGGAAACAGTCGCCAAGCCCCGTAAAGCCACTCGCGAAAAAATCGCTTTGGCGTTTGGCATCACTGCCAGCCAGCTTGAGCTGTAAGCTGCTCACCCTCTGTCACTAATGGGATTGAACATGAAAGTCTGCGGCATCGAAATCAAGGGCAGCGAAGCGATCATCGCCGTGGCCACGCTGGACGGTCAGGCGCTGAACCATGTCGCGCTCGCCACCAAGAAAATCGCTCTGGACGATGACGACGAAGCTGCCAACGTCAAAGTGTTCGCAGCCCTGGTCGCGTCGTTTGTCCGTGAGAATTCCATCGACCGCATCGCGATCAAGAAGCGCAGCAAGAAAGGCGAGTTCGCTGGCGGGCCGACCACGTTCAAGATCGAAGGGGTTTTCCAACTGCTGGAGAATTGCGAAGTGACCTTGCTGTCGCCGCAGACCATCACGGCGCAGAGCAAAAAATTCACCGGCGAGCTGCCGGGGACGCTGAACAAGTATCAGCATGAGGCTTATAAAGCAGCGTGTTCGGCGTTGATGAAGAAGTAATCCTCTTTCCAGACGCCCAAGATCAAATGTGGGAGCGGGCTTGCTCGCGAATGCGGTGCATCAGTCAACATCGATGTTGAATTGAATGGCCTCTTCGCGAGCAAGCCCGCTCCCACACTGGATATTTGTTGAGCCTTAAAACTCGATTAGGCTTTAGCGGTACGTCGGTCTTCCCGCGGGCACCGCTCATACTTCGCCCGATAACTGCGGGTGAAATATGACGGCGATTCAAACCCGCAGGCAATGCTCACTTCAAGCACGCTCATGTCGGTCTGACGAAGTAGTTGCCGGGCCTTTTCCAGCCGTAAGCGCAGGTAGAAGTTGCTCGGCGTATCGTTCAGGTGCAAGCGAAACAGGCGCTCCAGCTGCCGCCGCGTCACCTTGATCGATTCCGCCAGTTCCAGGGTGCTGAGTGGCGGCTCGCTGTGCTGCTCCATCTCGCCAATCACATGCACCAACTTCTTGTTGCTGATGCCATAACGCGTGGCGACTTCCATGCGCTGGTGGTCTTTGCGCGGGCGGATACGGCCGAGTACGAACTGTTCGCTGACCTGGATCGCCAGATCGGGACCGTGGGCCTGGGCGATCAGATCCAGCATCAGGTCAATGGACGCGGTGCCGCCGGCGGAGGTGATGCGCCGGCGGTCGATCTCGAACAATTCCTGGGTGACGCTGAGCTGTGGATAAGACTCCTTGAAGGCGTCGATGGCCTCCCAGTGCAGGGTCAGCCGATGGCCGTCGAGCAAACCCGCCTCGGCGAGAATGAAGCTGCCAGTGTCGATCGCGCCCAGGGTCACGCCTTCGTTGTCCAGCCGCCGCAACCAGTGTTCCAGCGCCGGGGTGGCGAACTTCAGGGGTTCGAACCCGGCGACCACCAGCAGTGTCGCGCCTTTTTTCAACGGTTCCAGCGCCGCATCGGCGTTGACCGACATGCCGTTGCTGGCCAGCACTGCCCCGCCGTCAGCACTCAACACATGCCAGCGATAGAGTTCGCCGCGAAAGCGATTGGCGACCCGCAACGGCTCGATGGCCGAGATAAACCCAATGGCCGAGAAACCCGGCATCAACAAGAAGTAGAAATCCTGGGACATGGAGCGCACTCGCTTAGCAGGTAACAAGAGGCCAGGTAACGAGAGGGCGGGCAGCGTAGGGATGTTGATACGCCTGTTGCACGCGGCATTCAAGAGCACAGGTCGCTGCAGTGCAAGAGCTGGTCGCCGCAGTGCGCTTTCACGGCCGCTTAGCTGCGTAACTTGGCATCACCGGCGCATCAGACACCGGAACTCACAATAAACGAACTGCCGAGGAACCTGAGATGAAACGACTGATCAGCAGCTGTGTTCTTGCACTCAGTGGTACCGCTTTGCTGAGCGCCAGTGTCATGGCCGCCGAACCCGCCGCGTGCCAGAACGTGCGCATGGGTGTAGTGAACTGGACCGACGTGATCGCGACCAGTGCCATGACCCAGGTATTGCTCGATGGCCTCGGCTACAGCACCAAACAAACCAGCGCCTCCCAGCAAATCATCTTCGCCGGGATCCGCGACCAGCGTCTGGACCTGTTCCTCGGCTACTGGAACCCGCTGATGACCCAGACCATCACCCCGTTCGTCGACGCCAAACAGGTCAAGGTGCTTGAAGCCCCAAGCCTGCAAGACGCCCGCGCGACCCTCGCCGTGCCGACCTACCTCGCCGACAAGGGCCTGAAAACCTTCGCTGACATCGCCAAGTTCGAAAAAGAACTGGGCGGCAAGATCTACGGCATCGAGCCTGGCTCGGGCGCCAACACCCAGATCAAGGCGATGATCGCCAAGAACCAGTTCGGCCTCGGCAAGTTCCAGCTGGTCGAGTCCAGCGAAGCCGGCATGCTCGCCGCCGTGGATCGCGCCGTGCGTCGCAACGAAGCCGTGGTGTTCTTCGGCTGGGCGCCGCACCCGATGAACGTCAACGTGAAGATGACCTACCTCACCGGCAGTGAAAACGCCCTTGGGCCGGACGAAGGCAAGGCCACGGTATGGACCGTCACTGCGCCGACCTACGCCGAACAATGCCCGAACATCGGCCGTTTGCTGACCAACCTGACCTTCACCGCCGAAGACGAGAGCCGGATGATGCAGCCACTGCTGGATCACAAGGACGCCTTCGAATCGGCCAAGCAATGGATCAAGGATCACCCGCAGGACAAAAAACGCTGGCTTGAAGGTGTCACCACCTTCGATGGCAAACCGGCCGCTGAAAACCTGCAACTGACCAGTAAATAAACCCGAACGTATCTCCGACTCGCAGCCCCCAACGGGCTGCGAACGGGACCACCACGCCTGGCCTAAACCAAAAACTCGCCTGTAAGGAACCGCCAAATGAACCACGACGTCATCATCACCTGCGCACTCACCGGTGCTGGCGACACGACCAGCAAGAGCCCACACGTGCCGGTCACCCCGAAACAGATCGCGGCTGCCGCCGTGGAGGCCGCCAAGGCCGGTGCCACCGTGGTTCATTGCCATGTGCGCGACCCGCAAACCGGCAAGTTCAGCCGTGACGTGGCGCTGTACCGCGAAGTGATGGAGCGCATCCGCGAGGCGGACGTCGACATCATCGTCAACCTCACTGCCGGCATGGGCGGCGACCTGGAAATCGGTGCCGGCGAAAATCCGATGGAGTTCGGCCCGAACACCGATCTGGTCGGCCCGCTGACCCGCCTGGCCCACGTCGAAGAACTGCTGCCGGAAATCTGCACCCTCGATTGCGGCACCCTGAACTTCGGCGACGGCGACACCATTTACGTCTCTACCCCGGCGCAGTTGCGTGCTGGCGCCAAACGCATCCAGGAACTGGGCGTGAAAGCCGAGCTGGAAATCTTCGACACCGGTCACCTGTGGTTCGCCAAGCAGATGATCAAGGAAGGCCTGCTCGACAACCCATTGTTCCAGCTGTGCCTGGGCATCCCGTGGGGCGCGCCGGCGGACACCACCACCATGAAAGCCATGGTCGACAACCTGCCCGCCGATGCGGTCTGGGCCGGCTTCGGTATCGGTCGCATGCAGATGCCGATGGCTGCGCAAGCGGTGCTGCTCGGCGGCAACGTGCGGGTCGGCCTGGAAGACAACCTGTGGCTGGACAAGGGCGTACTGGCGACCAACGGCCAACTGGTCGAGCGCGCCTCGGAAATCCTCAGCCGCCTCGGTGCCCGGGTGCTGACCCCGGCTGAAGGCCGCAAGAAGATGGGCCTGACCAAGCGCGGTTAAACCCACACATCACCTCTGTAGGAGCCGGCTTGCCGGCGAAGAGGCCGGTACATCCGCCGTCATCCTCGGTGGTGCTGAAACCGTCTTCGCCGGCAAGCCGGCTCCTACAGGGATCACCGAATACTTCAGGAAGTCGCCATGAGCTTTATCACCGAAATCAAAACCTTCGCCGCCCTGGGCAGCGGTGTCATCGGCAGCGGTTGGGTGTCCCGCGCCCTCGCCCATGGCCTGGATGTCGTGGCCTGGGACCCGGCACCCGGCGCTGAAGCAGCCCTGCGCAAACGCGTTGCAAATGCCTGGGGTGCGCTGGAGAAACAAGGCCTGGCGCCGGGTGCATCGCAGGATCGCCTGCGCTTTGTCGCGACCATCGAAGAGTGCGTGCGCGATGCCGATTTCATCCAGGAAAGCGCCCCGGAACGACTGGAGCTGAAACTGGAACTGCACAGCAAAATCAGCGCGGCGGCCAAGCCCAATGCATTGATCGGTTCCAGTACCTCCGGCCTGTTGCCGAGCGAGTTCTACGAAAGCGCCACGCACCCGGAACGCTGCGTGGTCGGTCACCCGTTCAACCCGGTTTACCTGCTGCCGCTGGTCGAAGTGGTCGGTGGTAAAAACACCGCCCCTGAAGCGGTGCAAGCCGCGATGAAAGTCTATGAATCCTTAGGCATGCGCCCACTGCACGTGCGCAAGGAAGTACCGGGTTTCATCGCCGACCGCTTGCTTGAAGCGCTGTGGCGCGAGGCGCTGCACCTGGTCAACGACGGCGTCGCGACCACTGGCGAGATCGACGATGCCATCCGCTTTGGCGCGGGCTTGCGTTGGTCGTTCATGGGTACGTTCCTGACCTACACCCTCGCCGGTGGCGATGCCGGCATGCGTCACTTCATGGCTCAGTTCGGCCCGGCGTTGCAATTGCCATGGACCTACCTGCCGGCGCCGGAGCTGACCGACAAACTGATCGATGACGTGGTCGATGGCACCAGCGATCAACTGGGCAAACACAGCATTTCGGCGCTGGAGCGCTATCGTGATGATTGCCTGCTGGCGGTGCTGGAAGCGGTGAAGACCACCAAAGAGAAGCATGGGATGGCCTTCGCCGACTAGCACCTCGCACCTTGTAGGAGCTGGCTTGCCAGCGAAGACGCCAGTACATCCACCGCCATTTTTCGCGGTGCTGAAATCGCCTTCGCCGGCAAGCCGGCTCCTACAGGTATTCATGACCTCAGGATTTGATGACATGCCCGCATTGACCACCTACCAAACCACCATCATCCCCGACTGGGTCGACTACAACGGCCACCTGCGCGACGCCTTCTACCTGCTGATTTTCAGCTACGCCACCGACGCCCTGATGGATCGCCTGGGACTCGACAGCAACAGCCGCGAGGCCAGCGGCAACTCGCTGTTCACCCTCGAACTGCACCTCAACTACCTGCACGAAGTGAAGCTCGACGCCCAAGTCGAAGTGCACACCCAAATCATCGCCCACGACAGCAAGCGCGTGCACCTCTATCACAGCCTGCATCTGGTCGGTGATGACCAGGCCCTGGCGGGCAATGAACAAATGCTGCTGCACGTCGATCTCGCCGGGCCGCGTTCGGCACCGTTCAGCGAACTGTCCTTGAGCCGGCTGCAAGCCATCGTCGCCGAACAGGCAGATCTGCCAACGCCCGAGTACATTGGCCGAGTGATCGCATTACCCCCAAAAAAATAACAAGGAGATCGCCATGAACACCGCCGCTGCATTTGCCGACTTTCGTACCTATCCGTTGATCAGCGCGCTGACTGGCGTGCAGACCCTGGCCGACCGTGTTCTGGTGAAGTGGGCCGACGATCGCGTCAGCCCTTTCCACCATCAATGGCTGCGGGATAACTGCCCATGCCCGCAATGCGTCTACACCGTGACCCGCGAGCAAGTGCTGGAAATCGTCGATGTGGCTCAAAACCTGATGCCCGATAACGCCCGTATCGACAACGACGGCTGCCTGGCGGTGGATTGGCAGGACGGCCACTGCAGCCGCTTCGACCCCGGCTGGCTGCGCGCCCATGCCTATGACGACGAATCCCGCGCCGAGCGTCAGCAGCGCAAGCCTAAAGCCAGGCTCTGGCACAGCGACTTGCAGTTGCCGGTCTTCGAGTATCAAGCGCTGATGAACGATGCCGACGCCTTGTTGCAATGGTTGTTGGCGGTGCGCGATGTCGGCTTGACCCAGGTCCGTGGTGTGCCCACCGAGCCCGGCTCTCTGAAGCTGATCGCCCAACGGATTTCCTTCATCCGCGAGAGCAATTTCGGCGTGCTGTTCAACGTGCAATCCAAGGCGGACGCCGACAGCAACGCCTACACCGCCTTCAACCTGCCGCTGCACAGCGATTTGCCGACCCGGGAGTTGCAACCGGGGCTGCAATTTTTGCATTGCCTGGTCAATGACGCCGAGGGCGGCGAGAGCATTTTTGTCGACGGTTTTGCCATCGCCGATGCGCTGCGTCGCGAAGACCCGGAGTCATTCAAAAACCTTTGCGAAATCCCCGTGGAGTTTCGCAACAAGGACCGTCACAGCGACTACCGCTGTCTTGCGCCGATCATTGCCCTGGATGCGTTGGGGCAGGTGTCGGAAATCCGCATGGCCAATTTTCTGCGCGGGCCGTTCGATGCTTCTGTAGAGCAAATGCCCAAGCTCTATCACGCCTACCGGCGCTTTATCGCGATGACCCGCGAGCCTCGATTCAGGCTGATGCAGCGGCTCAATCCCGGTGAGCTGTGGTGCTTCGACAACCGTCGCACCCTCCACGCCCGCAACGCCTTCGACCCCGCCACCGGCGCGCGGCATTTCCAGGGCTGCTATGTCGACCGGGATGAGTTGTTGTCGCGGATTCTGGTGTTGCAACGCTAGACCGCGTCATCGTTTTTCGCGAGCAAGCCCGCTCCCACATTGGAATGCATTTCAACTGTGGGAGCGGGCTTGCTCGCGAAATCGGTCTATTTATCGACACAGAACCCATTGATTCACAGACAAAAAAAAGCCCCGATCAAGCCGTGACAGGATCGAGGCAGAGGGTACTGTTGAGGAGCTGCCATGCGAGGGTGACCAAACCTTCGTGAAGCGAGCTGAGCCCAGTGTGCCCACTCCTCTGCACGGCAAGTTAGCCGAAAACGACCTGTTCATAGGTATTGCGGCCATTGCGACAAATCGCCCTTGCCGCCACCTTGTGGCCCTACCAGAATCGAGTCACGACACCGTTCCCTGAAGAAGGATTGCGTCATGATGCACGCTGATTTGATAGACCAGGAAGACCTGTTGGGCCAGCTCAAGTCGTTGGGATTCGAAGTGCCCACCGGCTCCACCGCCGAGCAGGCCTGCGAATGCGCGGTACGGGGTCTGAACGACGTTCGGGCGATGACGCTGCGGACCATGGTCAAGCAGATGTACACCAGCAGCGCGACCATCCTGCCGGCGGTGCGCCAGGCGATCGACAAGCAGTTGTTGCCGGCGTTGGCGGAGTATCAGCAGAGCCACACAGGCCGATAAAAAGCCTTCGCGAGCAAGCCCGCTCCCACAGTTGAAATGCATTCCAATGTGGGAGCGGGCTTGCTCGCGAATGCAGCACCTCTGGTTTAAAGCCTTACGCTGGCAAACGTCGACTCATTGCGCGCCTGGCTCAACGCCGACAACGGCCCGGACAACGGCGACAGCACCAGCGCTTGTGGCAACGGCATCATCGCCACTTGCTGGGTAGTGTTGGAGCCTACGCGCTCGTCACGCGGCGGAATGCCGAAGTATTCGCGGTAGCACTTGGAGAAGTGCGGCGTGGATACGAAGCCACACACCGATGCCACTTCGATGATCGACATCGGCGTTTGCTTGAGCAATTGCCGTGCGCGGATCAGGCGCAGCTTCAGGTAGTAACGCGACGGCGAGCAGTGCAGGTATTTCTGGAACAACCGCTCGAGCTGCCGACGGGACACCGCGACATACACCGCCAGTTCGTCGAGGTCGATCGGCTCTTCGAGGTTGGCTTCCATCAATGCAACGATTTCCTGCAACTTCGGCTGGTTGGTGCCGAGCATGTGCTTGAGCGGCACACGCTGGTGATCCTGCTCGTTACGGATGCGCTCGTAGACGAACATTTCCGAAATGGCCGCCGACAGTTCACGCCCGTGATCGCGGCTGATCAGGTGCAGCATCATGTCCAGCGGTGCGGTGCCGCCGGAGCTGGTGAAACGGTTACGGTCGAGGGTGAACAGACGGGTGCTCATGGCCACCCGCGGGAAAGCTTCCTGCATCGCTGCCAGACATTCCCAGTGCACGCTGCAATCGAAACCGTCGAGCAGGCCGGCGCAGGCCAGGGCCCAGCTGCCGGTGCACACCGCGCCGAGGCGGCGGGACTGGCGGGCCTGGCTTTGCAGCCAGGACACGTGTTCGCGGGTAACAGTGCGCTGGATGCCGATACCGCCGCACACGATGACGGTGTCCATTGGCGGGGCTTTGTGCATGGAGGCGTCGGGGGTGATCTGCAGGCCGTCACTGGCCCAGACCTGGCCGCCATCGACGGTGAGGGTGGTCCAGCGATATAGCTCGCGACCGGACAACTGGTTGGCCATGCGCAGGGGTTCCACTGCGGAGGCCAGAGAAATCAGCGTGAAATTGTCCAGCAGCAGAAAGCCGATGGATTGAGGCGCACGGTTCTGGGGTTGGGCCCCGGAGTTGAACGTCGTCATCGCGGTATCTCCTCACACAAAGCGGGTGATGGCCTCAGGCGGAGGCTCTTTTTATTGCCATCGTTCTCGCGTGGGAGACGGGCTTTGTAATGACAGAGCAATTGCCATGCCTAAATTTGAATGCGCGTTCAATAACTCCTAAAAACGACGTCGGAATGTGTCTATATATGTCTTGCAAGGCATGGGGATTTAAATGGCCATCAGGACTGGCAAGCGTCCCGGCCCACGAGCTGTGAGCAATTCGGTAGCACTTGTGGGAACGGCGTTGCGCCGCGTCGGAAAGGAGTGTCACCGCAGGCACGGGTGACGAGTGGTAAAAGGCGGGTTGGTGCCCGATCACTGGCGAGGCGATTTATCTGTAAGCGACGCGCTAAAAGGTGGCGCACTTTCGAGCGGGTGTTCACTTAGCGCGCAGTTTTGACTGGTCTGGCAGTGTGTAGGAGCTGGCTTGCCAGCGAAGAGGCCAATACATCCGACACATCTTCAGCGGTAGAACCACTGCCTTCGCTGGCAAGCCAGCTCCTACAGAGACGTGTGTGTCAACACTCCACCGCACTCACCGCCAACCCACCCCGCGATGTCTCCTTATATTTGTCATGCATGTCGGCACCGGTATCGCGCATGGTGCGGATCACCCGATCCAGCGAAATAAAGTGCTGGCCATCGCCCCGCAATGCCATTTGCGCAGCGTTGATCGCTTTCACCGCGGCAATCGCGTTGCGCTCGATGCACGGCACCTGGACCAGACCACCCACCGGGTCGCAGGTCAGGCCGAGGTTGTGTTCCAGACCGATCTCCGCCGCGTTGCACAGTTGCTCTGGCGTGGCGCCAAGGATTTCCGCCAGCCCGGCCGCCGCCATGGCGCAAGCCGAACCGACTTCGCCCTGGCAGCCGACTTCAGCGCCGGAGATCGAGGCGTTCTTCTTGCACAGGATTCCCACCGCCGCCGCACTGAGGAAGTAGTCGACGACATTGGCGTCGGTCACGGCCTCGCTGAATTTCATAAAGTAGTGCAGCACTGCCGGAATGATCCCCGCCGCGCCGTTGGTCGGTGCCGTGACCATACGCCCGCCGGCAGCGTTTTCTTCGTTGACCGCCAGGGCGAACAGGTTGACCCATTCCATGGCGCTCAAAGTCGAGCCGATCACGTTGGGTTTGTTCAGTTCCTGCAGGCTGCGATGCAGCTTGGCTGCGCGGCGACGCACGTTCAGCCCGCCCGGCAGAATGCCTTCGTGTTTCAGACCTTGTTCAACGCAATCCTGCATGGCGCGCCAGAGCTTCATCAGGCCGCTGCGGATTTCCTCTTCGCTGCGCCAGACTTTCTCGTTGGCCATCATTAATTCAGCCACGCGCAGGTTGTGCTTCTTGCACAGCTGCAACAGCTCGGCGGCACTGGAAAAGTCATAAGGAAGTACGGTGCGATCCAGATCCACGACACCGCTGGAAGCCTGCGCCTCATCGACGACAAAACCGCCGCCGACCGAATAGTAGGTGTCGCGATGCAATTCGCCGTCATCACCTTCGACAATCAAGGTCATGGCGTTGGGGTGAAACGGCAGGTTTTCGTCGATCAGGCGCATGTCCCGAGCCCAGACGAACGGCACCGACAGGCGACCGTCGAGCAACAGCGTGTGGGTTTCGCGCAGGGCCTGGATACGAATGCCGATTTGCGACGGATCGATCGCATCCGGCCACTCACCCATCAGGCCCATGATCACGGCATTGTCGCTGCCATGGCCGATACCGGTGGCGGACAACGAGCCGAACAACTGGACTTCGACACGCCGCACCTGCTCCAGCAACCCGCGCTCGCGCAAGCCTTGCACAAACAACGCCGCCGCCCGCATGGGCCCCACGGTGTGCGAACTGGAAGGGCCGATGCCGATTTTGAACAGGTCGAAAACACTGATAGCCATGACTGCCGAACTCCTGAATGGGCCCACTGCGCACGCGAAAGCGCACGGCGACGGAGCTGCTACGCTCACAAGCTGCAATCCGCCGAGATGACCGCATCATCAAGCTTTTATCGTGTTGTTCGACGTCTCTAACCGACGCACTCATGCCCACCAACGCCGCGTGTCTTTTACGCCGTGTTTTCGCCGTTTTTTTGCGGTTCAGAGGGGAAAAAAGGGCTGAAAAAATCTGTAAACGACGTCACCGACACTGGATGCGACCATCCCTGTACTGGATACGACGCACCCTGTAGGCGTCAGATTTTCACTGGTACATGATCATATCGACTCGATTGCAAGGCGCAGTGGTAGAGCTGTCTCCAGAACGCCATCCAACCGCAACCTATAAGTGCGGTGGTCCAGTCGGAACACTGCCAAAAAAAACACCAAGGAGTCCATCCATGAAAGGTTCCCCGTCGTTGTTGTTGGCCGCCATGCTTAGTCTGCCGGTTCTGGCGCAAGCCGCAGAACCGGCGCAGTGCAGTACCGTAAACTTCTCCGATGTCGGCTGGACCGACATCACCGCCACGACCGCGACCACCAGCGTCGTGCTCGATGCCCTCGGCTACAAGACCAAGACCACCATGATTTCCGTGCCCGTGACCTACAAGTCCCTGGCCGACGGCAAGAACATGGACGTGTTCCTGGGTAACTGGATGCCGACCATGGAAAACGACATCAAGGCCTATCGCGACGCGGGCACCGTGGATGTCGTGCGCACCAACCTCAAGGGCGCCAAGTACACCCTCGCCGTTCCCCAGGCGCTGTACGACAAAGGGCTGCATGACTTCGCCGACATCGCCAAATTCAAGAAAGAACTCGACGGCAAGATCTATGGCATCGAGCCGGGCAACGACGGCAACCGCCTGATCCAGACGATGATCGACAAGAACGCCTTCGGCCTCAAGGACGCCGGCTTCAAGGTCGTCGAGTCCAGCGAAGCCGGCATGCTCTCGCAGGTCGACCGCGCGCAGAAACGCGACACCGCCGTGGTGTTCCTCGGCTGGGCGCCGCACCCGATGAACAAGCGCTTCAAGATTCAATACCTGACCGGTGGTGATGACTTTTTCGGCCCGGATTTCGGTGCCGCCACCGTGGCGACCAACACCCGCAAGGGCTACACGCAGGAATGCAGCAACGTCGGCCAGTTGCTGAAGAACCTGGAGTTCACCGTCGACATGGAAAGCTCGCTGATGGGCAACATCCTGGACGACAAGATGAAGCCTGACGCGGCCGCCAAGGCCTGGCTGAAAAACAATCCACAGGTACTCGATACCTGGCTCGCTGGCGTGACCACCATTGACGGTAAACCAGGCCTGGAGGCCGTGAAAGCCAAGCTCGCCAAGTAATCGCTTATGCCGGGCGGCCTCGGCCGTCCGGGCTGTTTATTTCCTTGCATGCGGACGTTCACTACCATGCTGATTGATCAGAAAATCCCCTTAGGCCAGTACATCGCGGGCTTCGTTGAATGGTTGACGCAACACGGCGCCAGCACCTTCGACGCAATCGCCGTGACACTGGAAACGATGATCCACGGCGTGACGTTTGCGCTGACCTGGTTCAACCCGCTGGTACTGATCGGCCTAATCGCACTACTGGCACACTTCATTCAACGCAAATGGGGCCTGACCGCGTTTGTCGTTGCCTCCTTTCTGCTGATCCTCAACCTGGGGTACTGGCAGGAAACCATGGAAACCCTCGCCCAGGTGATGTTCGCCACCCTGGTCTGCGTGGTCATCGGCGTGCCGTTGGGCATCGTCGCCGCGCACAAGCCGATGTTCTATACTTTAATGCGTCCGGTACTCGATCTGATGCAGACCGTACCGACCTTCGTGTACCTCATTCCTACCCTGACCCTCTTCGGTCTGGGTGTGGTCCCGGGTCTGATCTCGACGGTGGTGTTCGCGATTGCCGCGCCCATCCGCCTGACCTACCTGGGTATCCGCGATGTCCCGGAAGAATTGATGGACGCCGGCAAGGCCTTTGGCTGCTCGCGCCGTCAACTGCTCTCGCGAATTGAACTGCCTCATGCCATGCCAAGCATCGCGGCCGGTATCACCCAGTGCATCATGCTGTCGTTGTCGATGGTGGTGATCGCCGCACTGGTGGGCGCCGACGGCCTGGGTAAACCCGTGGTCAACGCACTGAATACCGCTGATATCGCCCTGGGCTTCGAAGCAGGCCTGGCGATCGTACTGCTGGCGATCATGCTCGACCGTATCTGCAAACAACCCGACGCCAAAGTAGGGGGTGACGCATGAGCATTATTCGCTTCGATAACGTCGACGTTATCTTCTCCAAGGATCCACGCGAGGCACTCAAGCTGCTGGATCAAGGCATGACCCGTAACGAGATCCTGAAAAAGACCGGGCAGATTGTCGGCGTTGAAAAAGCCAGCCTGGACATCGAAAAAGGTGAGATCTGCGTACTGATGGGCCTGTCCGGCTCAGGTAAATCCAGCCTGCTGCGTTGCATCAACGGCCTCAACACCGTCAGCCGCGGCAAGCTGTTCGTCGAGCACGAAGGCAAGCAGATCGACATTGCGTCCTGCACCCCGGCAGAACTGAAAATGATGCGCACCAAGCGCATCGCGATGGTGTTCCAGAAGTTCGCCCTGATGCCCTGGCTGACCGTTCGCGAGAACATCAGCTTCGGCCTGGAGATGCAGGGTCGTCCCGAGAAGGAACGCCGCAAGCTGGTGGATGACAAGCTTGAGCTGGTGGGCCTGACCCAGTGGCGCAACAAGAAACCCAACGAGCTCTCCGGTGGTATGCAACAACGCGTGGGCCTGGCCCGTGCGTTGGCGATGGACGCCGACATCCTGCTGATGGACGAACCGTTCTCGGCCCTCGACCCGCTGATCCGACAAGGTCTGCAAGACGAACTGCTGGAACTGCAACGCAAGCTGCACAAGACCATCGTCTTCGTGAGCCACGACCTCGATGAAGCGCTGAAACTGGGCAGCCGTATTGCAATCATGAAAGACGGCCGGATCATCCAGTACAGCAAGCCGGAAGAAATCGTCCTCAACCCTGCGGACGACTATGTGCGGACCTTCGTGGCCCACACCAACCCGCTGAACGTACTGTGCGGCCGCAGCCTGATGCGTACGCTGGACAACTGCAAACGCATCAACGGCTCGGTGTGCCTCGATCCGGGCGGCGATTCGTGGCTGGACCTGGCCGAAGGCAACACCATCAAAGGCGCACGCAAGAACGGTTCGTCAATGGACCTGCAGAACTGGATTCCGGGGCAAGCCGTCGAAGGCCTGGAACGCAAGCCGACGCTGGTGGACTCCAATATCGGCATGCGCGATGCGCTGCAGATTCGTTATCAGACCGGCAACAAACTGGTGCTGCACGACAACAACCATGTGGTGGGGATTCTGGGCGACAGCGAGCTGTATCACGCACTGCTCGGCAAGAACCTGGGGTAAGGCAGCAGAAACAAAAACGCCGCGAGAGAATCGCGGCGTTTTTGTTTGAGCACGATAGACGCTGTCTCTGTAGGAGCTGGCTTGCCAGCGAAGGCGGTGAACCAGATATACCGAGGTGCGGCATTCGCTGGCAAGCCAGCTCCTACAAAGGCAATGCGGTGGATCAGATGCACCGAGGTGTCGCGTTCGCTGGCAAGCCAGCTCCTACAAAGGCAATGCGGTGGATCAGATGCATCGAGGTGTGGCATTCGCTGGCAAGCCAGCTCCTACAAAAGCCAGGTGGTGTGTCCGAGACTCTGTAGGAGCCGGCTTGCCGGCGAAGGCAGTGTGTCAGACACACCACGGCGGGGCATTCGCTGGCAAGCCAGCTCCTACAAAAGCGGTGCGGTGTGTCAGGCACACCGCACCGCCATTACTCAGCTGTAAACCCGGCCAAGGAGCTGCCGATGGCTTTCAAACTGATCGAGCACGTCACGGGTGATCTGATCCTGGGTGAAGCCCATCAAATCGTAGTCCTGGCTGCCGTTGTGCAGGTACACCTCGGCACGGTAGTAACGCTGACGCGCCTCATCGGACTGAGCCGATTCAGTCGGCGTGGCCAGGTAACCGTCCAGGCTCACTTCGTAGACGAAAGGGTTGCCCTCTTCCATCTCGACCCGTACGCCCATGCAACGCTTGGACTTGCCCAGCAGAGTCTGAACCTCCAGACCTTGAGCACGCATTTGCGCCGTCGCATCTTGCAATGCCGGGCTGACATGCTTGTCCATGAAGCGCTGAACGATCGACTGGCTCGGTTGCAGGTCCAGTTGGGTCAAGCGCTCGCTGAAACCACGACGACCGCGCGCAGCCAACTCCGCTTGCTCCTGTTCGATCTGCACGTCCTGGCGCATGGCCTTGTGCAGGCCGAACATGAAGAACACCAGCACCACCGAGAACGGCAGACCGGCCAGCACCACCATGGTTTGCATGGCTTCGAAGTTACCGGCGAACAGCAGGCCGATGGTGACCAGGGTGATCACCACCGACCAGAAGATCCGCAGCCAGTGCGGCGCGTCTTCATCGACGGTACCGCCCTTGCAAGACAGGTTGGCCATCATCACCGCGCCGGAATCCGCCGGGGTCAGGAACAGCACGAAACCGACAAAGATCGACACGCCGATCACCACCTTCGACGCCGGGTAATGCTCAAGCAACTGGTAGATCGCCATGGACGGCTGTTCCAGCGCCGTCTTCCCGAGCTCCACCGCCCCGTGATTCATCACCAGGTCCAAAGCCGAGTTACCGAAGATCGACAGCCACGCCAGGGTGAAGCCCAGTGGAATCAGCAGCACGCCGGCTACCAGTTCGCGCACGGTGCGACCACGGGAAATACGTGCGATGAACATACCCACGAATGGTGCCCAGGAAATCCACCAGGCCCAGTAGAACAGAGTCCACAGGCCCAGCCAGCGGTCGGACTTCTCACTGTCGCCTTCGTACACATAAAGGTCGAAAGTCTTCAGCACCACGCCATTCAGGTAGTCACCGACGTTCTGCACGAAACCGTTGAGCAGGTGCAGGGTCGGGCCGAACAACAGGACGAAAATCAGCAGGCCGCTGAACAGCACGATGTTCAGGTTGGACAGACGACGGATGCCGTTTTCCACGCCCGACACGGCAGCGATGGTCGCCACGGTGCTCATCACGATGATCACGATCAGCAGGTTGGTGTTGCTGTGCTCCATGCCGAACAGGTTTTCCAGCCCCGACGACACTTGCAGCGAACCAATCCCCAGGTTGGTCACCAGCCCCAGCAGCGTCACGAACATGCCGAAGCCGTCCACCGCATGCCCGGCCGCGCCCTTGACCCAACGCTCGCCCACCAGCGGATACAACGCCGAACGCAACGCCAGCGGCTGGTTATGCCGGTAGGCAAAGTACGCCACGGCCAACCCCACCAACGCATAGATCGCCCAGCCATGCAGGCCCCAGTGCAGGAATGTCAGCTGCACGGCCTGACGTGCCGCCAGGTTGCTGCCGGCCACGCCTTCCGGCGGATTGAAGTAGTGGTCCAGCGGCTCGGACGCACCGAAGTACAGCAACGAGATGCCGATACCCGAGGAGAACAGCATCCCCGCCCAGGCGCCGTAGCTGAAGTCCGGGGTGTCGTCCTTGCTGCCCAGTTTCAGTTTGCCGTAGGACGAAAACGCCAGGCCAACGACGAAAATCAGGTAGGCGGCAATCACCACCATGTAGTACCAGCCGAAGCTGCGGGACAACCAGGCTTGCGCCGTACCCAGCATTCTGCCGGCCTCTTGCGGGGCGATGATCAGAATGGCGGTCAACAACAGAATCAACGCGGTAGAGGTGTAGAACACCCAACCGTTGACCGTCACCTTCTCGGGTGGGGTCTTTATTAGCGAGGCAGAACTCATGGCACAGATGCTCCGGGCAGTGCGAGAGAAGAACGCAAGACAAACGAGTTACCCGACCAATCGGTTAGTGGGCAGCCGACCGGCGGGTGATATAAAGACAGCCCGAAAAAAGCCCGAAGCCCTTGAGACGCCGTGGCGTATAGGCTTCGAGCTGTTTCGGATGTCGGTTTGTCGCCATTTACACGTAGGAAAAATCTGTAAGCAGCGACGATTTGTCGCAGATCTTATTCTTTGTTGATTGAACGTTCAATCAAAACAAAATAGACTGGCCCTCAATCCGGTAGCCGTTTGACGTCTGCCGGAAGGCCTAAGGAGATGTGCAAGATGCCCAAGGTCGGTATGCAACCCATCCGCCGCCAGCAATTGATCGAAGCCACTTTGCAGGCCGTCGATCAGGTCGGAATGGGGGACGCCAGCATTGCGCTGATCGCCCGTTTGGCCGGTGTCTCGAACGGCATCATCAGTCATTACTTTCAGGACAAGAACGGCCTGATCGCCGCCACCATGGGGTACCTGATGACAGTCCTGAGCGAGAACGTCACCCTGCGCCGGCAGGCGCTGACAGATGACAGCCCGCGGGCGCATCTGCAGGTGATCATCGAAGGCAACTTCGACGCCAGCCAGGTCAATGGCCCGGCAATGAAAACCTGGCTGGCCTTCTGGGCCACCAGCATGCACCAGCCGTCTTTGCACAGGTTGCAGCGGATCAACGATCACCGTCTGTATTCCAACCTGTGTTGCCAGTTCCGCCGCGTGCTGCCGCTCAATGATGCGCGCAGTGCCGCCCGGGGCCTGGCAGCGTTGATCGACGGTTTGTGGTTGCGCGGCGCGCTGTCGGGAGACGCTTTCGACACCGAGCAGGCGCAACAGATCGCTTACGAATACATGGATACCCAACTGGCCAAGCGGGTGAGTTAGAGCACACATAAACGCTCAACCACCGAACCGCGCCAGCCACTTAATGCTCTTGCGAGGACTTTATGGCCCGTTTCGAACTGCAAAAACTCTACATCGATGGCGCGTACAGCGACGCCAGCAGCGACGCCACTTTCGAAGCCATCAACCCGGCTAACGGTGAAGTCCTCGCAAAAGTACAACGCGCAACCAAGGAAGACGTGGAGCGCGCCGTAGTCAGCGCCGAAAAGGGCCAGAAAATCTGGGCTGCGATGACCGCCATGGAGCGTTCGCGCATCCTGCGTCGTGCCGTGGAAATCCTGCGTGAGCGCAACGACGAACTGGCCGCCCTGGAAACCCTGGACACCGGCAAGTCGTACTCTGAAACCCGCTACGTCGACATCGTCACCGGCGCGGACGTACTCGAGTACTACGCAGGCCTGGTACCGGCCATCGAAGGCGAGCAGATTCCGCTGCGCACCACTTCGTTCGTCTACACCCGTCGCGAGCCGCTGGGTGTCGTGGCCGGTATCGGCGCGTGGAACTACCCGATCCAGATCGCCCTGTGGAAATCCGCACCGGCCCTGGCCGCCGGTAACGCGATGATCTTCAAGCCAAGTGAAGTCACCTCGCTGACCACCCTGAAACTGGCCGAGATCTACACCGAAGCCGGTCTGCCAAACGGCGTGTTCAACGTCCTGACCGGCAGTGGCCGTGAAGTCGGCACCTGGCTGACCGAGCACCCGCGCATCGAAAAAGTCTCCTTCACCGGCGGCACCGACACCGGCAAGAAAGTCATGGCCAGCGCCTCGAGCTCTTCGCTCAAGGACGTGACCATGGAACTGGGCGGTAAATCCCCGCTGATCATCTGCGACGACGCCGACCTCGATCGCGCCGCCGACACCGCGATGATGGCCAACTTCTACAGCTCCGGCCAGGTCTGCACCAACGGCACTCGCGTGTTCGTTCCGGCCCACCTGAAAGCCGCTTTCGAAGCCAAGATCGTTGAGCGCGTTGCGCGCATCCGCATCGGTAACCCGGAAGACGAAAACACCAACTTCGGCCCGCTGGTCAGCTTCGCCCACATGGAAAGCGTGCTGGGCTATATCGCCAAGGGCAAGGAAGAAGGTGCCCGCCTGCTGTGCGGCGGCGAACGTCTGACCGACGGTGATTTCGCCAAGGGTGCATTCGTGGCCCCGACCGTGTTCACCGACTGCACCGATGACATGACCATCGTCCGTGAAGAAATTTTTGGCCCGGTGATGGCGATCCTCACCTACGAAACCGAAGAAGAAGTGATCCGTCGCGCCAACGACACCGACTTCGGCCTGGCCGCCGGTATCGTCACCCGCGACCTGAACCGCGCACACCGCGTGATTCATCAGCTGGAAGCCGGTATCTGCTGGATCAACGCCTGGGGCGAGTCCGACGCGAAGATGCCGGTTGGCGGCTACAAGCAGTCGGGTGTCGGCCGTGAGAACGGCATCAGCTCGCTGAACAACTTCACCCGCATCAAATCGGTACAGGTCGAGCTGGGCGATTACGTCTCGGTGTTCTAAGACGCCCCCGCACAACCTGTAGCAGCTGCCGAGGCACGAGGCTGCGTTTCTGTAGCAGCTGCCGAGGTTCGAGGCGGCGTTGGGCTGCGCAGCGGCCCCCCGAGGGCGGTCCTGCGGACACGCACCGCAGCCTCGTGCCTCGGCAGCTGCTACAGGCGACCTGAACCAACTTCAAAGAGGGTGCATTCAATGTCCCAAGAATTCGACTACATCATCATCGGTGCCGGCTCAGCCGGTAACACCCTGGCGACCCGTCTGACCGAAGACGCAGGCGTTACCGTCCTGCTGCTGGAAGCGGGCGGCCCGGACTACCGCCTCGACTTCCGCACTCAGATGCCGGCCGCCTTGGCGTTCCCGCTGCAAGGCCGTCGCTACAACTGGGCCTACGAAACCGATCCTGAGCCACACATGGACGGTCGTCGCATGGAATGCGGTCGCGGCAAGGGCCTGGGCGGTTCCTCGCTGATCAACGGCATGTGCTACATCCGCGGTAACGCCATGGACTACGACGGCTGGGCAAAACTGCCAGGCCTGGAAGACTGGACCTACCTCGACTGCCTGCCGTATTTCCGCAAGGCCGAAACCCGCGACATCGGCCCGAACGACTACCACGGTGGCGAAGGCCCGGTCAGCGTGACCACGCCGAAAGCCGGCAACAACCCGTTGTTCCACGCCATGGTTGAAGCCGGCGTGCAGGCCGGTTACCCGCGCACCGAAGACCTCAACGGTTACCAGCAGGAAGGCTTCGGCCCGATGGACCGCACCGTGACGCCGAAAGGTCGTCGTGCTTCCACCGCCCGCGGCTATCTGGACGTGGCCAAAAAGCGTTCGACCCTGACCATCGTCACCCACGCCCTGACCGACAAGATCCTGTTCGAAGGCAAGCGTGCGGTCGGCGTGCGTTACCTGGTCGGCGCTGCCGAAGAACGCGTCGAAGTCAAAGCGCGCAAGGAAGTGCTGCTGTGCTCCGGCGCCATCGCTTCGCCGCAGATTCTGCAGCGCTCCGGCGTCGGCCCGGCCGAGTTGCTGAACAAGCTCGACATTCCGGTGGTTCACGACCTGCCGGGCGTTGGTGAAAACCTGCAGGATCACCTCGAGCTGTACCTGCAATACGCTTGCACCCAACCGGTCTCGCTGTACCCGTCGCTGCTGTTGCACAACCAGCCGGCCATCGGTGCCGAGTGGCTGTTCAATGGCACCGGCATCGGCGCGAGCAACCAGTTCGAAGCCGGCGGTTTCATTCGTACCCGTCCGGAATTCGAATGGCCGAACATCCAGTACCACTTCCTGCCGGTAGCGATTAACTACAACGGTAGCAACGGTGTGAAAGAGCACGGCTTCCAGGCGCACATGGGCTCCATGCGTTCGCCAAGCCGTGGTCGCATCCAGGCCAAGTCCAAGGACCCGCGCCAGCACCCGAGCATCCTGTTCAACTACATGGCCACCGAGCAGGACTGGCAGGAATTCCGCGACGGCATCCGCCTGACCCGTGAAATCATGCAGCAACCAGCGCTGGACGCCTTCCGCGGTCGCGAGATCAGCCCAGGCATCGAGGTGCAAACCGACGAGCAACTGGACAAGTTCATCCGCGAACATGCCGAGACCGCTTTCCACCCGTCCTGCTCGTGCAAGATGGGCACCGACGACATGGCTGTGGTCGATGGCGAAGGTCGCGTGCATGGCATGCAAGGCCTGCGTGTCGTCGATGCCTCGATCATGCCGATCATCACCACCGGCAACCTCAACGCACCGACGATCATGATGGCCGAGAAAATCGCCGACAAGATCCGTGGTCGCAAGCCATTGCCGCGCAGCACAGCCACCTACTATGTGGCGGGTGAAGCGCCGGTGAAGGGCAAGCCGGTGCGGGAAGTGAGCCAGACGGCGTAAGGCGTTACACCGCGTCACGGCCATTCGCGAGCAAGCCCGCTCCCACATTTGATCTGGATGTACTGAAGATCCAGTGTGGGAGCGGGCTTGCTCGCGAAGAGGCCCGGTCAGGCAACACCTCTCCCCCGGGCAATCACTCGCAAGTCCGATCCAAACTTGATCCTCCCCCCTCGCAAGCCTAATCTAGCGCCACGCAATCGTTTCACCCCTCCCCTCGCAGTACCGCTCCACCGCCACTCCACTCCAAGGAGGTTCACGAATGTTCGATTTCTACCCCCAGCTCAAGCAGCGCTTCGCTGCCTTGCGTACGGGTGCCGAATTCTTTTCCCTGCGTTATGTGCGCGAATCCGGGCAGTACTTGTCGGTACGCAAGAACGTCGCCGAACCGCCAAGCCTGAGCCGTGACGAAGGGGCGATGCTGACCGTGCGGGTCAATGGCGTAGAGGCCTATGCGGCGACCAACGATTTGTCGCAACAAGGCCTGCAAACCGCCATCGAACGTGCCGAACTCCAGGCCCGTCGACTCAAGCCGCACGCCTTGCTGGACTTGCGTGAACAGGCCGTTTCCAGCGACCGCGCCGATTACTTTTCACCCAACCTCGACCGGGCCTTCCCGTCCCTGAGCGACTGCTACCAACTGCTCGGCGCCGAGTCGGCCGCCGTGCCCAGGGACGAGCGCCAGGTGAACTGGCAGGTCAGCCTTGGCATCACCCACGTCGAGCAGATCTACCTCAACAGCGCCGGTGCCGAGCTGCGCCAGGCCCAACGTTTTGTCTACCCAGGCCTGGACGTCACAGCCTACGACGGCAACGACAGCCAGACCCGCAGCCTTGGCCGCGAGAACTTCGGCCAGCAAGGCGCGGCGGACGTCATCAGCCGCTGCGGCCTGATCGGTGCCGGCGCCCAGGTGGCCGATCAGGCCCTGCAATTGCTCATGGCGCCAAACACCCCGCAGGGCAAGCGCGACCTGTTGCTGATGCCCGACCAGATGATGCTGCAAATCCACGAGTCCATTGGCCACCCGCTGGAGCTGGACCGCATCCTCGGTGACGAGCGCAACTACGCCGGCACCAGTTTCGTCAAAGCCAGTGATTTCGGCAGCCTGCAATATGGCTCCAGCCTGCTCAACGTGACCTTCGACCCGGACATCCCCGAGGAGCTCGCCAGTTACGGCCATGACGACGACGGCACGCCCGCCAGCAAACAATTCCTGATCCGTGAAGGCCTGTTGCTGCGCCCGCTGGGCGGTGCGTTGTCGCAATTCCGTGCCGGTATGGACGGCGTCGCCAATAGCCGCGCCTGCGGCTGGAACCGCCCGCCCATCGACCGCATGGCCAACCTCAACGTCGAACCGGGCGATCGGTCCATTGAACAACTGATCGGCGGTATCGAACTCGGCGTGCTGATGTCGACCAACCGTTCATGGTCGATCGACGATGCACGCAACAAATTCCAGTTCGGCTGCGAGTGGGGCCAACTGATCGAAAACGGCGAACTCAAGGGCGTGGTGAAGAATCCCAATTACAGGGGCATCTCCGCGCAGTTCTGGAAAAGCCTCAGCGCCGTCGGCGATGCCAGTACCGTCAAGGTCCTCGGCACACCGAACTGCGGCAAGGGCGAACCGAACCAGGTGATCCGCGTCGGTCACGCGTCGCCGGCCTGCGTGTTCAGCAACGTTGATGTATTCGGAGGAGACGCCTGATGAATCCTTCAAACAGCCAGTCCGCGTCGTTCAAGGCGCTGGTCAACAGCCTGCGTGCAGCCCTTCACGAGCCCGAGCAGTTCACCCTCAGCTACGCCGCCGAATCGTCTGCCTTCGTGCGTTTCAACCACGCCAAGGTGCGTCAGGCCGGTCAGGTGCAGCAAGCGAATATCGGCCTGAAACTGATCAACGAAGGCCGCCATGCCGACCTGAACATCACCCTGGCCGGCGATCCCCAGGTTGATCTGCAACGTTTGAACGAAGGCCTGCAACAGCTTCGGGAAACCCTGCCGCTGCTGCCTCAGGATCCTTATTTGCTGCTCAACCACAATGGCTGGCAGAGCAACAATGTGCAGGCGCACCCGCTGCCGGACACCGAGCAAGTGGTTGCTGAAATCACCCAGGCCGCCGAAGGCCTGGATCTGGTCGGTTTTTATGCTGCCGGGCCTATCAGTCGCGGCTTTGCCAGTTCTTCGGGCGCTTTCGGCTGGCATCAGGCCAACAGTTTCAACTTCGATTTCAGTCTGTTTCACGAGAACGGCCAAGCGGTGAAAGCCAGCTACGCCGGGCACCTCTGGAGCAGCGAAGGCTTTGCCAAACGCTTCCAGCAAGCCCGCGAGCAGCTTGAGTTTCTGGGTCGGCCGTTGCGCACTTTGGCGCCCGGCCAATACCGCGCCTACCTGGCACCGGCGGCGCTGGAAGAAATCATGGGCATGCTGTGCTGGGGTGGTTTCTCGGCACAGTCGATTGCCAGCAAAAGCAGCCCGCTGCAAAAACTCTACGCAGGTGACAGCACTTTCAGCCCGCTGGTCTCGCTGGATGAAAAAGTCAGCGGCTCGCTGAGCCCGGCGTTTTCCGATGAGGGTTATCCACGCAGCGATCTGGGGTTGATCGTCGACGGTAAGGCCGGGGCGCAACTGGTCAGCTCGCGCAGCGCCGCGGAATACGGTTTGAGCGCCAATGGCGCCAGCGGTGGCGAGTCACCGAGTGCACTGAACATGAAAGCCGGGGATTTGCCTGATGCTGACATCCTCAAGCAATTGGGCACGGGGTTGTACATCAGCAACCTGTGGTACCTGAACTTCTCGGATCAACCGGCCGCACGCCTGACCGGCATGACCCGGTTTGCCACGTTCTGGGTCGAGAACGGCGAGATTCAGGCACCGGTCAGCACCATGCGTTTTGATGACAGCGCCTTCAGCCTGCTCGGTTCGCAGCTGGAAGCGCTGACCCGGGAACGCGAGTTGCTGTTGTCGGCCAGCACCTACAGCCAGCGGGCTACCGCTTCGGCGTTGTTGCCGGGGGCGTTGGTCAGCCGACTGACCCTGACGCTGTAAACACGCATACCCCTGTAGGAGCGAGCTTGCTCGCGATGGTCGTGAACGATGACGCATGCTGCCTGGAAAAATGCGCCGCCTTCACATTCATCGCGAGCAAGCTCGCTCCTACAGGAACGGTGTAAAGCTCACACTGACAAGAGATCCCATGCCCAACCGCCCGCCTCTCGACCCTGTCACCGCCCGCTGGGTGCCGTGGGTTGTCGCCATCGCGTTTTTCATGCAGTCCCTCGACGGGACGATTCTCAACACCGCCCTGCCGGCCATGGCCCGCGACCTGGCCGAAGACCCATTGCGCATGCAGGGCGTGATCATCGCCTACATGCTCACGGTCGCGTTGCTGATCCCGGCTTCGGGCTGGATCGCCGATCGCTTCGGCACCAGGAAAATCTTCTTCGGCGCGATCCTGTTATTCAGCCTTGGCTCGTTGCTCTGCGCGCTGTCGACCAGTTTGAGCCTGCTGATCGGCGCTCGGGTGATCCAGGGCCTGGGCGGCGCATTGATGCTGCCGGTCGGGCGGCTGGTGGTGTTGCGCGCCTACCCGCGCTCGGAGCTGGTGCGAATCATGGGTTTCATCACCATACCCGGGCTGCTCGGCCCCTTGATCGGCCCGACCATGGGCGGCTGGATGGTGCAATACCTGACCTGGCACTGGATCTTCCTGATCAACCTGCCGGTGGGCCTGGTCGGTTGCTACGCCGTGTGGAAATTCATCCCGGACCTGCGCGGCTCAGAGCGTACCCGTTTCGACGGATTGGGCTTTATGCTGTTCGGCGCGGCGATGATCCTGATCACCATCGCCATGGAAGGCCTGGGCGAATTGCACCTGCCGCACCTGCGGGTGATGTTGCTGCTGTTCGGCGGCATGGCTTGCCTGGCGGCGTACTGGCTGCGTGCCGGGCATATCGAAAACCCATTGTTCGCACCGTCGCTGTTCAAGACCCGGACCTTTGCCGTCGGCATTCTCGGCAACCTGTTCGCCCGTCTCGGCAGCGGCGCCCTGCCCTTTCTGGTGCCGTTGCTGCTGCAAGTGGCGCTGGGCTATTCGCCGTCCCAGGCCGGGATGAGCATGTTGCCGCTGGCGGCGGCGGCGATGATCGCCAAGTGGGTGGCGCGGCCGCTGATCGAGCGCTTGGGTTATCGCATCGTGCTGACCGGCAACACCCTGGCACTGGGGATCATGCTGGCGGGCATGGGCCTGGTCAGCGAGCAGACGCCGTACTGGCTGCTGCTGTGCCTGCTGGCGATCCTTGGCGCGATCAACTCCTTGCAGTTCACCGCGATGAACACCGTGACCCTGATCGACCTCGACGACGCCAGCGCCAGCAGCGGCAACAGCCTGCTGTCGGTGGTTGCGCAACTGTCCCTGAGCCTCGGCGTGGCCTGTGCCGGTGCGCTGCTCGGGGGGTTTACAGCAGAGATTGGAAACGATGGTGTGGACACGGTGCTGGGCGCGTTCCAACTGACATTCGTCACCGTCGGAATCATGGCGATGCTGGCTGCGACGATTTTCTCGCAACTTTCACCAAAGGATGGCCGACGGATGGTCAGCCGCGAGCACGATATAGAGCACTGACTTGTAGCAGCTGCCGAGGCACGAGGCTGCGTCGGGCTGCGTAGCGGCCCCGGAGGGCGGTCCTGCGGACACGCAACGCAGCCTCGTGCCTCGGCAGCTGCTACGACTATTCGTCCAGAATTTGCAGGTGAAGAGCACGGGACTGGTACACTGCGCGACATTTTGTTTTGCAGGCCAGTCCCGTGACCACCATCGCCACCGAATTTAATACTTTGCCGCTGTCCGCCGCCATGCTGGCTAACCTCGACTCCCTCGGTTATGCCCAGATGACGCCGATCCAGGCGCAAAGCTTGCCGGTGATCCTCAAGGGGATGGACCTGATCGCCCAGGCCAAGACCGGCAGCGGCAAGACCGCAGCCTTCGGCATCGGCCTGCTGAACCCGATCAATCCGCGCTACTTCGGTTGCCAGGCACTGATCCTGTGCCCGACCCGCGAGCTGGCCGACCAGGTCGCCAAGGAAATCCGTCGCCTGGCCCGTGCCGAAGACAACATCAAGGTCCTGACCCTGTGCGGCGGCGTGTCCCTCGGCCCGCAGATCGCTTCGCTGGAGCACGGCGCGCACATCATCGTCGGCACTCCGGGGCGCATCCAGCAGCACCTGCGCAAAGGCTCGCTGGTACTCCACGGCCTGAACACCCTGATCCTCGATGAAGCCGACCGCATGCTCGACATGGGTTTCTACGACTCCATCGAAGAAATCATCATGCAGGCCCCGGAGCGTCGCCAGACCCTGCTGTTCTCCGCCACCTATCCGGTGGGCATCAAGCAGCTGGCCTCGAAGTTCATGCGCAATCCGCAGCAGGTGAAGGCCGAGGCGTTCCACGACGACACGCAGATCGAGCAGCGCTTCTACGAGATTTCCCCGGACGACCGCATGAGTGCGGTGACCAAGGTGCTTGGCCACTTCCGCCCGGCGTCCTGCGTAGCCTTCTGCTTCACCAAGCAGCAGGTTCAGGAAACCGTCGATCACCTGACCGCCAAAGGCATCTCCGCCGTCGGCCTGCACGGCGATCTGGAACAACGTGACCGCGACCAGGTGCTGGCGATGTTCGCCAACCGCAGTACTTCGGTACTGGTCGCCACCGACGTCGCTGCCCGCGGCCTCGATATCGATTCCCTGGACATGGTGATCAACGTCGAATTGGCCCGTGATTCGGAAATCCACATCCACCGCGTCGGCCGTACTGGCCGCGCCGGTGAGAAAGGCCTGGCAATCAGCCTGGTGGCGCCGTCCGAAGCACAGCGTGCACAAGCCATCGAGCAATTGCAGAAAACACCGCTGACCTGGGATCAAGTGGACAACCTCACCTCCAAGGGTGGTGGCCCGCTGCTGCCGCAGATGAGCACCCTGTGCATCGCTGCCGGTCGCAAGGACAAGGTCCGTCCGGGCGACATTCTTGGCGCACTGACCGGTGACGCCGGCATCCCCGGCGCCCAGGTCGGCAAGATCGCGATTTTCGACTTCCAGGCCTATGTGGCCGTGGAGCGTGGCGTTGCCAAGCAGGCCTTGCAGCGTTTGAACGACGGCAAGATCAAGGGCCGTTCGTTGCGCGTGCGTATTTTGTAAGCAGTCACTGTGTAGGAGCCGGCTTGCCGGCGAAGGCGGCGTGCCTGGCACACCGCGCTGCCCGATTCGCTGGCAAGCCAGCTCCTACAGGAATTGTGCCTGTAGTGGAATTTGTGTGAGGACACCGTTTTGCGCTCTACCGAAGTCGTGATCATTGGCGCTGGCGCCGCAGGGTTGATGTGTGCGCTGACCGCCGCCGGGCGCGGGCGCAAGGTGTTGCTGCTCGACCATGCCAACAAGGCCGGCAAGAAAATCCTGATGTCGGGCGGTGGCCGCTGCAATTTCACCAATATGTACACCGAACCGGGCAATTTCCTTTCGCAGAACGCGCATTTCTGCAAATCCGCCCTGGCCCGCTACACCCAGTGGGATTTCATCGGCATGGTGGCCAAGCACGGCGTGCCGTACCACGAGAAAAAACTCGGCCAGTTGTTCTGCGATAACAAATCCAGCGACATCCTCGAAATGCTGCTGAACGAGTGCGATCAGGTCGGCGTCAGCCTGCACCTGGACACATCGATCCAGACCATCGAGAAACTCGAGAAGGGTTATTTGCTGGACACGACGCTCGACCAAATCACCTGCGAATCCCTGGTGATTGCCACCGGCGGCCTGTCGATCCCGACCCTGGGCGCCACCGGTTTCGGTTACCAGGTGGCCAGGCAATTCGGTCACGAGCTGCTGCCGACCCGCGCCGGTCTGGTGCCGTTCACCATCACCGATCAGCTCAAGGCCTTGTGCACCGAGTTGTCCGGTACGTCGGTGGATTGCCTGGTGAGCTGCAACGACCAGAGCTTTCGCGAGAACATCCTGTTTACCCACCGCGGCCTCAGCGGCCCGGCGATTTTGCAGATCTCGTCGTTCTGGGAGTCCGGCGATACCGTCGAGATCAACCTGCTGCCGGATCACGACGTGCTGGACTGGCTGCAACAGCAACAGGCCGAACGTCCCAACAGCGAGTTGAAAACCCTGCTCGGGGAAATTTTCACCAAGAAGATGGCCAACCTGCTGGCGGACAACTGGTTCGTCTCCAAACCGATGAAGCAGTACACCCACGCGGAACTGGCCGATATCGCGGAAAAACTGGCGAGCTGGAAAGTCGTGCCGGCGGGCACCGAAGGCTATCGCACCGCCGAGGTGACCCTGGGCGGCGTCAACACCAATGAAGTGTCGTCCAAGACCATGGAATCGCTGAAAAGCCCGGGCCTGTACTTCATCGGCGAAGTGCTCGACGTGACCGGGCATCTGGGCGGCTTCAACTTCCAGTGGGCGTGGGCCTCCGGTTACGCCGCGGCGCAGTACGTCTGATCGCACCGCGTTATCGTTCTTCGCTGGCAAGCCAGCTCCTACAGAAATGCGCTGGACCTGTAGGAGCTGGCTTGCCAGCGAATACGATTTATCTGACACACCGAATTGCATCGTTTGCCTGCAAGCCGGCTCGTAGATCAGGGAAGGAACAAATTTTGCTGTCTGATGTGATCGACGCCATTGCGTCGGCGTCATTAGTGGCTCAATTTAGCGTCATTGCCTCGGAAGGCCTTCGCATTTCATGTCATCGACTTCATTCCGCCAGTCTCTGCGTCGCCTCTGGGCGCTGGATAAATTCAGCTACAGCGTGCGGGTATTCATTGCCCTGACCGGCACCATGGCGCTGTGTTGGTATCAGGACGAAATGGGCCTGTTGATCCCGTTGTTCCTGGGGATTATCGCCAGCGCCCTGGCCGAGACCGACGACAGCTGGCAGGGCCGTCTCAACGCGCTGGCCGTGACGCTGGTGTGTTTCGCGGTTGCCGCCCTGTCCGTTGAACTGCTCTTCCCCTACCCCTCGCTGTTTATCATCGCCTTCGCCCTGGCCGCGTTCTGCCTGACCATGCTCGGCGCCCTCGGCGAGCGCTATGGCGCGATTGCCTCAGCGACGCTGATTCTGTCGGTCTACACCATGATCGGCGTGGACCAGCGTGGCGGTGCGGTCATCGACGTCTGGCACGAGCCGGTGCTGCTGGTGGCCGGTGCCGCCTGGTACGGCCTGCTCTCGGTCTTGTGGCAGGCGCTGTTTTCCAATCAGCCGGTGCAGCAGAGCCTGGCGCGGTTGTTCCGCGAGCTGGGCTTTTACCTGAAGCTGAAATCCTCGCTGTTCGAACCGATCCGGCAGATGGACGTGGAGGCGCGGCGCCTGGAACTGGCCCAGCAGAATGGCCGGGTGGTGGCGGCACTGAACGCCGCCAAGGAGATCATTCTGCACCGGGTCGGCAACGGTCGCCCGGGGTCGAAAGTCAGCCGCTACCTCAAGCTGTACTTCCTCGCCCAGGACATCCACGAACGCGCCAGCTCATCGCACTACCCCTACAACGCCCTGGCCGATGCCTTCTTCCACAGCGACGTGCTGTTCCGCTGCCAACGCTTGCTGCGCCAGCAAGGCAAAGCCTGCCGGGCCCTGGCCGAATCGATCCAGATGCGCCAGCCGTTCACCTATGACGCCAGTTTCGCCGAGGCCCTGAGCGACCTGGATGCCTCCCTCGAACACCTGCGCGTCCAGAGCAACCCGGCCTGGCGCGGTTTGCTGCGCTCATTGCGGGCACTGGCGGCCAACCTTGGCACCCTCGACCGCTTGCTCAGCGACGCCAGCAACCCTGACGCCCTGGCCGACGCTACCGACAGCAGTTTGCTTGACCGTTCGCCGCGCAATCTCAAGGACGTGTGGCTGCGCTTGCGCACGCAGCTGACGCCGACCTCGCTGCTGTTCCGCCATGCCCTGCGATTGCCCCTGGCATTGAGTATCGGCTACGCCATGGTGCATATGATCCACCCGTCCCAAGGTTACTGGATCATCCTCACCACACTGTTTGTCTGCCAGCCGAACTACGGTGCCACCCGACGCAAACTCGGTCAGCGAATCATTGGCACCGCCATCGGCCTGACCCTGGCCTGGGCGCTGTTCGACCTGTTCCCGAACCCGCTGATCCAGTCGTGCTTTGCCATCGCCGCCGGGGTGGTGTTCTTTATCAACCGAACCACCCGCTACACCCTGGCGACGGCGGCGATCACCCTGATGGTGCTGTTCTGCTTCAACCAGGTGGGTGACGGTTACGGGCTGTTCCTGCCACGGCTTTTCGATACCTTGCTCGGCAGCCTGATCGCCGGGCTCGCGGTGTTCCTGTTCCTGCCGGACTGGCAGGGTCGACGCCTGAACAAAGTGCTGGCCAACACGCTGACATGCAACAGCATTTACCTGCGCCAGATCATGCAGCAATACGCCGCAGGCAAAAGCGACGACCTGGCCTACCGCCTGGCCCGCCGCAACGCGCACAACGCCGACGCGGCGCTGTCGACCACACTGGCCAACATGCTGATGGAACCGGGACACTTTCGTAAGGAAGCGGACGTGGGCTTTCGCTTCCTGGTGCTGTCGCACACGCTGCTCAGTTACCTGTCGGGCCTGGGTGCGCACCGGGAAACCCGGCTACCGGCGGACGTGCGCGGGCACTTGATCGAAGGGGCCGGGGTGAAGCTGGCCGCCAGCATCGACGAGATCGCCCAAGGGCTGGCGAGCAAGTCTTCGATTGCGATTCAGAGCGATGAAGAAGAAGCACTGGCCAATGAACTGGAACAGATGCCCGATGAAATCGATGAAGGCCAGCGGCTGGTGCAGACGCAACTGGCGCTGATTTGTCGGCAGCTCGGACCGTTGCGGACATTGGCGGCGCATCTCATCAAGGACACCAGTGAGGATTGAGATCCAGGCTCCCTTCGCGGGCAAGCCCGCTCCCACACTGGATTTACGTCGCTCACAGAACCCCTGTGGGAGCGGGCTTGCCCGCGAAGAGGCCATCAACAACAGCACAGAACCTGGATCTGTCCACTCACATCCCATGCTGCTTCATCAACTTGTCATAACTCCCGTCCGCCTTCATCGCCGCGATCTCGCGGTCGAAACCGGCGACGATCTGCTCATGCTGCGGATTTTTCAGGCTGACCAGAATGTGCAGGCTGTTCTCGCTTAATGGCTGGGGCAGGAATTCCACGGCATTACGTACCTTGGGTGACTCGCGGGCCAGGTAGTAGCGGGCGACGTATTCGTCTTCCAGAGTGAGCTTGACCCGATCGGCCGCGAGCATGCGCACCGCCATGGCGAAACTGTGCACGGGGATTTTCTGCAGCGAGTCGTCGTTGTCGAACGCGGGCGAATAAGCGTAGCCACGCACGATGGCAATCGGATAAGTGTGCAGTTGCTGCAGGTTATTGAACTCGATGGGCGCGTCTTTGCGCTTGAGGAAACGCACGCGATTGAGCAGATACTCGCCGGAATACTGCCCAAGCCTGGTCCGCTCCTCGGTGTACCAGGCGTTGACCAGCACGTCGTATCGGCCCTCGCCCAATCCCATCAAGGCCCGTGCCCAGGGCACCTGCTCGAACTCACTGGCATAGCCGGCCCTGGCGAGCGCGGTACTGACAATATCCGTGGCCAAGCCACCGTTGACGAGCGTGGCATCGGTAAAGGGGGGCCAGGCATCGGCGACCAATCGCAGTTTTTCTGCCGCCGCTCCCTGAACCAGCAACAGCAATCCAATCAAAGCAAAAGCTCGATGCAATCGCGGCATGCTAGAGAATCCTTAGCGGGCGGGTTGCCCGACGTGTTTTCAGCCAAAACCCCAAGGCCTCGTACCGGAATGACCCGGGTACTAAACATTAGCTCATCGAAGCCATAGCACAGCGCTTCGATCCAGATTACACAAAGAAGACATCTGCGCGAGAAATGAATGATGGCATTTTGGCCTATGTCACAGATTCTTCCGCCATAAAGACTTCTGGCGTGAGTGCGCTTAGTATCGAAACGACGTTTTCAGGGAATCAAAACATGACAGTCGATTGGATCTGCAAACACCACAGCGACCTGGGCAAGGAGCAGCTGTACGCCATTTTGCAGCTGCGCGCAGAAGTGTTCGTCGTCGAGCAGCAATGCGCTTATCAAGACGTGGATGGCCAGGACCTGGAAGGTGACACTTGTCACTTGATGGCCTGGGACGGTAATCAACTGGTGTCCTATCTGCGGCTGCTCGACCCGGAACTGCAAGGCGGGGACGTAGTGATCGGTCGGGTGATCATTGCTCCACACGCTCGAGGCGCCGGGCTTGGACATGAGTTGATGGACCAGGCGTTGAAGCAGATAGAAGAACGCTGGCCGGAAACGCCGATCTACCTCTCAGCCCAGACGCATTTGCAGGGGTATTACGGGCGGTACGGCTTTGTCGTGGCGGGTGAGGAGTTTATCGAGGATGGCATTCCGCATATCGGAATGCGCCGTCCGTAAGGACCTCTTCGCGAGCAAGCCCGCTCCCACATTTGATCTCTATCGCACACAAAACCTGTGCTCACTGCTGATCTAATGTGGGAGCGGGCTTGCTCGCGAAGACGTCGGCTCAGGCGCTACAGATTTCAGGGATACTCCAGCACCGCCTTGATCTGCCGTAGATTACGCTCGATCCACCCCCGATCAATCGCCCCCCACTCGCGAACCCGATAGCGCCCCGCATGGTTGCGCGCGCCTTCTTCCTGCTCGAATTCACAAACGATATCCAGATCCGCCAACGCCGCGATGGTGTCCTGTGCCGTGCGCCGGGGCATGCCGGTGACCTCGGTCAGCGCCGGGACGCTGCTGGCCAGCCCGCTGTCGATCAGGTACGCCACGTACAACCGGCGATAGAAGCTGCTCTTGGTCTTGCTCACGTCCATCCAATGCTCCTTAAAAGATCGCAGCCTGCGGCAGCGCCTACAGATCCCGCCACGTCAGGTAAACCCGCACATCAAATTCCACCTGGTGATAACCCGGCAGCATGTGCTCGCACAGTTTGTAGAATGCCTTGTTGTGGTCCGATTCCTTGAAGTGCGCCAGCTCATGTACCACGATCATTTTCAGGAACTCGCAAGGCGCTTCCTTGAACAGCGAAGCGATGCGGATTTCCTTCTTGGCCTTGAGCTTGCCACCCTGCACCCGGGATATCGTGGTGTGCAGGCCGAGTGCGCGGTGAGTCAGGTCCAGGCGGTTGTCGAACAGCACCTTGTCGATGGCCGGAGCATTACGCAGGTATTCCTGCTTGAGGTCCAGGGCATAGGTGTATAGCGCCTTGTCGCTCTGCACCCCGTGTTTTTCCGGGTAGCGCTGGCTCAGGTAGTCGCCCAGCCGACCGTCGGCGATCAGCTGGCGCACCTGATCCTGCAAGGTAGCGGGATAGGCCTGGAGATATTTCAACACGGTCATCGGGGCGGCAATACACGTCACTGGAAGGTCGCCAGTGTAGCGAATTCAGCGAGGCAGCGCGCTCCAGTCAAACGGTTGGACAAAGACCCCGGTGTCTTCGGCCATCATCGGCCGGGCCACCAGAAAACCTTGCACATATTCACAGCCGTTGGCTCGCAGCCATTCATACTGTGCGACGGTTTCCACCCCTTCGGCAATCACCAGCATCCCGAACTGCTTGCACAGGTCAATCACGCTGCGCACCAGCACCGCATCCCTTACCGACTCCGGCAACCGGGCGATCAGAGAGCGGTCGATCTTGAGAGTGTCCAGCTCCAGGTCACGCAAGTGCGACAGGGAGCACGGTCCGGCCCCGAAGTCATCCAGTGCCACTCGTACGCCCAGGTTACGTAGCAGGCGCAATTGCTTGCGGGTTTCCTCGGGGTTGTGCATCAAGGCCTCCTCCGTGACCTCGACCTCCAGATGACGCGGCTGCAAACCATGGCGCTCCAGCACCTGGCGCAACTCGGTGACCAGGTTGGGCATGCCGAACTGCGTACTGCTCAAACTGACGCCCAGCACCAGATCCTCGGTAAACAGGGACTCCCAGGCTTTGCGTTGCCCGGCGCTGCGATGGTAGATCCAGCTGCCCAGACGGCTGATCAGCCGCGCCTCCTCGAGCAATGGCAAAAACAGCCCCGGAGGTACATCGCCAACGCTTGGATGCTGCCAGCGCAACAAGGCCTCGAAGCCACGAATCCGCCCGTCCGCAATTGCAACCTGAGGCTGATACACCAGATTGAAATCGCGGTTCTCGATGGCCGTGCGCACACTTTCTTCCAGCATCAGCCGCGAGCGCGCCCGGCCGTTCATTTCCTGATCGTAGAAGCGATACTGCTGACGGCCGGCACGCTTGGCTTCGTACATGGCGATGTCGGCCGCCCGCAGCATCCCGTCGAGATTGGCGCCACAATCAGGGAACGTGGCGATACCGATGCTGGCACCCAGGGCGATATCGAGGCCATCGATCTGCTGACAGATCGACACCCGCTCAATGAGCTTCTCGGCAATCTTCGCCGCCTGCTCGGGGAACTCCAGATCCAGCAGCGCGGTGAATTCGTCGCCGCCCATCCGCGCCAGAATGTCGAAGGGCCGCAAACAGGCCTTCAACTGCTCGGAGACCCAGCGCAGCACCCGATCACCGGCATCATGCCCGAGCGAATCATTGACTCGCTTGAAGCCGTCGAGGTCCAGGTACATCAAGACCCAGGAACTGTTGGAACGCTCACCGCGCAGCAGCAAATTCTCTACGGTCTGGTAGAAACCCCGGCGGTTGAGCAGTCCGGTCAGCGGATCGGTGACCGCCTGAAACTCCAGTTGCTGATGCAGATGGCGCACCACCGACATGTCCAGCACGGTCACGACCATCGCATGTTGCTCGGCCGGCAATGGCGCGCAGGACAAGGCCACCGGCACCTGCTGGCCGGGCGCCGTACGTAGCAGGGCATCGTGCAGGCGCAGGGTTTCGCCGCGTTTATATCCGGCCAGCAACTCGGAATCGGCCCAGATCGGGATATGCGGTTTTTGCAGGTAGTCCAGGAACTCCTTGCCTTGCAGTTCCTGCACCGTGGCATTGAGCAACCGCGACATCGCCGGATTGGCAAAACGAATCAGACCGTCCTCTCCCAGCACCAGAATGCCTTCGGCTGTGTTATCCAGCACCGATGCATTAAAGGCACGAGCCGCTTCCAGGTCATGACTCAGACGCTGCAAGGCCCGGCGGTTACGTTGGTGTTCGAGCAACGCCTGAACCTTGGGCGTGAAGATTTGTGGGTCGAACGGCTTGAACAGGTAATCCACCGCACCACTGGCATAGCCCTTGATCACGGCGTCCTGGGACTGTTCGTTGGCGGTCAGGAAAATGATCGGCGTGAGACGGGTTCGCTGGCTACCGCGCATCAGGCGTGCCACTTCATAACCGTCCATACCTGGCATCTGCACGTCCAGCAGCACCAGGTCGATATCGTGTTCAAGCAACAAGCCGAGGGCCTCGAAACCCGAGGCGGCAGTAATGACCCGCCAGTCCTGGCGCTGTAACAACGCGCACATGCTGATCAGGTTTTCAGGGTAATCGTCGACGACTAAAAGGGTTGAGCTGCCTTCTACTGGCGTGGGTTGCGCGCATTCCATGCTGCTTCTCTAATTGCGGGGCGTCAGACCGGTTTCTCGTGAAAACCGGACAAATTCTGTGCTTTCACTCTAGACCCGGTTCTGCAAAAGCAGAAGGTGTCAGTAAGCCATCATTTAGTCATTGTGTCTTTTTGCCGACTAACGGTCGATGGTTCAGGCCGATGAAAAACGGAAAGATGGCATTTCGACAGGATGTTGACGTCAACCACCCGTCAGACGAACGTTAACAAAATATCCCGCTACGCTTATAAAGGCCGCCCCAAAGGCGCGCCCTAGAGCTTCTGGCACGCCCGTGCAGCATGAATCGAGTGGAAGAACCGACATGATCGATCTCGCAACCTGGAACCTCAGCGTCCCCGTCGGCAGCCCGCCGTACACCGTCGAAACTTCCAAACTGGTGAATGGCTTCAAAGATCAATACTTCCATTCCGACACCGGCACATTGTTTTTCTGGTCGCCCGTGACCGGTTCCCGTACCGAAAACGCGATTTATCCGCGCACCGAATTGCGTGAAACCTACAGCAACGGCACGTTGCGCAACTGGTATTACCCGGATGCCGACAATTTGTTGCATGCCACTCTGGCAGTGAACCAGGTGCCGAGTTCCGGGAAAATCGTCATCGGCCAGATCCATGCCTATCAAAGCCAGAAACCTCTGGTGAAAGTCGAATACCAATACAAAACCAGTACAGCCACCGGCAATATCGTCGCCAAGGTCCGGATGCATCCCGATGACAATGAGGGCCGGGTGATCATCGTTGCGACGGGGGTGAAGCTCGACCAGGAGTTCAACTATCTCATTCACCTCAGCCCCGGTGGGGCCTTGGGCATCAGCGCGGCGGGTTACCAATGGGATACCAATATCAGCGCGACGTGGCGCGACAAACCGCTGTACTTCAAGGCCGGGGTGTATGTGCAGGACAACACCGGGTACACCAGTGAAGGCGGGAAAGTGACTTTCAGCAAGCTGGATATCGATCACAATCAATGATGTCGAGGCACCGTTGACCCTGTGGGAGCGGGCTTGCTCGCGAAGGCGTAATGTCAGGCGACATTAATGTTGAATGACACACCGCTTTCGCGAGCAAGCCCGCTCCCACACTGACCGCGTCGACCATGGATCATCGCCCACAAAAAACCCGCCTTTCGGCGGGTTCTTCGTTTGTGCAGCTTAACGCCCGGGCTTAGTTGACCTTGGCGTTCAACTCACCTTTCAGGTAACGCTGATACATGCCTTCCAGCGAGATCGCCTTGATCTTCGAAGCGTTGCCGGCAGTACCGAAGGCTTCGTAGCGAGCGATACATACGTCGCGCATGGCGGTGACGGTGGCGCCGAAGAATTTACGCGGGTCGAACTCGCTCGGGTTGGTGGCCATCAGGCGACGCATGGCGCCAGTGGATGCCAGGCGCAGGTCGGTGTCGATGTTGACCTTGCGCACGCCGTGCTTGATGCCTTCGACGATTTCTTCAACCGGTACGCCGTAGGTTTCCTTGATGTCGCCGCCGTACTGGTTGATGATCGCCAGCCACTCTTGCGGAACCGAAGACGAACCGTGCATCACCAGGTGGGTGTTCGGAATGCGCTTGTGGATTTCCTTGATGCGGTCGATGGCCAGCACGTCGCCGGTAGGCGGCTTGGTGAACTTGTAGGCGCCGTGGCTGGTGCCGATGGCGATGGCCAGGGCATCCACCTGAGTACGTTTTACGAAGTCAGCGGCTTCTTCCGGGTCGGTCAGCATCTGGCTGTGGTCCAGAACGCCTTCGGCACCGATACCGTCTTCTTCACCGGCCATGCCGGTTTCCAGCGAACCCAGGCAGCCCAGCTCGCCTTCTACCGAAACGCCACAGGCGTGAGCCATGGCCACGGTCTGTTGGGTCACACGGACGTTGTAGTCGTAATCGGTCGGAGTCTTGCCGTCTTCACCCAGGGAACCGTCCATCATCACCGAGCTGAAGCCCAGCTGGATGGAGCGCTGGCAGACGTCAGGGCTGGTGCCGTGGTCCTGGTGCATGCACACCGGGATGTGCGGGAATTCTTCGATGGCGGCCAGGATCAGGTGACGCAGGAACGGTGCGCCGGCGTATTTGCGAGCACCGGCCGAAGCCTGGACGATCACCGGGGAGTCAGTCTTGTCAGCGGCTTCCATGATGGCGCGCATCTGCTCAAGGTTGTTGACGTTGAAGGCTGGAACGCCGTAGCCGAACTCGGCTGCGTGGTCCAGCATCTGGCGCATGCTGATAAGTGCCATTGTGTGTATCTCTCCCGGTTGAGGGTCGTTAATCGTGCCAGCCTGCCGTAGCGGCGGCGGCTATTCAAGTTATTGCAGATCGGGGGTTGGCCCGGCCTGCGAATTCGGTAACTACTTTAACGCATCCCCTGTAGGAGCCGGCTTGCCGGCGAAGGCGTCCGATTGAACACTGCATGCCTCAAGGGCCTCTTCGCTGGCAAGCCAGCTCCTACAGGTTTGACGCAAGCCTTCAATTACTGCGCTTTACAGCCACGGCCAATCAAATCATTGGTGGCGACCCAGTAAACCAGGCCTTCCTCACCTTTTATGTGAAACGCCAGCATGTCATTGCTGTACAGCGAACCCGATGCACCCGGTTCCTGCTTCAAACGGTAGACCTGATCGGCACCGCCCAGACGCACGTCGACTTCCCTAAGGCTGTCGTCGGTGTAACGCCACAGCACTTTGGCTTGGCTGTCGCAGGTCCAGGTGGTCCAGTTATCTGCAGGTGCCGACGACTGGAACAGGTTCAACTGAGCACAACCGGCCAACAGCGCCAGCGCCGTGACGGCGATAAAACCTTTCATCCGTGTCCCTCGACTGACGGCGCACGCCGCCAGCCCTGAGTAAAGAGTCAGACCCGTCAAGGGCAGCCATGTTCCTTGGCAGGTGTCTGGGTCTCGTATTTATCCAGGCCGTCAGGCCCGGAGCGCTTGTTGAGCACCGGGTTGGTTTCGGCTTGCCAGTCAGCCTGGTAACAGCCTTTGTCCGACTCGGACGGCGCCGGCTCCGCAGTGGCCTTCGGGTTACTCCCGCAAGCCACCAGTGAACCGGCGACGATCAACAGCGCTAACGTCTTGACCATGTCAACACTCCCTTGCCTGGTCAAACGGGCGACCCTCAGGCCTTGGCCCGGCTTTCCAGGACTTCAACGGCTGGCAGAACCTTGCCTTCGACGAATTCGAGGAACGCGCCACCACCGGTAGAAATGTAGGAGATCTGCTCGGCCACGCCATATTTGTCGATGGCGGCCAGGGTGTCGCCACCGCCGGCAATGGAGAACGCCGCGCTGTCTGCGATAGCCTGGGCCAGCACTTTGGTGCCATTGCCGAACTGGTCGAACTCGAACACACCGACCGGACCGTTCCACAGGATGGTCTTGGACGACTTCAGCAGCTCGGCGAAATTCGCCGCGGTCTGCGGGCCGATGTCCAGGATCATGTCGTCGGCAGCAACGTCAGCGATCAGCTTGACGGTCGCGGCGGCGCTTTCAGCGAATTCCTTGGCAACCACCACGTCCACTGGCAGCGGCACGCTGACTTTGGCGGCGATGGCGCGAGCGGTGTCGAGCAGATCCGGCTCGTACAGCGACTTGCCGACCGGGTGACCGGCAGCGGCCAGGAAGGTGTTGGCGATGCCGCCGCCGACGATCAACTGGTCGCAGATCTGGCTCAGACTGTTCAGTACGTCGAGTTTGGTCGACACCTTGGAACCGGCAACAATGGCAGCCATTGGCTGGGCTGGAGCGCCCAGGGCCTTGCCCAGTGCATCCAGTTCAGCAGCCAGCAACGGGCCTGCAGCAGCGACTTTGGCAAACTTGGCCACGCCGTGGGTCGAACCCTCGGCACGGTGAGCGGTACCGAAGGCGTCCATCACGAACACGTCGCACAAAGCGGCGTACTGCTGGGCCAGGTCGTCGGCGTTCTTTTTCTCGCCTTTGTTGAAGCGCACGTTTTCGAACAGCACGATGTCGCCGGCCTTGACGTCAACGCCGCCCAGGTAGTCGGCCACCAGCGGCACTTCACGGCCCAGGGCACGGCTCAGGTAATCGGCAACTGGCTTGAGGCTGTTCTCGGCCGAGAACTCGCCTTCGGTCGGACGGCCAAGGTGCGAGCAGACCATCACGGCCGCGCCTTTTTCCAGGGCCAGCTTGATGGTCGGCAGCGAGGCCAGGATACGCGCATCGCTGGTGACAACACCGTCCTTGACTGGGACGTTGAGGTCTTCGCGAATCAGTACGCGCTTACCTTGCAGATCGAGGTCGGACATCTTCAACACGGTCATGGGTCGCACTTCCTACGGTTTTTTTGAAGTTGCTGTTTGCAGATAGTGTTCCGCAACATCCAGCATACGGTTGGCAAAACCCCATTCGTTGTCGAACCAGGCCAGGATGTTCACCAGCCGTGGGCCGGAAACGCGGGTCTGACTGGCATCGACGATCGCCGAATGTGGGTCATGGTTGAAATCACAGCTTGCGTGGGGCAGCTCGGTGTAAGCCAGCAGGCCTTTGAGCGGGCCGCTGGTGGCGGCGTCGCGCAGGATCCGGTTGACCTCGGTGGCGTCGGTCGCGGTGGCGGTCTGCATCGTGATATCGAGGCAGGACACGTTGACCGTCGGCACCCGCACGGCTTTGGCCTGGATTCGCCCGGCAAGTTCCGGCAACAGGCGTTCGATGCCACGCGCCAGACCGGTGGACACCGGAATCACCGACTGGAACGCCGAACGGGTGCGGCGCAGGTCTTCGTGGTGATAGGCATCGATGACCGGCTGATCGTTCATCGCCGAGTGAATGGTGGTGATCGACACGTAATCCAGGCCAATGGCCTGATTCAGCAGGCGCAACAGCGGCACGCCGCAGTTGGTGGTGCAGGACGCGTTGGACACCAGCAGTTCGTCACCGGTCAGGCAATCCTGGTTCACGCCGTAGACGATGGTCGCGTCGACATCCGTCTCGCTGGCCATCGGCTGGGAAAACAGCACACGCGGCGCACCGGCGTCGAGAAAACGCTGGCCGTCCTCGCGAGTGTGGTAAGCGCCTGAGCACTCCAGCACCAGATCGACGCCCAGGGACGCCCAATCGATGCCTTCGGGGGTGGCACTGCGCAGGACCTTCACGCAGTCGCCATTGATATGCAGGCAATCGCCGTCGACCTTCACCTCGCCGGGAAAACGCCCGTGGGTGGAGTCGAAGCGTGTCAGGTATTCGATGCTGGCCATGTCGGCCAGATCGTTGATCGCGACAATCTCGAACCCGGCCTTGTCGCCTCGCTCGAACAACGCACGCAAGACGCAACGACCAATCCGGCCGTAGCCGTTGAGTGCAACTTTGTAGGGACGCGGTTGAGGCATGGGGTTCTCGATAGACGCAGGCAGACGAATTTTCATTAACAACACCCCCTTGTAGGAGCTGGCTTGCCAGCGAAGGCGGCCTCAAGAACACTGCAAGGCTTGAGGGCCTCTTCGCTGGCAAGCCAGCTCCTACAGGGGATCGCGGCGGCAAGAGCCACCGCGTCGTGTTTTAGTCTTCCAGCAGCTCTTCCGCCTGACCCAGGATGTTTTCCAGGGTGAAGCCGAACTCTTCGAACAAGGCCGACGCAGGTGCCGACTCGCCGTAAGTGGTCATGCCGATCACGCGACCTTCCAGGCCGACGTACTTGTACCAGTAGTCGGCGTGGGAAGCTTCGATGGCGATACGGGCGCTGACCTGCAACGGCAGAACCGATTGCTTGTAGCCGGCGTCCTGGGCATCGAACACGCTGGTGCACGGCATGGAAACCACACGAACCTTGCGGCCTTGCTCGGTCAGTTTGTCGTAAGCCTGAACGGCCAGACCGACTTCGGAACCGGTGGCGATCAGAATCAGCTCAGGCTCGCCCGCGCAGTCCTTCAACACGTAACCGCCACGCGCGATCTCTTCGATCTGAATCGCATTGCGGGTTTGGTGCTGCAGGTTCTGACGCGAGAAGATCAGGGCCGAAGGACCGTCCTTGCGCTCCAGTGCGGACTTCCAGCACACCGCCGATTCAACGGCGTCGGCTGGACGCCAGGTATCGAGGTTCGGGGTGCAGCGCAGGCTGGCCAGTTGCTCGATTGGCTGGTGAGTCGGGCCGTCTTCGCCCAGACCGATGGAGTCGTGGGTGTAGACGTGGATCACACGCTGCTTCATCAAGGCCGACATGCGCACCGCGTTGCGCGCGTATTCCATGAACATCAGGAAGGTCGCGCCGTAAGGCACCAGGCCGCCGTGCAGGGCAACGCCGTTCATGATCGCGGTCATGCCGAACTCGCGCACGCCGTAGTACATGTAGTTGCCGCTGGCGTCTTCGGCGGTGACGCCTTTGCAACCTTTCCACAGGGTCAGGTTGGAACCGGCCAGGTCAGCCGAGCCGCCAAGGAACTCAGGCAGCAGCGGGCCAAATGCGTTCAGGGCATTCTGGCTGGCTTTACGGCTGGCGATGGTTTCGCCCTTGGCCGCCACTTCGGCGATGTAGGCCGAGGCTTTTTCGCTGAAGTCAGCTGGCAGGTCACCGCTCAGGCGACGAATCAGTTCGTTGGCTTCAGTCGGGAACGCGGCGGAGTAAGCAGCGAAACGCTGGTCCCACTCGGCTTCGACAGCTTTACCTGCTTCCTTGGCGTCCCACTCGGCGTAGATGTCCGCCGGGATTTCGAACGGGCCATGATTCCATTTCAGCGCCGCACGGGTCAGGGCGATTTCCGCGTCACCCAGCGGGGCGCCGTGGCAGTCTTCCTTGCCTTGCTTGTTCGGCGAACCGAAACCGATGGTGGTCTTGCAGCAGATCAGGGTTGGCTGCGAGCTTTTGCGCGCAGTCTCGATCGCGGTCTTGATCTCTTCCGGGTCGTGACCGTCGACGTTGCGGATCACTTGCCAGTTGTAGGACTCGAAACGCTTCGGCGTGTCGTCGGTGAACCAGCCTTCGACTTCGCCGTCGATGGAGATGCCATTGTCATCGTAGAAGGCAATCAGCTTGCCCAGACCCAAGGTGCCGGCCAGGGAAGCGACTTCGTGGGAAATGCCTTCCATCATGCAGCCATCACCCAGGAACACGTAGGTGTGGTGGTCGACGATGTTGTGGCCAGGACGGTTGAACTGCGCCGCCATGACTTTTTCAGCCAGGGCAAAACCCACGGCGTTGGCCAGGCCCTGACCCAGTGGACCAGTGGTGGTTTCAACGCCCGGGGTGTAGCCGAGTTCCGGGTGGCCCGGGGTGCGGCTGTGCAGTTGACGGAACTGCTTGAGGTCATCGATCGACAGGTCGTAGCCGGTCAGGTGCAGCAGCGAGTAGATCAACATCGAACCGTGGCCGTTGGACAGCACGAAGCGGTCACGGTCGGCGAACGATGGATTGCTCGGGTTGTGCTTCAGGTAGTCGCGCCAAAGTACTTCGGCGATATCCGCCATACCCATAGGGGCACCGGGATGGCCGCTGTTGGCTTTTTGCACGGCATCCATGCTGAGGGCACGAATGGCGTTGGCACGCTCACGACGGCTAGGCATCGCTGATCTCCTGGGGTTTGAATAAACGAAACGGAAAAAAGGCGAGCATTTTCCCTCACCGGGCCGCCTCGGGGCAATGACAGATAGTCATCTGGAGGCGTTTTTCCAATGGATAACGACGGTTTCTACTGATGAAACCTTTCCGCTGCTCGTTTGTTGACTGAAGCTAACGTTAAGAAGTGCCATCTATCGAGCAATATCAAAACTTTTTGATATTGCTCTTGCGATGCATTCGACCCGTGACTAGACTGCCGGCCCTATGAACTTACGCGTGCCCTCCATTCAACATGACGATTGCGATGAGCTGGCGGCCTTGTGCAAGGCTGGCGGCGATCCCCTGCGGTTGAATGTTTTGCGCGCACTGGCCAACGACTCGTTCGGTGTGCTGGAACTGGCGCAGATCTTCGGCATCGGCCAGTCAGGCATGAGCCACCACCTCAAGGTACTGGCCCAGGCCGACCTGGTGGCAACGCGCCGCGAAGGCAACGCGATTTTCTACCGTCGCGCCCTGCCCCACACCGAGCTGCTGGGCGGCAAACTGCACGCAGCGCTGCTCGAAGAAGTGGACAACCTGAAGCTGCCGGCCGATGTGCAGGCGCGCATCGCCCAGGTCCATGGGCAACGTGCGGCAGCCAGCCAGGACTTTTTCTCACGGGTTGCGGAGAAGTTTCGCGCCCAGCAAGACTTGATCGCCGGCCTGCCGCAATATCGCGAAAGCGTGGTGGCCCTGCTCGACAAGCTGAGCTTCGACAAAGACGCAACGGCCATTGAAGTCGGCCCCGGCGATGGCGCATTCCTGCCGGAACTGGCGCGCCGCTTCTCGCAAGTCACGGCGCTGGATAACAGCACCGCGATGCTCGAACTGGCGCGTCAGGTCTGCGAACGCGACAAGCTGACTAACGTTAGCCTGCAACTGGCCGATGCATTGAATGGCGTCAGCCTCAAGGCCGATTGCGTGGTACTGAACATGGTGCTGCACCATTTTGCCGCGCCGGCCGATGCGCTCAAGCACATGGCCCGCTTGCTGCAACCAGGCGGTAGCCTGTTAGTGACAGAGTTATGTAGCCACAACCAGAGTTGGGCCAAGGAGGCCTGCGGTGATCTCTGGCTGGGGTTTGACCAGGACGATTTGGCCCGTTGGGCCACCGCTGCGGGACTCGCTCCCGGGGAAAGCCTCTATGTAGGCTTACGCAATGGTTTCCAGATCCAGGTCCGCCATTTTCAGCGACCGACTGGCGACACTCACCATCGGTAATTTCAGGAAAACATCGAGATGAGCGAATACTCCCTTTTCACCTCCGAGTCCGTGTCTGAAGGGCATCCGGACAAAATCGCCGACCAGATTTCTGATGCGGTGCTGGACGCCATCATTGCTGAAGACAAGTTCGCCCGTGTGGCGTGCGAGACTCTGGTGAAAACGGGCGTGGCAATCATCGCCGGCGAAGTCACCACCTCGGCCTGGGTTGACCTGGAGCAGATCGTTCGTGACGTGATCACCGACATCGGCTACACCAGCTCCAACGTCGGCTTCGACGGTGCGACCTGCGGCGTGATGAACATCATCGGCAAGCAGTCCCCTGATATCAACCAGGGTGTCGACCGTGCCAAGCCTGAAGATCAGGGCGCCGGCGACCAGGGCCTGATGTTCGGCTACGCCAGCAACGAAACCGACGTGCTGATGCCAGCGCCGATCACCTTCTCGCACCAACTGGTGCAGCGCCAGGCCGAAGCCCGTAAATCCGGCCTGCTGCCTTGGCTGCGCCCGGATGCCAAGTCGCAGGTCACCTGCCGCTACGAAAACGGCAAGGTTGTCGGTATCGACGCCGTTGTTCTGTCGACCCAGCACAACCCGGAAGTGTCGTACAACGACCTGCGCGAAGGCGTGATGGAGTTGATCGTCAAGCACGTGCTGCCTGCCGAACTGCTGTCCAAGGACACCCAGTTCCACATCAACCCGACCGGCCAGTTCATCATTGGTGGCCCGGTGGGCGACTGCGGCCTGACCGGCCGCAAGATCATCGTTGACAGCTACGGCGGCATGGCCCGTCACGGCGGTGGCGCGTTCTCCGGTAAAGATCCATCGAAGGTTGACCGTTCGGCCGCCTACGCCGGTCGTTACGTGGCCAAGAACATCGTTGCCGCCGGCCTGGCCGATCGCTGCGAGATCCAGGTTTCCTACGCCATCGGCGTTGCCCAACCGACGTCGATCTCGCTGAACACCTTCGGCACTGGCAAGATCAGCGATGACAAGATCGTCAAACTGGTCCGCGAAGTGTTCGACCTGCGTCCATACGCGATCACCACCATGCTCGACCTGCTGCACCCGATGTACCGCGAAACCGCGGCGTACGGCCACTTCGGTCGCACCCCGGCAACCAAGACTGTTGGCGAAGATACCTTCACCACCTTCACCTGGGAAAAAACCGACCGCGCCGACGCTCTGCGCGCTGCTGCCGGCCTGTAAGACTTCCCCGCAACACCCGAAGCCCCGCACGGTTCGCGCCCTGCGGGGCTTTTTATTAGGACTCGCTTTACACCGCGTCGCGGCCTTCGCGGGCAAGCCCGCTCCCACAGGGGGAATGCGTTCCAAATGTGGGAGCGGGCTTGCTCGCGAAGAGGCCAGCACAGCCACCGGAAATACCCGGCAAAACACCCCCTCGCTGCACCGACGGATACTGACCTAGCCTTCACGTACCTCACCGAGCAAGGACGCTCAAGATGCTTCCCGACCTGCGCCTGTTTTTCGCCGCCTTACTGACCCTTGCCTGCCTGAATGCCAGTGCCACCGAGTGCCCGGACTGGCCATCCGAACGCGCCCTGAACGAAGTCGGCAAACTGCAGCAACAAATCGACCTCTGGGACGACAACTATCACCGCCAGGGCCGCTCCCTGATCGCCGATGATCTCTACGACCAGTCCCGCGCACGACTCACCCAATGGCGCCACTGTTTCAACCTGAGCCCGCCCGCCGAACCCTTGCGCACTGCACGCGGCACGCTGCCCCACCCCATCGCCCACACCGGCCTGGACAAACTGCACGATCAAACCGCCGTGGAAAAATGGCTGCGTGATCGAACGGACGTCTGGGCCCAGCCTAAAATCGATGGCGTGGCGGTGACCCTGGTTTACCGCAACGGCCTGCTGGCCCAGGCCATCAGCCGTGGCGACGGCGAGAGCGGTCAGGACTGGACGGTTCCGGCACGGCAAATTCCGGCCATCCCGCAACGGCTATCGCAGCCCCGGGACTTGCTCGTGCAAGGCGAACTGTATTGGCGCCTGACCGATCATGTGCAAGCCCGGGCCGGCAGCCTCAACGCTCGCGCCACGGTGGCCGGCCTGATGGCGCGCAAGGTGTTGAGCGCCGAGCAGGCCGCCGGTATCGACCTGTTTGTATGGGACTGGCCACAAGGCCCTGCCAGCATGTCCGCCCGCGCCGCAGCACTGACTGCGCTGGGATTCCCGAGCACCACGGCATACAGCCAGCCAATCGGCACCATCGTTGACGCCGAACGCTGGCGCGAACACTGGTATCGCTCACCCCTGCCCTTTGCCAGCGATGGCATCGTCCTGCGCCAGACCCAGCGCCCAGCCGCCGAACGCTGGCAGGCCAAGCCACCCTACTGGGCCATCGCCTGGAAATACCCTTTCGCCCAGGCACTGGCCGAAGTCCGCCAGGTTCACTTCAGGATCGGCCGGACCGGGCGGATCACTCCGGTACTTGAACTGACCCCGGTAATGCTCGATGACCGGCAGATCAAACGTGTCAGCGTCAGCTCCCTGCAACGCTGGCAGGCGCTGGACATCCGTCCGGGTGATCAGGTCGCCATCAGCCTGGCCGGGCTGACCATTCCCAGGCTCGATGGCGTCGTATTGCGCAGTAGCGAACGCGTCGAATTGAACGTGCCGCAGGCAGCGGACTTTCATTCGCTGAGTTGCTGGCAACCGACCCCGGGCTGCGAAAGCCAGTTTCTCGCGCGCCTGACCTGGCTCAGCAGCAAACAGGGGCTGGCGCTGCCCAATGTGGGTCCGGGCACTTGGGAAAAAATTCTTGCAACAGGTCGCCTGAACGGTCTGCTGGATTGGTTGACCCTCGATGCCCAAGAGCTTGCTACCATTGACGGTTTCGGCGAACGCAGTGCGGCTCGCCTTGCAGACAGTTTCAACCTGGCCCGGCAACGCCCGTTCGCGCTCTGGCTGAAAGCCCTGGGACTACCGCCAACAGGTCAGGCACACCTTGGCGATGCATGGCAGGTACTGGCACAGCGAGATATCGAACAATGGCAGGCCGAGGCAGGTATCGGGCCCGGACGCGCGGCGCAACTGAACGCTTTTTTCCGCGACCCACAGGTCCTGGCCTTGAGTGAAACATTACGTGATGCGGGGATTGGCGGCTTTTAGCTGCCAGCCCTGAGCCCACCGGGAACCCCACGGGACCGCTGGGCTCCAACAAGCCATTGCCACACCGGCCTGCTTGCCTTCTTACATGGAGCTTTTATGAAATTTCTTTCACCGCTCGCCCTGTTGACCCTTTGCAGCGTGCTGGCCACCCCGTTGATGGCGGACGAGGAAGCGCCGGGGCTGACCGGTTGCGCCGCCAAGAAGCAAGGCATCATCAACCAGATCGAATTGGCCAAGGTCCACGGCAACGCCGACCAGCAGGCCGGCCTGGAAAAAGCCCTCAGCGAAGTCGAAGCGAACTGCACCGATGCCTCGCTGAAGAAAGAACGGGAAAACAAGGTGCTCGATGCCAAGCACGAAGTCAGCAAGCGTCAGGCGGACCTGGACAAGGCCATGAGCAAAGGCGACCCCGACAAGATCAACAAGCGCAAAGACAAACTCGCCGATGCCCGCAAGGAATTGCAGGACGCACTTGATGAGCTGGATAAATAAGCACTGGCAACGAACATCGATCTTTGGTGCTACTAAAGCAGCCTTCGCGAGCAAGCCCGCTCCCACACTGGATCACCGTCGAGCACAGATTTTGTGTCCACTGAAAATCAAATGTGGGAGCGGGCTTGCTCGCGAAGACGTCAGACCGAACAACACCAATCAATGATCCCGAAACGCCTTATGACACGCACTGCAAGCATCTTCGACTTTCTGTACCGCCGGCCCCAGGTTGCTTACCTTGTAGGGTTGAACCTGGCTGGCGATCACCAATTCACCGGTGGCGCTCTCAAGGTCACGGGCCATTGTCTGAAAGCGTGCCTGTTGCTCCCAGACATCGCTCTTGGCGCTGGTGTGATCGTCCTCGCGCACTTGCGGGAAATGTTTCCACGGCTCACGGGACAGCACATCGAGTTTCACCGCGCCCTCGGCGAACTTCGGCCCATCGAAGGCAATGCGCCCACGCAACATGCCACCCAGGTCTTCTCCAGTCTTGAGCATCTGCTTGAAAATGGCCTTGCGCTGGCCGAGCGGCGAGTTGGGGTCGACGCCGCCACAAGCGGACAGCGTCAGGCAGGCCAGCAATACAACAGAAAGTCTTTTAAGAGTCATGGTGGCTTCAGGTCACGGAAACGGCGGCCAGTATCCTCGTGTCATCGGCAAAGACCAATAGCCCTATTATCAACAAGGGTTGCCTGAGCGCATGGAGCGCTCAGGCAACCGGCAAAGGAATCACTCCATGAACAGCCGTTTCAAGGCATGGCGTCACAGCCTGGCCTGGACCCTGCCGATGGTGGCCCTGCTCGCAGGCTGCACCGGTGGCGACAAGCAACAACCGAAAACCCATGCCCTGGCTACTTACTCCAGCGCTACATGGGACGCGCTGCCGGCGGTGTCCGACACCGACCTGGTCGCCGGTTTCGGTTCGTGGCGCAGCGCCTGCACCCGACTCAAGGCCGACCCGGTCTGGGGTGGCACCTGTGCAGCCGCCGCCACGGTGCCGCAAACCGCCAGCGACATCCGTGGCTTTCTTAAGCAGAACCTCGACGTTTATGGCCTGCGCGCCGCCAACGACAACCCCGACGGCCTGATCACCGGCTACTACGAACCGGTCTATCCCGGGAGCCTGACCCAGACCAGCGCTGCCAATGTCCCGGTGTATGGCGTCCCCGAGGACATGATCATCGTCGCCCTCGACAGCATTTACCCGGAACTCAAGGGCAAACGCCTGCGCGGACGGCTCGAAGGTCGCGTGCTCAAGCCGTACGACGATGCGGCAACCATCGAAAACAAAGGGGTCAAGGCGCCGGTCGTGGCCTGGCTGACCGATCCGATGAACCTGCAGTTCCTGCAGATCCAGGGCTCGGGTCGCATCCAGCTCGACAATGGTCGTCAATTGCGCATTGCCTATGCCGATCAGAATGGCCATCCGTATCGACCGATCGGCCGCTGGCTGGTAGAGCAAGGTGAGTTGAAAAAGGAAGACGTGACCATGGGTGCCATCAGCACCTGGGCCAAGGCCAATCCGTCACGGATTCCCGAACTGCTCGGCAGCAACCCCAGCTATGTGTTCTTCACCCGCAACCCGGACAGCAACGAGGGTCCGCGCGGCTCGTTGAACGTACCGTTGACCGCCGGTTACAGCGCAGCGGTGGATCGCAAGGTGATTCCGCTGGGCAGTCTGTTGTGGCTGTCCACCACCAAACCGGACGGCACAGCCCTGGTTCGCCCCGTGGCAGCACAGGACACCGGCGGCGCGATTGCCGGCGAAGTCCGGGCGGATCTGTTCTGGGGTACCGGCGATGCGGCCGGGCAATTGGCCGGGGACATGAAACAGCAGGGGCAGATCTGGATGCTCTGGCCCAAAGGTGCTGCGCTGCCGCAAGTGCCGCAGGTGGCGGATGCGGTCAAAGCCAATCCTTGAGCAACTGATTACTGTAGGAGCCGGCTTGCCGGCGAAGGCGGCGGGCTGATCAACAATTATGTCGCCTGACACTCCGCTTTCGCCGGCAAGCCGGCTCCTACAGGTCAATGGTGTCGGCGAAGATCTTTTAGACCGACACCACAAAGAAACTCACGATCAACGCCATTCCCACGAACCACACCAGCGACCGCAGCGTCGCCCAGTCCGCCAGGTAGCAAATGATGTAGAGCAGGCGACTGGTGATGAACAACACCGACAGCACGTTGATCGTCACCAGTTCGGCATTGCCGGCCAGGTGCGCCACGATCACCGCCGCGGCAAACGCCGGGGTCACTTCGAAACTGTTCAAATGCGCCGCGTACGCCCGTCTGCCCAAGCCATCCAGAGAGTCGAGAAAATCCCGAGGGTCATGATTGTCTTTCAGCCTGAACCCGCCGCTGATCTTGGCGGTCCACGTACACACATACGGCAGGAAAATCGCGATCAAAATGCACCACAGAGCCACCGTCATAACGCCGTCCTTTCTTCCAGTTGTGGAGGGTTGAATTCCATCGGGGCGATCAAAACTTCATCACCAGTATGCCGATCAGTACCAGCCCGCAGGCCAGGAGCCGGGGTCGACCAAAAGGCTCCTTGAGGTAACGCATGCCAAACAGCACCACTAGAATCACACTGATCTCGCGCAGTGCCGCCGCTTCGGCAATCGACCCCAGCTGCATCGCCCACAGCACCAGAGCGTAGCTGAACAACACGCAGAACCCGACCGCCAGGCCCAACCGCCACTGCTCGCGCCAGAACAGCATGAACGCGGGGCGCTTGCGCACTAACGCCAACAGCGGAAACGGCCAGGCGCTGAGCAAGGTGACCCAGACCAGGTAATCCAGTGGATGAGACCAGCGTCGCAATGCCTGCCCGTCGATGTACGTGTAGCAACCGATGCACAGGCCGATCAACGCCACCACCGGCAACATCGACCACGGCAGGCGCGCACCGCCACCGCCCTGCCAGAGCAGGCACAACATGCCGAACGGGATCAGCAGGATGCCGAAAATCTGTTGAGGGGTCAGCACTTCCCCGGCAAAGATCAGCGTCAGCGCCAGCACCACCAACGGTGACAGGCCGCGCATCAATGGATAGACCAACCCGAGGTCGCCAACCCGATAGGCCTGGATCAGTAAATAGCGATAGAGCAACTCGAACGCCGCCGATGCCAGGATCCATGGCCAGATCTCCAACGGCGGCACGCTCAGGAACGGCAACATCAGCGCGACAAAGAGCAGTGCCACGCTGTCCATGCAGGCCACTACCAACAGCCGTTCCGCACTGAACTTGATCAGGGTATTCCACGCCGCATGCAACAGCGCCGCCACCAACACCAACGCCGTCGCAAGCACGGCCTACTCCTTTTGTTATCTCCACGATCCCTGTAGGAGCGAGCTTGCTCGCGATGGACGTCAACGATAACGCGTGCTGCCTGGATAAACGCGCTGCCTTGATGTCTTTCGCAAGCAAGCTCGATCCTACAGGGGCCAGGTACAGAATTGATTCGCCATATTTCAGTGGCTGTTTATACTGCAAGCGACCACGCCGCACTCAGTTGCGCACAGACTAATTCCTATAAAAATTCTGCCCGGCCCGCTCTCGTCGAGAACGGTCGTCGGCCTGCGTATGCCTGATCACAGCGTCAAGACTACCGACAGAGACCTTGCGCATGCCACTCGCTTTACTAGCCCTCGCTGTTGCCGCCTTCGGCATCGGCACCACCGAATTCGTCATCATGGGTCTGTTGCCCGACGTCGCTCGCGACCTCGGCGTGAGCATTCCCGATGCCGGATTGCTGATCACCGGCTATGCCCTGGGCGTGGTGTTCGGCGCGCCGATCCTCGCCGTCGGCACCGCCAACATGCCGCGTAAAGCCACCCTGCTGGGCATGACACTGATGTTCATCCTCGGCAACATGCTCTGCGCACTGGCGCCGAATTACGCCACACTGATGGCCGCGCGAGTGATCACGGCACTGTGCCACGGCGCATTTTTCGGCATCGGTTCGGTAGTGGCTGCCGGGCTGGTCGCCCCCAACAAACGGGCCCAGGCAATTGCCATGATGTTCACCGGCCTGACCCTGGCCAACGTGCTCGGCGTGCCGTTGGGCACCGCACTCGGGCAATACGCGGGTTGGCGCTCGACCTTCTGGGCGGTGTCGGTGATCGGGGTACTGGCTGCGATTGCGCAATGGGTCTGGCTGCCGAAACACATCGCGATGGATAAAGCCAACCTGGCCAGCGAGTTCAAGGTGCTGGGCAAGGCCAGCGTATTGCTGGCCCTGGGCATGAGTGTGCTGGCCTCGACCAGCCTGTTCAGTGTGTTCACCTACATTGCGCCGATCCTGCAGGACATCACCGGCGTCAGCCCTCACGGCGTCACCCTCATGTTGCTGTTGTTCGGCGTTGGCTTGACCGCCGGCAGCATGCTCGGTGGTCGCCTGGCGGACAGTCGGCTGCTGCCATCGCTGGTGGGCATGGCATTGGCGGTGCTGGTGGTGCTGGCGGCGTTCACGCAAACCAGTCACTCGGTGATCCCGGCTGCGATCACGCTCGTGCTGTGGGGGACTTTCGCCTTTGCACTGTGCCCGATCCTGCAGTTGCTGATCATCGATCAGGCTCATGAAGCACCGAACCTGGGGTCGACCTTGAACCAGAGCGCCTTCAACCTCGGCAACGCCGCCGGCGCATGGATTGGCGGCCTGGTGGTGGCCAGTGGCGCGGACCTGGCGGACTTACCCTGGACCGGTGCATTGGTCAGCGGGCTGACCGTGCTGACTGCGCTGTTCTTCATCTATCGCCAGCGTCGGGGTGCGACTGCACTTGGTGTAGTGGGCCGAGCATCACCTTGATTGTTTTTTGATCAACTGCGGATCGGGCGTATCGCTCTGATCCGCTGATTTCTTCGGCGGCCCGCTTTCGCTGCGAATCTGTGCATGGCTGATCAGCGCGAAAATAAAACTGCCACCGATGATGTTCCCCGCCAGCGTCGGCCCGGCGAACACCAGCCAGAAATCCTTCCACGGCAACTCACCCGCAAACACCAGATACGACACCTCGGCCGAACCGACCACGATGTGAGTGAAATCCCCCAGCGCCATGAGGTAGGTGATGAGGATGATGATCCACATCTTGGCGCTCTCCATGGACGGAATCATCCAGACCATGGTGGCGATCATCCATCCGGAGACGATGCCCTTGGCGAACATCTGACTGGCATGGTTTTCCATGACCTTGCGGCCGATATCGAGGAAAGCGACATCGGTCTTGCTGTCAAAGATCGGCAGCTCCAGCATCACGTACGCCACCAGCAAGGTGCCGCAAAGGTTGCCGATCAACACCACCGTCCACAGCCGCAGCAGCCGGGCGAAGTTGGCCAGTGTCGGCTTGGTCATCACCGGCAGGACAGCGGTCAGGGTGTTTTCGGTGAACAGTTGCTGACGGGCCAGGATCACCGCGAGAAAACCGGCGCAATAACCGAAACTCGCTATCACCTTGAACCCTTCACCGTCCGGCAGCCGCGAATTGAGCAATCCCATGGCCATCAGCGACAGGCCCATGGTCAACCCCGCCGCCAGCGCCGACCACCACAACGCGGCAATGCTGCGCTCCAGTTCCTGATCGCCCTGGGTGCGGATGATTTCATGCAACACCGCGGCACGGGGTGGCTGGCTCTTTTCGACTTCGTGCTCTTCTTGCGCCGAAAGGTTCGGGGTCTTGCCGTCTTGTGCCGAGTTCATGGTGTGCGCAACCGGTGGCGGGCTATTTAGCTACGACACGCGGGGTTCACGGCTGTTCAGTGCCCAGACAAATCTTCGGCGAATACAGAACCGCTTTCGCGAGCAAGCCCGCTCCCACATTGGAATGCGTTTCAAATGTGGGAGCGGGCTTGCTCGCGAAGAAAGCGACGCCGATCTTACTGAGCGGCGTCATCGTCCTTGAACTGGTCCTTGACGTACTTGATCTCGGTCCGGCCGTGGGGCGCCGGCAAGCCGTCTTCACCGAGGTTCACGAAGACCATTTTCTCGACCGTGAGGATGCTCTTGCGGGTGATCTTGTTGCGCACTTCACAGGTCAGGGTGATCGAGGTACGGCCGAACTCGGTTGCGGTGATGCCCAGTTCGATGATGTCGCCCTGGCGCGAGGCGCTGACGAAGTTGATTTCGGAAATGTACTTGGTGACCACACGCTGATTGCCCAACTGGACGATGGCGTAGATCGCCGCCTCTTCGTCGATCCAGCGCAACAGGCTGCCACCGAACAATGTGCCGTTGGGGTTGAGGTCTTCAGGTTTTACCCATTTGCGGGTGTGGAAATTCATATTCGCTCCTGACCATCTTGCCGATTGATGCCAGGCATCATGGCAGAGCCCGGACTAGAGCTCTATAAAGCTTCGACTATGGTCTCGATTACCGTTCGGACATTGACCGACAGAAACGCTTTGGAAGATCAGCATAGCCCGCTATAATCGCCCCCGTTTCAAAACGGTAACCTCTTATTGCTACCGTTTTCCCGCCACCTGTCCGAGGGGCGCTGCAGCAGGTTCGACCTGTCAGGCTCGGATGGGGCGTTGCCTGGCCTTAAGCCAGACACTAAACGCACAACGGCGCCCATTCGCATACATTACGAATGGAGGCTCTTCATGAGCGCTGTTATCACGCCTGCAGATTTTACCGATTACAAAGTCGCCGACATGTCCCTGGCTGCCTGGGGCCGTCGCGAAACCATCATCGCCGAATCCGAAATGCCAGCCCTGATGGGTCTGCGCCGCAAGTATTCCGTTGAGCAACCGCTCAAGGGCGCGAAGATCCTCGGCTGCATCCACATGACCATTCAGACTGCCGTGCTGATCGAAACCCTGGTTGCCCTGGGTGCCGAAGTTCGCTGGTCGTCCTGCAACATTTTCTCGACTCAGGATCAGGCCGCCGCGTCCATCGCCGCTGCCGGCATCCCGGTTTTCGCCTGGAAAGGCGAGACCGAGCAAGAGTACGAGTGGTGCCTGGAGCAAACCATCCTCAAGGATGGCCAGCCATGGGACGCCAACATGATCCTCGACGACGGCGGCGACCTGACCGAGCTGCTGCACAAGAAATACCCACAGGTTCTGGACCGCGTCCACGGCGTGACCGAAGAAACCACCACCGGTGTTCACCGCCTGTTGGACATGCTGGCCAAGGGCGAGCTGAAAATCCCGGCCATCAACGTCAACGACTCGGTGACCAAGAGCAAGAACGACAACAAGTACGGCTGCCGTCACAGCCTGAACGATGCGATCAAGCGCGGCACCGACCACCTGCTGTCCGGCAAGCAAGCGCTGGTCATCGGCTACGGCGACGTGGGCAAGGGTTCCGCCCAGTCCCTGCGTCAGGAAGGCATGATCGTCAAGGTTTCCGAAGTCGACCCGATCTGCGCCATGCAAGCCTGCATGGACGGTTTCGAAGTGGTTTCGCCGTTCATCGACGGTATCAACAACGGTACTGAAGCCAGCATCGACAAGGCACTGCTGGGCAAGATCGACCTGATCGTGACCACCACCGGCAACGTCAATGTTTGCGATTCGAACATGCTCAAAGCCCTGAAGAAGCGTGCTGTTGTCTGCAACATCGGTCACTTCGACAACGAAATCGACACTGCTTTCATGCGCAAGAACTGGGCATGGGAAGAAGTGAAGCCACAGGTTCACAAGATCCACCGCACCGGCGCTGGCGATTTCGACCCGCATAACGACGACTACCTGATCCTGCTGGCCGAAGGCCGTCTGGTTAACCTGGGTAACGCAACCGGTCACCCGAGCCGCATCATGGACGGCTCGTTTGCCAACCAGGTTCTGGCGCAGATCTTCCTGTTCGGCCAGAAGTACGCCGACCTGTCGCCAGCCCAGAAAGCCGAACGCCTGACCGTTGAAGTACTGCCGAAGAAACTCGACGAAGAAGTGGCCCTGGAAATGGTCCGTGGCTTCGGCGGCGTTGTGACTCAACTGACCAAGACCCAGGCCGACTACATCGGCGTGACCGTCGAAGGCCCGTTCAAGCCGCACGCTTACCGCTACTGATAGGCCGGCTCTTCCTGTGTAGGAGCGAGCTTGCTCGCGATGGACGTTAACGATAACGCGTGCTGTCTGGATAAACGCGTTGCCTTGAGGTCTTTCGCGAGCAAGCTCGCTCCTACAGGGGGCCAGCGTCCGCCTTATGAGTTTCCAAGGATATGACCATGTCCCAAGATCGTCGCTACAGCTTCGAGTTCTTCCCTACGAAGACCGATGCTGGGCAAGAAAAGCTGCTCGCCACTGCTCGTCAGCTGGCCACCTACAACCCCGATTTCTTCTCCTGCACTTACGGCGCCGGCGGTTCGACCCGTGATCGCACGCTGAACACCGTTTTGCAGCTCGAAAGCGAAGTCAAAATCCCTGCCGCTCCGCACCTGTCCTGCGTGGGCGATAGCAAAGCTGACCTGCGCGGCCTGCTGGCCCAGTACAAGGCCGCCGGCATCAAGCGTATCGTCGCCCTGCGCGGTGACCTGCCTTCGGGCATGGGCATGGCCAGCGGTGAAATGCGCCACGCCAACGACCTGGTTGAATTCATTCGTGAAGAAACCGGCGATCATTTCCACATCGAAGTCGCCGCCTACCCGGAAATGCATCCGCAAGCGCGCAACTTCGAAGACGATGTCGCCAACTTCGTGCGCAAAGCCAACGCTGGCGCCGACAGCGCGATCACCCAGTACTTCTTCAACGCCGACTGCTACTTCTACTTCGTGGAACGCGTGCGGGCGCTGGGTGTGAATATCCCGATCGTGCCGGGCATCATGCCGATCACCAACTACAGCAAGCTGGCGCGCTTCTCCGATGCCTGCGGTGCGGAAATCCCGCGCTGGATCCGCAAGCAACTGGAAGCCTACGGCGACGACACCCAGAGCATTCAGCGCTTTGGCGAACAGGTCATCACCGAGATGTGCGAACAATTGCTGCAGGGCGGCGCTCCAGGGCTGCACTTCTACACGCTGAACCAGGCTGAAGCGAGCCTGGCGGTGTGGAACAACCTGAAGCTGCCGCGTTAAAAGTCGTTAAAGCAAGATCAAAAGATCGCAGCCTGCGGCAGCTCCTACAGAGAAATGTGTATTCCCTGTAGGAGTTGCCGCAGGCTGCGATCTTTTGCTTTCAACGCACTGTTAATGTGCGGCAATCCACGGAGTTAGAGCATCTGCGGTCAGTTTCTGGCTCTTTCCGGTTTCTCGTCGTAATCTCAAGCCCATGCCTTTGATCACGCAGTTAATCGCCGTGCTTGCCTTCACTTGCCTGAGCTTCGCCGCCCGGGGCGAGAAGCTGCGCATTGTCACGGAACCGTGGGCGCCTTACGTATACGAAGACAACGGCATATCACTGGGGCTGGACTACGAAACCACCGCGATTGTCTTCAAGCGCCTGGGCATTGAAGTGGAATGGCAGTTCCTGCCCTGGAAACGCTGCCTCTCGATGCTTGAATCGGGTCAGGCCGATGGCGCGCTGGACATCTTTCACAGCGACGAGCGTGATGCGACCCTGCTCTACCCCAGCGAACCCCTGTCTGAAGTCCAGTTCGTGATGTTCTACGCCAATGACCGGCCCCATCCGTTTCGCACCCTCGATGAATTGCGCGGCCTGACCGTAGGCACCTCGCCGGGTTACCTGTACAGCAAGGACTTCAGCGATTCGACGCTGTTCACCCGCGAGCCGGCCCCCACCCATGAAGCCAACTTCGGCAAACTGGTACGTGGACGGATTGACCTGCTGATTACCGACCGCCGGGTCGGCCAGCATTTGCTCGACGAACTGGGCATCCGCGACAAAATCACCGAAAACCCTACGGTCATCAGCCAGCAAAGCCAGTTTCTCGCGGTGCGGCGCAACGCGGGCATGGATCTGCTGGTGCAGCGTTTCGGTGCCGAACTCAAACGTTTCAAGCGCGAGCCCGCCTACGCTGAACTGAGTGCCCGCTATGGCGCGGAACCGGCCGCCAGCGTGAAGGCTGAAAAGACCACGGCGGCCTCGGAAAAAACCGTTGAGCAGCATGAAAGCAGCGCGCAGTGATTGCTCTGTTATACTCCGGCCTTCCCGCCAGGCTCACGCCCGGACGCTCGGAATCGTTAAAGGCATCTCGACCCCGCTACTGCGCAGCTTTCAGCCCGCGCGAGCGCTTGCAGACGAGCCTTCGAGACCCAGCAGGACCGGACGGGATAGCGTCTCCTTAAACGCCATTCGCGCCAGGCAAGACTCCCATTGGGCCAAGCCCTAACTAAAACAGGATTTCTCATGTCCTTTGCTTCCCTCGGTCTCTCCGAGGCTTTAGTCCGCGCCATCGAGGCGGCGGGCTATACCGAGCCTACTCCGGTGCAACAGCGGGCCATTCCCGCCGTGTTGCAAGGTCGCGACCTGATGGTCGCGGCACAGACAGGTACTGGTAAAACCGGCGGTTTCGCCCTTCCGATCCTGGAGCGGTTGTTCCCCAACGGTCACCCGGACAAATCCCAGCGTCACGGCCCGCGCCAACCACGCGTGCTGGTCCTGACCCCGACCCGCGAACTCGCCGCGCAAGTGCATGAAAGCTTCAAGGTCTATGCCCGTGACCTGAAGTTCGTCAGCGCCTGCATCTTCGGCGGTGTCGGCATGAACCCTCAGGTTCAGGCCATGGCCCGTGGCGTAGACGTGCTGGTGGCCTGCCCTGGCCGCCTGCTCGACCTGGCAGGTCAAGGCAGCGTCGATCTGTCCCACGTGGAAATCCTCGTGCTGGACGAAGCCGACCGCATGCTCGACATGGGCTTCGTCCATGACGTGAAGAAAGTGCTGGCGCGTCTGCCGGCCAAACGCCAGAACCTGCTGTTCTCCGCGACCTTCTCCAAAGACATCACCGACCTCGCCGGCAAGCTGCTGCACAACCCGGAACGCATCGAAGTCACGCCGCCGAACACCACGGTCGAGCGTATCGAACAGCGTGTGTTCCGCCTGGCCGCCAGCCACAAGCGTTCCCTGCTGGCCCACCTGATCACCGCCGGCGCGTGGGAACAGGTGCTGGTGTTCACCCGCACCAAGCACGGCGCCAACCGTCTGGCCGAGTACCTGGACAAGCACGGCCTGAGCGCCGTCGCGATTCACGGCAACAAGAGCCAGAACGCCCGCACCAAAGCCCTGGCCGACTTCAAGGCCGGTACTGTGCGCATCCTGGTCGCCACCGACATCGCCGCTCGCGGCCTGGACATCGACCAGTTGCCACACGTGGTCAACTTCGAACTGCCAAACGTCGATGAAGATTACGTGCACCGTATCGGTCGTACCGGCCGTGCCGGTCGTTCGGGCGAGGCGATTTCGCTGGTAGCACCGGACGAAGAAAAACTGCTGAAAAGCATCGAACGCATGACTAGGCAGAAAATCGCCGACGGCGACCTGATGGGCTTCGATGCGAGTGCCGTGGAAGCCGAGAAACCAGAAGTACGCGAGCGTCCGGACATGCGTAACCCGCGCAATCCACGTGGCCCGCGCGGCGACGGTCCGAACGGCAGCGGTGGCGGCCGCAAGGACAAAGGCAAGGACAAGGGCAAGGAAAAACCGGCGGGTGAGCGCGGTGAGCGTCCGGCCCGTCAGCAAAAGCCTCGCGAAGGAACCCCGGCCCGCGAACAGCGCCAGCCGAGCCAACCACCACGTGCCGCTGCTGACCGTGCCCCGGACGAGTTCCTGGACGACGATATCGATAACTTCGGTAACCGCGTCGACTACGTGCCGCAGCAAAAGCCGGCTCAAGGCCGTGGTCGCCGTCCGGGTGCTCCGGCACAAGGCACCGCGGCAGGTTCGGGCGCTCCCCGTTCCGGCAAACCACAAGGTCGCCAGAACGGTCCGCGCAACAGCGACGGCGCCACCACCGGCACCCCACCGGCCAAGCGCAACGGCCCACGCAGCGGCGCGCCACGTGATGGCCAAGCCCGCCGCGAAGACTCGCGCAATCGCCGCCCCGCCCGTGACGAGCAACCTCGTTCGGAACCGGCCGTGCAGAACCCGCGTGGTCCGGCACCGAAGATCATGCACAAGGAGTCCAAGGCTGACCGCTTCCCGACACCTGAGCAACTGGATCAACTGCCAAGCCGCCCTCGTGGTGAGAAACCAGCGCTGCTGACCCGCAATCGCTGAGTTATCGCCGCAATAGAAAATGCCCCGAACCGCAAGGTCCGGGGCATTTTTGTTGGTGCTGGATCGGCTTCTGTAGGAGCCGGCTTGCCGGCGAATGGGCCCTCGAATTCCGCAGTGACCTTCGGGGCGCCTTCGCTGGCAAGCCAGCTCCTACAGGGTTTTGCGTACGGCAATAAAAAACGCCCGTGTTCGGGAGAACAGCGGGCGTTTTTTTGTCAGGCGAAAAATTATTTCGCTTTGATACCTTCAAAACTGACGTACAGATCGACGGCGTCAGACTGTGGACCCAAGTCCATCATCTTGCCGAAATCGGAACGCTTGATGCTGGTAGTGCCCTCGAAGCCTGCACGGTAGCCGCCCCATGGATCCTTGCCTTCACCCAGGAAAGTGGCCTTGATCACGACTGGCTTGGTTACGCCAGCAATCGTCAGGTCGCCGGTCACATCGGCCGTGTCTTTGCCAGCAGCGTTTTTACCAGTGGCTTTAACGCTGGTGGACACGAACGTGGCCTTGGGGAAATCAGCCACTTTCAGGAAGTCTTTGCTGGAGACGTGCTTGTCACGTTCAGCGTTGTTGGTGAAGACGCTGGCGGGGTTCACGTTGAACTCGATCTTGCTGTCTTCAGGCTTGGCAGCGTCGAAGCTGAACTTGCCGTCCATGGTCTTGAAGGTACCGGTGATGTAGCTGTAGCCCAGGTGGCTGATCTTGAAGTTGACGAAGGCGTGCTGGCCTGTTGTATCTACAACGTAGTCAGCAGCCATCACATTTGCGGACAGCAGGGCCGAACCGATTGCCAGGGCGGCGAGAGTCTTTTTCAACATGCTTTGTTTTCCTTGGGAGTCGAGGTTGAACTTCAGGCTTTGCGACCCAGCATTCGCTTGAGGGTCACATCACGGTCGATAAAGTGGTGCTTCAATGCTGCCAACGCATGGAGCACGGAAAAAATTACCAGCACCCACGCCAGGTAGAGGTGAATCGCACCGGCGTTATCTGCCTGGTCCGGCAGTCCGGAAACCAGGGCAGGCACTTCAAACCAGTCAAACACCGGTATACCGGCACCTTCTGCGGTGGAAATCAGGTAACCGGCAATCATCACAGCGAACAGACAGAGATACAAAAAGGCATGGCCGAACCTGGCGCCCAGACGCGTCATGCGGCTGTAGCTGGCCAGGGTTGGCGGCGGCGGGCTGATGAAGCGCCACAACACGCGCAATACCATGACCCCCAGCAGAATCATACCAATGCTCTTGTGCAGATCCGGACCGTCTTTGCGCCATGGGTCGTAATAGCCGAGGCCGACCATCCACAGCCCAAGGGCGAATAAACCGAATACGGCCAGTGCCACGCCCCAGTGCATGAAGATACTGACCCAGCCGTAGCGGGAGGTAGAGTTACGTAGCTGCATTGCCTAGATCCCTGTAAGTGCTGGCCCAAGACTATCGAGTTATCCATCGAATTAAAGCCGAAAATTTCGCTTTGAAATATCGATAAATGCGATCAAGAGTCTGAAATAGGCGAGTTAAGAAAAGATTAAAGGCCGATGTGTATACAAAAATGTAGCCCAACTCAATAACACTTCCTGCAAATGGTTTATTCGATTGTGAAAGCGGATTTCTCCAGGCATAAAAAAACGCGGCATTTACGCCGCGTTTTTTTTATGCCCCAGGGCTTATTGCGCCTTGGTATCCGTTGCCGGGGTCGCTGCGGGTTTGGCCGTTGGCTTCTTGGCCGGCTCGGCTTTCTTGGCAGGTGCCTTGGCCGGGGCTTTTTTCGCTTCGGTCTTGGCTGCCGGTTTCGCCGGGGCTTTGGCCGGAGCCTTCTTGGCCGGCTCGGCTTTTACCGGTGCCGCAGGCTTCGGTGCTTCCACCGGTGCCCGCGCGGCGGCCGGGGCTGGCGCCGGAGCAGGTGGGGCAACAGGTTCAGGTGCCTTGACCGGTTCCGGTTTTTTCTCGTCATCCGAGCCACCGAACAGGTTGCTGAAGAAGTTGCCCTTCTTCGCAACCACCGCGCCAGCACCCGCCGCTGCGGCAGCTGCCGGAACCACTTTCGCCGGTTCAAACGACTTGCCGGCCGCCAGGTCTTCAACTTGGCTGGCTGCACGTTGACCGGTGCGCAATGCACCTTCCAGGGTGCCCGGATACAGGGTGTCAGTGTGTTCGCCGGCGAAGGTTACACGCTGGACCGGACGTTCCCACAGGCGCCAGAATTTGCTGATCTGGCCTGGACCGAAGGCCAGGTAGGCACCGCCAGTCGACGGGTCGGTGCTGTAACGACGGATTTCATAACCGGTGAACGAACCGCGCGCCTGTGGATAGAACGTGTGCAGGCGGATCAACACCTGATCGACCATCTGCTTGTCGCCGAACGCCTGCATCACCCGCGCGTTGTCGCCGGACAGGTTGATCACCACGTTGGCACCGCCCTTCAGGGCAGGCTCGATCCACAACATGCCCAGGCCGGTGTTGCTGTAGACCTCGCCGGACATGCGCGCCTTGCTTTCCCACACCGGCGTCTTGAACTTCAGCATGATCTGGTCACGCCAGCCGTAGTTGGTGCCCTTGATCGCCGCCAGGTGCTGGGCGTCCAAAGCCGGAGTCATCTGGATCTTGTTCAGGGCGCGCAAGGGTACGGCCAGCACCACGTAGTCAGCCTGATAGCTGACGCTGTCGACTTTGACGGTCACGCCGTCCTTGTCCTGAATGATCGCCGAGACCGGGGAGCTGGTCTTGATGGTTTTCAGTTGTTTGACGAAGGCCTGCGCCAGCACCGGGCTGCCGCCGACCAGACGCGAAGCACGCAGGTCACGATCGGAAACGCCACGGTAAACGCGGCTCTGCTGAGCGTAATACAGCAGCGACAAGCGCGAAGGCTCGTCGTAGCGGGTACGGATCTGCTGGTTGATCAGCTGGCGCGCGGTGGCCGGCAGGTTCTGCTTGTCGAGCCAGCTCGACACGTTGACCTGATCCAGCGCGTGCAAGGTGTTGTTGGCGGCCGGGTTCTGCGGGTCATCGATCGAACGCGCCAGGTCGTCGAGGGTTTTCTCGTAACGCTTGAGCGCTTCGGCAGTGGCCGGCTCCTTGGTGGCAAGATCGGCAGCGCTGTAATACACGCCGTCGATCAGGTAGCCAGGAGTCCGCACGAACTCAGGTGCCGGCGTGGTGCTCAGCTTGAAGTTCGAAACGTACTTGTTCAGCACCGGTTGGGTCTTGTCGTTGCCGATCCACTCGCTGGTGGCCATGCCGGAACGGCCGCCCAGGCTCGACTTGGCTTCCAGCAGAGTGACCTGCCAGCCCTTGTTCTGCAGCTCGTACGCGGCCGTCAGGCCCGACAGGCCGCCGCCGACCACGATCGCGGTTTTATCCTTGGCCAGCGCAGACACGCTGAACAGCCCCAACATCACCAGCGCACAGGCGCGCAGCCAACCGACAGACATTCAGCGAACTCCGGAATTACACGAGGAAAACAGCAGTTTTTGCGAGCCAGACGGCCCAAGAGCCGCGAAGGATACGTTAGCCGTCAGACGCCTGCCAGCAACGTCTATCGGCCTGGACAAAGTAGTTCATTCGACACAATGGGTTGTTCCCGTGACACGCATTGCATAGGCTTGCGCGATTGTTTGTCCGCGCGTCTCACGGACCGCCTCCAGGAGAGTGAAAATGGGCCTGAATAATCAGTGGATGCAACGCGATCTCGCCGTGTTGTGGCATCCCTGCACCCAGATGAAAGATCACGAGCAATTGCCACTGATCCCGATCAAGCGCGGTGAAGGCGTGTGGCTGGAAGACTTCGAGGGCAAACGCTACCTCGATGCGGTCAGTTCCTGGTGGGTCAATGTGTTCGGGCACGCCAACCCGCGGATCAACCAGCGCATCAAGGACCAGGTCGATCAGCTCGAACATGTGATCCTTGCCGGCTTCAGTCATCAACCGGTGATCGAACTGTCCGAGCGCCTGGTGAAGATGACGCCGGAAGGCCTGACCCGGTGCTTCTACGCCGATAACGGCTCATCCTGCATCGAAGTCGCGCTGAAAATGAGCTTTCACTACTGGCTCAATCGCGGTCAGCCGAACAAGAAACGCTTCGTCACCCTGACCAACAGCTACCACGGCGAAACCATGGCCGCGATGTCGGTGGGCGACGTGCCGCTGTTCACCGAAACCTACAAAGCGCTGTTGATGGACACCATCAAGGTGCCGAGCCCGGACTGCTACCTGCGTCCCGAGGGCATGAGCTGGGAAGAGCATTCGCGCAACATGTTCGCAGCCATGGAACAGACCCTGGCCGAAAACCACGACAGCGTCGCCGCCGTGATTGTTGAACCGCTGATCCAGGGCGCCGGTGGCATGCGCATGTATCACCCGGTGTACCTCCAGTTGCTGCGTGCGGCCTGCGACCGCTACGGCGTGCACCTGATCCACGACGAAATCGCCGTCGGCTTCGGCCGCACCGGGACGATGTTCGCCTGCGAACAGGCCGGTATCCGTCCGGACTTCCTGTGCCTGTCCAAGGCCCTGACCGGCGGTTACCTGCCATTGGCGGCGTGCATGACCACCGACGAGGTCTACAGCGCCTTCTACGACGACTACCCGACCCTGCGCGCCTTCCTGCACTCCCACAGCTACACCGGCAACCCGCTGGCGTGCGCGGCGGCCCTGGCGACCCTGGATATTTTCGAAGAAGACAACGTCATCGAGAACAACAAGGCCCTGGCGCAGCGCATGGCCTCCTCCACCGCGCACCTGGTCGATCACCCGAATGTCTCCGAAGTACGTCAGACCGGCATGGTGCTGGCCATCGAGATGGTCAAGGACAAGGTCACCAAGGAAGCCTACCCATGGCAGGAACGTCGCGGCCTGAAGGTGTTCCAGCACGCACTGGAACGTGGTGCATTGCTTCGTCCATTGGGCAGCGTGGTGTATTTCCTGCCGCCGTATGTGATCACCCCGGAGCAGATCGATTTCCTGGCCGAAGTGGCCAGCGAAGGGATCGACATCGCCACCCGTGACAGTGTCAGCGTGGCAGTGCCGAAGGACTTTCACCCAGGGTTCCGTGATCCTGGCTGATGATTCCACTCGCGATCCTGTGGGGTCTGGCAGTCCGCTTTCGCTGGCAAACCAGCTCCTACAGGTCAGGGTCGTACACAAAATTTGCGGCAGTCAGTTCCTTGTAGGAGCTGGCTTGCCAGCGATAAGGTCGGCACGACCTTCAAATGATTTGCACTTTTTCAGAGACTCCGCATGAGACTGTCCCGCTTCTTCATCGACGCCCCCTTGAGCACCGGCGAGCACGAATTGCCCGAAGCCCAGGCCCATTACATCAGCCGCGTGCTGCGCATGGCCGAGGGCGATGCGTTGCAGTTGTTCGACGGCTCGGGCCAGGAGTTTCGCGCCAGGCTGGTCGAAGTCGGCAAAAAACGCGTCGTGGTGCAGATCGATGAAAGCTTCGCCGGGCAGGTCGAGTCGCCGCTGCAAATCCATCTCGGCCAGGGCCTGTCCCGAGGCGAGCGCATGGACTGGGCGATTCAGAAAGCCACTGAATTGGGTGTCACTGAAATCACCCCGATCTTCACCGAACGCTGCGAAGTCCGGCTCAAGGACGAGCGCGCCGACAAGCGCCTGCTGCATTGGCGTCAGGTGGCGATCAGCGCGTGCGAGCAGTGCGGGCGTTCACGGGTACCGGTGATTCATCCGCCGCTGTTGCTGGCTGACTGGTTGAAGCAGACGCAAGCCGGATTGAAGCTGGTTTTACACCCGGTGGCCGAGCCGTTGGTGAGCCACGCCAAACCTTCAAGTCTGGCATTCCTGATCGGTCCAGAGGGCGGTTTATCCGATGCCGAAGTCGATCAGGCCAAGGCCAGCGGCTTCCACGCCGCCCGCCTCGGTCCACGGGTGCTGCGCACCGAAACCGCACCGGTTGTTGCACTGGCGGTGGCCCAGCAACTTTGGGGTGACTTCTAGTGCCTCTTCGCGAGCAAGCCCGCTCCCACATTGGAACGCATTCTGTGGGAGTGGGCTTGCTCGCGAATGGCCGCGACACGGTCTAGAGGCCGATCTGGCTGCTACTGCACCGGATCGCTCACCGGTTTGGCAATGATTGCCTTGAGTTCGCTGGTCATCGGGAATTCAAGGTTCAAACCCTTCGGCGGGATCGGCTGCTCGAACCAGCGTTTGTAGATGCCATTGATCTCGCCCGAACTGTACAGATCCGCCAATGCGCCGTTGACCAGCGCCAGGAACTGCGGATCGCCCTTGCGCACCATGCAGCTGTAGATCTCCCGTGATTGCTCCTCCCCGACCACCACCCACTTGTGCGGGTCATTGGCCTTGGCGCGCTCGCCGTAGAGCAGCGCGTCGTCCATGTAGAACGCCACCGCCCGGCCCGATTGCAGCATCTGGAAGGCTTCGCCGTGGTCCTTGGCACTGATCACGAACATGTCGATCTTGTGATCGACGTTGTAGCTTTTCAGGAAGCGCTCGTTGGTGGTGCCGGCGGTAGTCACCACGTTCTTGCCGCGCAGGTCGGCGAAGCTCTTGATCCCACTGTCCTTGGCCGTCAGCAACTGGCCTTTGACGTAGATGAAGCCGTAGGAGAACGCCACCTGCTTCTGCCGCTCGGCGGTCACGCCGGTGGAACCGCACTCCAGGTCCACGGTGCCGTTCTGCACCAGTGGAATGCGGGTTTGCGAGGTCACCAGGTTGTACTTCACCTTCAAGTCCGGCAGCGCCAGTTGCTGCTGGATGCGCTCGACGATCTTGCCCGCCAGATCCACCGAGTAACCCATCGGCGTGCCGCTGTGATCACCCACGTAGGAGAACGGCACTGAAGCGTCGCGATAGCCCAGGGTGATGCTGTTGGCGCTGGCGATCTTGCTCAGGGTGCCGGTCAGCGGCGCTTCATTGGCTTGAACCTGACTGCCGAGCAACAGGCCAAGCGTACAAGCGAGCAACGTGATTTTTTGCATTGTTATTCTCCGTTGTGGGTGTTGGTTTATCAGACGCGTGCCGCGATGACGGTGATTTCCACCAGCACCTGCGGGCGGGCCAGTTCGGCCTGCACGGTGGTGCGGCTCGGTGCCTGTCCCGGCGATAGCCAGGCCGACCAGACCTCGTTCATCGCGGCGAAATCCTCGGTGATGTTCTTCAGGTAAATGGTCGCACTGAGCAGATGATCCTTGTCGCTGCCCGCCTCGGCCAGCAAGGTATCGATTTTCGCCAGCACTTCGCGGGTCTGGCCGCTGGCATCCCGGGCATCGCCCGGCACCTGCCCGGAGAGAAACACCAGGTCGCCAAAGGTCACGGCGCCAGACAAGCGCGGGTTGCTGTGCAGTCGGGTAATGGTCATTGCAGTGTCCTCCTTAGAAATCAGTATTCAGGCGACCCGGTGGCTGAAACCCTGAAGGTCAATGGACGGCTGGCGCTCGCCGATCAGCTCGCTGAGCAAGCGCCCGCTGCCGCATGCCAGGGTGAAACCCAGCGCGCCGTGGCCGAGGTTGAGCCACAGGTTGCGATACGCTGTCGCGCCCAGCAACGGCACGCCGTTAGGGGTGGCCGGGCGCATGCCGGCCCATTCGACGGCTTCGTCATAGGCGCCGGCATTTGGAAAGGTGTCATGGGCCTGACGCTTGATCAGCACCAGGCGCTTGGGGTCCAAAGCAGGGTCGAAGCCGACAATGTCGACCATTGCCGCCACTCGCAATTGCTCGCCGATGCGCGCGTAGACGATCTTGCGGTCGTAGTCGGTGATACTGACGTCCGGCGCTCGGTGACCAGCGCCGATCGGCACGGTCAGGCTGTAGCCCTTGAGCGGATAAAGCGGCAGTTGCAGCCCGGGAAGCGCCAACAGCGGGCTGCGGTGACCGGCGGCGATCACCAGTTGATCGACCGGCAGCACTTGCTCGCCCAGTTCGATGGCGTTGACGCTGCCGTTGCTGTGGCGAATGCCGGTTACCGCTTGCCCGAGACGAAACTCGCAACGGCCGGACGCTTGCAGCCGGGCGGCCAGTTGCTGGCAAAAACCGTGGCAGTCGCCCACCTCTTCGTCCGGGGTGTAGATCGCCCCGACAAAGGGCGCATCGATCAGCGCCGGTTCCAGTTGCGCGCATTCGGCCGGCGACAACACCTGCTGTTGCTGCGGATCGGCCAGGCTCTGGCGCGCACGCTCGAAGCTGCTGTTCTGGCGGAAAGTCACCAGTTTGCCATTGCGCCGCCACTGGAATCCCGTCAGCCCATCGCCCTCGCGCCAGGACTTCAATGTGTCCTGGCTGAACAGCGCCAGACGCAGCAGGTGCGAGGCGTTCTCGCGGTTGACCGAGCGGCGGCAGGCGCCGAGGAACGATGCCATCCAGCGCCACTGGGCCGGGTCAAAGCGCGGGCGCAGCTTCAACGGTGAGTCGCCGCGCAGCATCCAGCCGATGGCTTGCAAAGGCACACCGGCGTCGGCCAGGGGCGCGACATAGCGATAGGACAACTGGCCGCCGTTGGCGAAGCTGGTTTCGCTGCCCAGCGAATCCCGTGCCTCGACCACCGTCACCTCAAAGCCGTCGCGCACCAGCGCATAGGCCGTTGCCAGGCCAATCACGCCGCCTCCGATGATGCACACACGCTGAGCCATGTCCGTCCTTAAAACCGTTGTGAAGACGAGGCCAAGGTTAGAGCCAGGTGACAGACGTTGAACAATGCATAAAGATGGCAAACCCATAAACAAAGGTTATGGACTTGCCATGCGCCTTCGCCATATCGAGATTTTCCAGGCCATCCGCCAGACCGGTTCGATCAGCGCTGCCGCGCAATTGCTGCACGTCTCGCAGCCGGCGGTGAGCAAGGTGTTGCAGCACGCCGAGCAACAATTGGGTTTCCCGCTGTTCCTGCGGGTACGCGGCAAGTTGCAGGCGACGCCGGAAGCGCTGGAACTGGAGCGTGAAGTGGACAAGGTCAGTGAAAGCCTGCAAGGCGTGCGACGCCTGGCGCAGAGCCTGCGCCGCGAACCGGGCCACAGCCTGCGCATCGGTGCCACCCCGGCGCTGGCCCTGTCATTGCTGCCGCCGGCCATTCACGAATGGACCGGGCGTTACCCGGACATCGCTTGCGAACTCTCCAGCGCCCACAGTCGCGAACTGGTGCAGAACCTGTTGATGCGCGAAGTGGATGTCGCCCTGACCCTGCAACGCCCGGATCACCCTGGACTCAAGGCCCAGGCGCTGGCCTCGGGGGTGCTGGTGGTGTTGGCGCCCGACGGTTTCTGGCCGGCGGCCGACGCCGGCCAGCCACTGCCGCTGATGGCGCTGGCGAATGCGCCGCTGATCGGGCTGTCCAGCGCCGATCCGTTGGCCGCGCGGCTCGACAGTTATCTGGAAGCCGTCGAGCCGCCGCCCCGGATACGCATCGCCGTACAGACCTATTCACTGGCCCGGGCCATGGTCGAATCCGGTGCCGGCCTGGCGGTGATCGACCCGTTCACCGCCCTCGGCGCATCACCGGGCACCACGACCATCCGCCCGCTGGCCCCGCCACTGCCGATCACCCTGTACGCCGTGACTCGCGCCAGCGAACCACTGCCGCACACGCTCAATGACCTGTTGCAGATCTTCAGCCGCCGCGCCCGGGAGCAATTGGAGAACCTGAGTCCTGCGCAACCCTGAAGCCTGATGAACAACCTGTGGGAGCGGGCTTGCTCGCGAATGGCCGCGACACGGTCTAGAGGACATAAAAGAAAATCGCCACGAAGTGCAACAGGCTCCCGGCGATGACAAACAGATGCCAGATCCCGTGGGCATGTCGCAACCGATGGTCGAGGGCGAAAAAGATAATCCCGACGGTGTACAACACACCGCCTGAAGCCAGCCACGCAAACCCGGCACCGCCCAGTGCCGCAAGCAACGGCTTGACCGCCACCAGTACGATCCAGCCCATCACCGCATAAATCACGATCGACAGAATGCGTGCTTCCGAACGCGGCTTGATCTCTTGCAGTATGCCGATCAGCGCCAAACCCCAGACAATCCCGAACAACGTCCAGCCCCACGGCCCGCGCAGGGTCACCAGGCAGAACGGCGTGTAGCTGCCGGCGATCAACAGGTAGATCGAGAAGTGATCGACCTTCTGCATAATCTCTTTCTTGCGCCCGCGCACGCTGTGGTACACGGTCGAAGCGCTGTAAAGCACCAGCAAGGTAAAGGCGTAGATCGCCATGCTGACAATCTTCCACGGACTGCCGTCGAGACTGGCCAGCACAATCAGCCACACCCCTCCGATAAACGCCGCCACTGCCCCGACCAAATGCGTCCAGGCGTTCAGTCTTTCCCCGTGATACATGCGTTGCTCACCTCGAATTTCATTACCGCAGAGCGCAAGGCTCAGCCCTGAAGCTTAAAAGCGCAATGTTTCAAAACACAACTCCCCTGTAGGAGCCGGCTTGCCGGCGAAGGCGGTGATTCAGACAAATCGCGGCGCGGCATTCGCTGGCAAGCCAACTCCTACACAACCCAGCATGCGCGAGTTTGAGGAATTGGGCACAATCGAGTCATTCCAAAAAGAGTCCGCCCCATGCTGATCGATGAAGAGTTGACCCTGAAAAAACTCGAGGTGTTCCTGGCCTTCATGCGCACCGGCAACCTGGCGCGGGCCGCTGTCGAGTTGCAGACCAGCAACGTCAGCGTGCATCGGGCGATCCATTCCCTGGAAAGCGCCCTGCGCTGCCCGTTGTTCAAGCACGAAGGCCGCAACCTGACACCGCTGGAAAGCGCTTATGTGCTGGAAGAACGGGCGCAGAAGCTGATTCAGGACGTCGTCGAAAGTGTGCGCCTGACCCGCGAAGCCGCCGGGTTCTCGGCTGAACGCTTCAAACTGGGCTCACTGTATTCCCTGACGGTGAAGACCGTGCCGCAGCTGATCATGGGTTTGAAGATCCGCCGCAGCGAGCTCAACATCGACCTGATTCTGGGCTCCAACATCGACCTGCTCTACAAGCTCAAGAACATGGAAGTCGATGCGATCCTGGTGTCGCTGGACGACACCGTCAATGACCCGGATTGCGAACAGATCCCGCTGTTTTCCGACGACATTTTCCTCGCCACACCCGCCGACTCGAAGTTTGCCCAGCGAACCGAAGTCGACCTGGCAGAGGTCCGCGACGAAACCTTCATCACCCTGACCCAGGGCTTCGCCACCCATCAGGACGGCAAGCGGGTGTTCGAGCAGGCAGGGTTCGAGCCGAAGGTGGCGATGCAGGTCAACGACATCTTCACGCTGCTGAGCATGGTCAGTTCGGGCGTGGGTTATGCGTTGCTGCCGGGGCGGATTGCGGCGGTGTACGAAAACCGGGTGAAGCTGATCCCGTTGCAGGAAAAGTACCGTTTGCAGCAGCACATTGGCGTGGTGTTCCTGAAGGCCAAGGAACGTGATCCGAACCTGCTGGCGTTGCTGGCGGAGTGTCGGATGTATGCCAATCGCCAGGCTTGAAAACGAGTCGCGCCCTTCGCGAGCAAGCCCGCTCCCACATTCGATCGCATTCCAAATGTGGGAGCGGGCTTGCTCGCGAAAGCGTCAGACCCGACAACTCAGCCCCTGAACCTAGCCGACAATCCCGCGAACAATGAAGAACAACAGAGAAGGCCCCAACAGGCACCCAAGCCCGGTGTGGAACGTCGCAGTCAACGCACCATAAGGCACCAGGCGCCGATCCGTCGCCGCCAAACCGGCGGTCACGCCACTGACCGTCCCCGCCAGCCCACCGAACACCATCGCCGAACGCGGATTGTCCAGGCCCATCCAGCGCGCCGCCATCGGTGTACCGACCATCACCAGAATCGCCTTGATCAGACCGGTGGCAATCGACAGCGCCACCACATCGGAACTGGCGCCGATCGCCGCACCGGTCACTGGCCCGACGATGTAAGTCACCGCACCGGCGCCAATGGTGGTCATGCTCACCGCGTCGCGGTAACCGAATGCCCAGGCCATGCACGCGCCGACAATGAACGGCAGCACCGTGCCCAACAGCAGCGCGATCACACCAATCAAACCGGCCTTTTTCGCTTCGGTGGCCTGCACCTCGAATGCCGTGGCGACGATGGCGAAGTCCCGCAGCATCGCGCCGCCCATCAACCCGATGCCGGAAAACAGCGTCAAGTCCGCCAGGCCTTTTTGCCCGCCGGTCATCGTGCCACCGACCCAGGCCAGTACCAGGCCGATGACGATGGCGATGGCAGAGCCGTGAATTCGCCCGAAGGTCAGGCGTTTGGAGAGAATTACCGACACCCACATGATGATGCCGACGAAAGCGAATGCGGTGACCAGACTGTTAGTTGCCAGGCCTTTCTCAAAGAGTTCCCACATATCAGCGGCCTCCTACTGGAGTGCCAACCGGTGCCACTTCCACCGGTTCATCGGGCAAGGGTTCGCCTTTATGGGTCCGGCTGATCAGGGCAATGGTGCAACCGCAAACCACCACCGAACCGATCGCCGCCAGCACCGCCACCGGACCACCGTGCAGCGCCGTGACCACGTTTTGTTGCGCCGCCATCGCGACCACCACCGGAATGTACATGGCGCCCCAGAAGCCGACGCCCATCTCGCAATCCTTGGTCATGCCGCCACGCCTGTGCATCCACAGCCGTGCGCAAATCAGCAGGATCATCGCGATCCCGACACCGCCGACGTTTGATTTCACACCCAGCAACACACCGAGCATGTCACCCATGATCACCCCTGCCAGCGTACAGATCGCCAACAGCGCCACACCGTAAATAATCATTGTTGTAGTCCTCAAAGTGCATCGTCGAATGTTGTTTTTGTTGTTCGAAGCCTGAAGCCGGATGATCTAGGAGTGACGGCTTCCCTCCTCTCGCATCAGCGCCTGCAAGGTATCGAGCCGCGCACCGTCGAAGGCAATCACGGTGCCTTGCTCGAACACCCGGCGCGCCAGTCCGGTCAACACCGCACCGGGCGGCAGTTCGATCTGTAGACGCACGCCACGTTCGTAGGCGCTTTGTACCGTGCCGCGCCAATCGACGATGCGGCACATGTTGAAGGCCAGGTCGTCACGCAAGGCTTCCGGCTTGATCAGCGGACGCGCGCGACTGCCGCTCAGGTAACCGGTCTTCGGTGTGTGCAGCGACACTTTGGCGAAAGCTTCAGCGAGGGTTTGTGCAGGGGCCTCCAGCAAAGGGCAGTGCGAAGGCACACTCACTGCCAGACGCTTGGCCAAGCCCGCTCCGCAACCTTTCGCCAACTCGGCCACCGCTTGCATCGCCACATCGCTACCGGCAATCACTACTTGGTTATCGGCGTTGATATTGGCCAGATAAACCGGCGTTTCTGCGCTATGCACCCGGGCCAGCAGTACCTCCACCCTGGCCAGGTCCAGACCGATGATTGCGGTCATGCCGTAGCCTTGTGGATAAGCCTGCTGCATCAGCTCACCGCGCAGGCTGACCAGATGCAACGCATCGCTGAAACTCAAGGCACCGGCCACCACCGCTGCCGGGTAAGCGCCGATCGACAATCCGGCCACGTAGTCCGGGGTCATGGCCAACTGGCGTGAAGCGGCGACGCCGGCGATCAGCAGGCAAAGCTGAACCGCCCTCGTCGACTGCAACGCCTCGGCAGAATCCAGCCGCATGACATCTTCACCGAGCAGATCGCTCGCCTCGTTCAGCGTTTGCCGAGGCAAACGCGCCAGCATGCCCGGCTGCTGCGCACCCTGACCGGGGAACACCAGCAAGCTGCTCACGCGGCTTGCTCCTGTGGATTCCACGGGTCTGTAACCAAAGTGGCTTGAGTGGCATTTTTCAACAGGACCCGCGACGAAGCACCGGCCCATTCGCGCAAGGCAACGGCGCCCGACGGTGTCTGCAGTTGCAGGTCCACGCGGCACACGGCTGTATCAAGAACGGCCACCAACGCCTGCGCGTCGACACGACTCAACGGACGTGGCGCACGCAGGATCAGATCGAGGTCGCTGCCCTCGTGCAATGCGGCAATTCCACTGGCCAACTCGAACCCGGCACTGCCGCTGACACCCCAGGTCCAACCGCTGTTATCGAGGTGTGGGCGCAGTTGCGCCAAGGCCCGCAGCGCCGGGAAATCACGCTGGCCTTGAACATGGCACAGCTCTTCAGGTCGCACTCGTCGCGTAATGGCGGCGACTTCCATCTGCGTCGCAAATCGCTGTTCGCGCAGCGTCCCACGCACGCCCACTGCCACCTGTCCCGCCGCGCACAAGGCACGACGGACCACCACCGGCTGCCCGGCACTGATCGACTCGATCACCCACGAAGGCGCCTCCGCAGGCAACCGCTGCGCGGTCATGCCCCACAGCAGGTCATGGGCCAGAAACGTATTCACCACTGCGCCCTCAGCAATTGGCGAACCTTGCTCGACGCTGCACGATTGCTCGCACCGAGGCGACCACTCAGATCACGACCACCGGCAGCCACATCGCCAATCGCCTGATGCAGGCACTCTGTCACCCGTACCAGATCCGCCGCAGTCGGCTGCTCGATCTGCTCCACCGACAAGGTTTCCCACAGCAGCCCGAGGCTGGCATAGCTGTCGATGTCATAGGCCATCGGTGGCACGCTGGCCGCCAGGGCTTCGAGCTCTTCGACGCTGCGCAAGGTCACCCGCGCCGCCGACGCCTTGCCCATGGCATGCACCATCACCCCCGGATCGCGCAGGGCGATCAAGCGATTGGCCTGATAACCGTGGGCCAGGAACGCCCCGGACATTGCCTTGCCCACCAGCAAACCGATCACCGCATGGCCGGCCAGACGGGCACGGGCGTAACTGCCCGCCGCTGCGGCCAGCGCCTGATGAATGCCGAGAGCTTCCTCGCGGCGACCGTAAGCCTGGCTCGGAACGTCGACGATGGCGACCAGGGCACGTTTCTGTGCCTTGTTCAGATCGGCGGCGATGACTTCATCCACGGCCTTGGCCAAGCCCCAGCCTTCGAGCAAACCCACTTCGCCATTGCGAGCACGGACGAAGCGGTTTTCCGGATCGGCCACCACCGCGATGAAACGCACAGGCTGATCGCCCAGCGAACCGTCCGCGACCTTAAGCGAAGCGGGCAAACCCTCGACCGCTTTCGCCCCGGCACTCAAGGCGTTGAACCAGTTCAAACCACGCAGGGAATACGAGCTCATGGGCGTTCTCCTTGGTACAGATCGCGAACCACGGACGGCTCGATTTGCGGTTCGGCGTCCAGACGCGCCAATCGTTGCAGAAACAGTTCGGCCTGACGGCTGCGCAGTTGCGCCGGCAAACCTTGCTTGAGCAATTCACCCACCTGCTGGCGAATCTGCGCCACGTCGTCGGCAACATAGCGATCCACCAGACCACTGGCGAAGCGCTGCTCGCCACCGGTCAGGCTCCAGATGAAGGGCCGGTCGCGGGAGTCGTACTCCTCGAGTCCGGCTTCCTGCTCGATCACCTGTGGGCCGTTCAGGCCCAGTCGCGCTTCCTGGGTCACCAGCAGGTAGCTGCACAACCCGGCGGCAATCGACATGCCGCCAAAACAACCGACGCTGCCCGCCACGACTCCGACCACGGGTTGGTACTGCTGCAAATCGACAATCGCCGCGTGAATGTCAGCAATCGCCGCCAGACCGAGGTTGGCTTCCTGCAAACGCACGCCGCCGGTTTCCAGCAGCAGCACGGCGCGAGTCGGGATGCCGTTGCGGTTGTCTTCGGCGGCCAGTTCCAGTGCGCCGGCAATTTTTGCCCCGCCGACTTCACCGAGGCTGCCACCCTGGAAGGCACCTTCGATGGCGGCGATCACCACCGGCAAACCGCCGAGGCTGCCCTTGGCGATCACCACACCGTCGTCGGCTTGCGGCACCACCCCCTGGCGCGACAGCCACGGCGACATGATCCGTTGAAAGGGATCGAGCAATTCGCGAAAGGTGCCGGCGTCGAGCAGGGCCTTGGCCCGTTGCCGCGCACCGAGTTCGACGAAGCTGTGCTTGTTGAGCAGGGATGCGCTGTCAGTCATGGCCGATCTCCTCGAAGCCCTGTTCCAGGCGCAGGCGCACCACGCCGGGGGTGGCGCCGAAATCGTGGATGTCGATATCCATCGCCGGCGGCGTCTGGCCGTCGAACATCCGAGCGAACAGATGCTGCCAGCGTTGTTCGCTGCCATTGACCGAGGTCTGCACATTGATTGTCAGCTTGCCGGCCTGACCCGGTTCGATCAGCACTTCCAGATCACCCGAGCCGACACAGCCCACCAGGGTACGACCGCGTGGCGGCTGCCCGGCGGGGAATTCAAAGGATAAGGTTTCCATCAAAAAGCTCCCTGGATGAGGCCGTCGCCAGACGCGATACGGTCGATGAACAGGCAGGCTGCGAGCAGGTCGGCAGCGCCGCCGGGCGAGGCATTCAATGCGATGAGTTGTTGGTCCAGCTCATGCAGCCGACGACGTCCGGCAAGGCTGGCGCTACCCCCCGCGTCGAGCACTGCTTGGGCGCCGAGTTGCATGGTTTGCAGACCTTGTTCACCGGCACGGTAAAGCACGCAGGTGTCAGCCAGATTCGTCATGATCGCCAGCAGCGCGTCGAGCCGGGCGTTCTGCTCGCCATGACCGGCGGCACGGCTGCATTTGAGTTGCGGCAACGCGCGTTGCATCACCGCCGGGAAGCCCAGTTGCGCTTCTTCACGGGCGCCCCGTGCGCCGTAGCGTTGGGCGACTTGAGCGCCGTGGCTGAGTGGGCGCGGCGCGTAACGGTCGTCGAGCAGAGCCAGGCGCGCCGCACGAATCGATACGCTGCTTGCAGCCGTGGATTCAGGGTCCAGCGCCGCGGCAGTGACCAACAGGCCCAAGGCCCAGATCGCCCCGCGATGAGTATTCACGCCGCCCGTGGTGTCGAGCATTGCTTGCTCGCCTTCGCGACCAATTCGGCCGACGGCCTCGCGCAGGGGCAGGCCGATCTCACCGAACGCTATCGCGGCATCGGCCATCGCCTTGAAGGTCGGCCACAGGGACAGTGCCGAGGCGTGCATCAGCCCCAGGTGCAAATCGGCGTGGGCGCCATTGCCGCGACGGTCGACCAGTGCCGGTTTTGGCGACAAATCAGCCTCGTCGATCAGCACATCCACCGCCAGGTCCGCCAGCCGTTCGGCCAGGCTCAGGGTTTTGGTTTGCAGATTAAGTGCGTGCATTACCAGCTCCTGAACTTGGCGGGCGGGTTGTAGAGGCCACCGGACCACTCCACCAGATCAGCCACGCTTTTCGCCGCAAGCAGTTCGCGGGTGGCATCGGTGCGGAGGATGCCGAGGTCTTCGGGCAAGGCGATCAGGCCTTCGCGGCGCATACGCGCGGTGTCTTTCGGGTTGTGGCGCAGGCCGATGGCGGTTACCCCGGCGACGGCGGCGATCATCGCCTGACGCTCTTCCAGCGAGCGCGCCTTGTACAGATAGGCGATGCCTTCTTCAGTCAGCAGGTGGGTCACGTCGTCGCCGTAGACCATGATCGGCGCCAGTGGCATGCCGCTTTTCTTCGCGACATCAATGGCATCGAGGGTTTCAACGAAGGTCGGCTTGCCGCCCTCCTGGAAGGTCTCGACCATCTGCACCACGAGTTTCTTGCCGCGTTCGAGCATCGGTTCGGCCACATCGGTGTTGCGCATGTCGAGCCAGGCCGGCGTGCCGTGGCGACGACCGCGCGGGTCGTGGCCCATGTTCGGTGCCCCGCCGAAACCGGCCAGACGCCCGCGAGTCACGGTGGAAGAATGACCGTCGCCATCGACCTGCAAAGTCGCACCGATGAACAGGTCCACGGCGTATTGCCCCGCCAGCTGGCTGAACATCCGGTTGGAACGCAGGGAACCGTCGCGCCCGGTAAAGAACACATCCGGGCGCGCCGCAATGTAGTTTTCCATCCCCAATTCGGTGCCGAAGCAATGCACGCTTTCGACCCAGCCGCTTTCAATCGCCGGAATCAGCGTCGGGTGCGGGTTGAGCGTCCAGTTGCGGCAGATCTTGCCTTTGAGGCCGAGGGATTCGCCGTAGGTCGGCAGGATCAGTTCGATGGCCGCGGTATTGAAACCGATGCCGTGGTTGAGGGATTGAACGTTGTGTTTTTCGTAGATACCGCGGATCGCCATCATCGCCATCAACACGTGTACGGGCTTGATATGCCGTGGGTCGCGGGTGAACAGCGGTTCGATGTAGAACGGCTTGTCGGCCACCACCACGAAGTCGACCCAGGACGCCGGGATGTCCACCCGCGGCAAGTCGCTGACGTCGTCCACCAACTGGTTGACCTGGACGATGACGATGCCGTCGCTGAAGGCCGCCGGTTCGATCAGTGCCGGGGTGTCTTCGGTGCTCGGTCCGGTGTAGATGTTGCCGGCGCGGTCGGCCATGAAGCCGGCCGAGAGCACGACGTTGGGAATCAGGTCCACCACCAGCCGCGCGTAGAGTTCGATGTAGGTGTGGATCGCGCCGATTTCCAGCAGGCCGTCTTCGAGCAACTGGCTGATGCGCAGGCTTTGGGTGCCGGCGAAAGAGAAGTCGAGCTTGCGCGCGATGCCGCGTTCGAACAGGTCCAGGTGCTCGGAGCGCCCGACGCTGGGCATGATCATGTGCAGGTCATGCAGCTTCGCGGGATCGGCCTTGGCCAGGGAACGTGAAAGGAAATCCGCCTGCTTCTGGTTGTTGCCTTCGAGCGCCACGCGGTCGCCCGGCAGGATCAACGCCTCCAGCGCCGCGACGATGTTATCGGTGGGCAACACCACACCGTCGGCAAGACCTCGCACCAGCTCGAGGCGCCGCTGCTTTTCGCTGCGCCGCCGCGTCCATCGCGAGTCGGGGGATATTGTTGTTGTCATGACCACTCCACGGGTTCGCTGTCGTGGGGGTCACATTAGGAGTGTTGGGTGGGGGCATCAATCAAGCAGAGTGGTGGATCGTTACGCTCAGGGTAATGGTTGCCTGGACTGACGCCTTCGCGGGCAAGCCCGCTCCCACAGTGGCTCTACGGTGCACACAAAACCTTGTAGGAGCAGGCTTGCCCGCGAAGGGGCCGGTCAGATCACAACTGAATCGGGATCAGTTGATTAACCCGGCATCCACCAACAACGCCTCCAGCGCCAACAGATCCGGCACTTTCGCCACCTGCTCCCCCACCTGCACCGCCGCCTGCTCCAGCGCACACAACGGCACATCCACGTAACTCAACTGGCTGTCGAGCTTGCAGGAGCGCGGAATCCCCTGCACCAGCAGAGCAATGAATTTCAGCTCGGGCCGCCCGCCAAGGGCGTTGAGAATGACGATCCGCGCACGCTCGCCAATGACAGTTTTCTGCCCGCAGGCCGATTCGAAACTCAGCAGCGGAATCTGCCGGTCGCGCCACCTCACCAGGCCCAGGTACCACGGTGGCGTGTCGAGGTCGAACGTCCCCGGTTGCTGGTAACCGATCAGCTCGGCAACGGCGACGTTGGGCAGGATCAGGTTGCGGTCGGCCAACGGCAGCAGCAGGCCGGTGAGGTTGCTGGTGCGGTGCTCAAGCATGGGTCTTGCTCCACAAGGCGATGCTTTCGAGCAGCACCGATTCCTGGTACGGCTTGCCCAGGTAGTCGTTGACGCCGATGGCCATGGCGCGGTCGCGGTGCTTCTGCCCGGTGCGGGAGGTGATCATGATGATCGGCAGGTGTTGCAGGCGTTCGTCGTTGCGCACTTGCGTCGCGACTTCGAAGCCATCCATGCGCGGCATCTCGATGTCCAGCAGCATCAGGTCAGGCATGTGCTCTTCCAGCAGCAGCATGGCATCGACCCCGTCCTTGGCAGTCAGCACGTTCATGCCGTGGCGTTCGAGCAAGCGGCTGGTGACCTTGCGTACGGTGACCGAGTCGTCGACCACCATCACCAACAGCGGGCGCTGCGGTTCGGCCTCGACCTCTTGCCCCGCCGGACGCTGAGGTACACGGGCCTGCATGGCGCGGATCGGCGCCAGCAAATCCAGGATCAACACCACCCGGCCATCCCCGAGAATCGTCGCCCCGGACACCCCTTGCACCGACGCAAACTGCGGCCCCAGGCTCTTGACCACGATTTCGCGAGTGCCGGCCATGGCGTCCACCTGCACCGCGATGTGCCGTTCGTTGCACTGCACCAGCAACACCGGCAATGGCAGGCTCTGGCCCAACAGTTTCGGGCGTGGGCTGGTTTTCAGCAGCTCGCCCAGATAGCACAGTTCGTAACGTTGCCCGGCGTATTCGTAGGTCGGCGCATCGAAACGGAAATACCCTTCGAGTTCATTGGGCAAGACGCGAACGATGCCGTCGATGGTATTGAGCGGGATCGCGTATTGATCCTCACCGCACTGCACCATCAACGCCCGGTTGACCGATACGGTAAACGGCAGGCGAATGCGGAAATGCACGCCCTGCCCAGGCACCGAGTCGATGCTCATGGTACCGCCCAGTTGCCGCACCTCTTCGTGCACCACGTCCATGCCGACGCCGCGCCCGGAGATCTGGGTGATTTTCTCGGCGGTGGAAAACCCCGGCTGCAGGATGAACTGCAACACGTCGTGATCACTGATGACGCTGTCCGGGGCGAGCAGGCCGCGCTTGATCGCCTTGCGCCGCACCGCGTCCAGCGGCACACCCGCGCCGTCGTCGCGGATGTCGAAAATGATGTCGCCACCTTCGCGCAACAGATCGAGGGTGATTTTGCCTTTGGCCGGTTTTCCCGCCGCCAGCCGCGCTTCGACAGACTCCAGGCCGTGGTCGACGGCGTTGCGCAGCATGTGCTCCAGCGGCGCGGCCATGCGTTCGAGGACGTTGCGATCCATTTCACCTTCGGCGTTATCGACGATGAAATCCACGTCCTTGCCCAGTTCGCTGGACACCTGCCGGACGATGCGCTGCAAACGCGGGAGCATCCGCTCGAACGGCACCATGCGCGTGCGCATCAGGCCTTCCTGCAATTCGGTGTTGATGCGGCCCTGCTGTTGCAGCAGGTTTTCCGTATCCTGATTGCGTCGCTCAAGGGTTTCCTTGAGGTCGAGCAAGTCGGAGGCCGATTCGAACAGCGCCCGGGACAGTTGCTGCAACTGTGAATGGCGGTCCATTTCCAGCGGGTCGAATTCTTCGTAGCCCAGGCGTTCGGCATCGACTTGCTGGCGACTGAGGATCCGCCCCTGGGTTTCGGTATCGAGTCGGCGCAACTGGTCGCGCATCCGTTCGATGGTGGTTTCCATCTCACTCAGGGCAATGTGTGCATCGTTGACCTGCTGTTCGATCCGGCCACGGAAGATCGATGTTTCACCGGCCAGGTTGACCAGATCGTCGAGCAATTCTGCCGAGACCTTGACCATGTCGGCGCCGGCATCGGACGGCGGCGCCAGCGGCTCGGCTTTGGGCGTGGCCGGCGGTACAACCGGCGCGGGCGCTTCAGGCACGACCGGGTGGCTGAAGTTCTTGATCGCATCGATCAGGCGGTCGGCCGGCGGCATCGGCTCACCGGCGCGGGCCGCATCGAGCATCTGCGCCAAGCGGTCATGGCTGCGTTGCAACAGCGCGAACAATGGCTCCGTCGGTTGCAACACGCCAGTGGACAGGCCTTCGTAGAGGAACTCCAGTTCATGGGCCAGATCGCCAATCGCGGCGATTTCCACCATGCGCGCGCCGCCCTTGAGGGTGTGCAGGTCGCGCAGCAGGGTTTCCACTTCCTGGCGATTCGAAGGCTGTGCCTGCCAGCGCTCCAGCGCCGCCCCGGAGCTTTCGATGATGTCGAAACCTTCCTCGAGGAAGATCTCCAGCAACTCCGGATCATGGGTGGCCGAATCATTAGTGGCCGCCAGTTCGCTGACCTCGGCGGCGCCCGAGTGGCCCTGCCGGTAGGCGCGAATGGCCTCAATCAGCTCAGCGCAATCGCCCAGGGGCTGGTTGTGCTGTAACTGGTCAAGGTACTGCGCCAAGCGGTCATGGCTCTGCTGCAACAGCACCGCCAATGACTCGCTGTAGGCGTAGCGACGATCCACCAGGCCTTCGTAAAGGCTTTCCAGTTCATGGGCCAGATCGCCGACCGGCCCGACCTCGGCCATGCGCGCGCCGCCTTTGAGGGTGTGCAAATCCCGGTGCAGGGACGACAGCGGCGCGGCGTTGTCCGAGTCGCGCAACCAGCGCTGCAAGGCCTGGCCGGCGCTTTCGAGGATATCCACCGCTTCTTCAAGGAAAATCGCTACGATTTCATCGTCCACGCCGACAGCACGGTCCTCTGTAGGAGCTGGCTTGCCAGCGAAGGACTCACCGGCACTGCGTTTACCCAGTGAAAACGCGTCATCGTTAACGTCCATCGCTGGCAAGCCAGCTCCTACAGCGGGTTGCGCCGTGTGCTCTAGATCGGCGGTGGCAGCACCCAGCTCGCGGATGCTCAGGGTGCGGCTGCCATCACTGCGGATCAGGCCCATGGCCGACGGATCAAGGCTCTCGTCGAGCAGTTCGCGCAAGGCCCTGATCCGTTGCGGTTGCGGGCTGACTTCCTGGCCCGCGGCCAGTTCGTCGAGCATGTTGATCAGCGCTTCGTGGGCATACTGTGCCTCTTGGAAAAACCGCTCGCTGACCGCCAGGCTGCTTTCTTCCACGGCACCGTACAGGTCGAGCAATGCTTCGCACAGCTCATCCACCGGGTGCAGGTCGGCCAGATGGGCGCCTTCGCCGAGGGTGGTCAATTCGTCCAGCAGCGCGCTGAGTTCCTGACGTTCGCCGGGGTGTTGCTGCCAACGCTGCAGCAGGCTTTCGGCGTCCAGCAGGATGTCCATGCCCTGGGCGAGGAAGTTGTTGATCAACTGCGGATCGCGCTTGATCCGCAGCCCGGTGTTCGGTGTGCTCAGGAGGGTTTCCAGACGCTCGGCCAGCAGCGCCTTGGCTCGCTCAATCAAATGCAGGGCGCCGGGAATTGCCGCCAGCGGATCGCGCTTGAGCTGACGCAAGCCGAGGCGGAACAGCCCTTCCGCTTCCAGCAACAGTTCGACTTCATCCAGATCCAGCGCGATCAGGTGCGCCTTGTATTCCCGGGCCAGTTGATCCAGCGGTGCGGCCAGCTCGGCAATCGGCAAGACGCCAGCCATGGAGGCACTGCCCTTGAGGGTGTGCAAGGCGCGCTGCAATTCGTCGCTGGCCGGCAACGGCACGTGCTCGGCGGCCTGATCAAGGAAGCGGTTAAGCGTGCCGAGGTGCGATTCGGCTTCTTTGCGGAAGATCTCCAGCAACAGCGGGTCGAGGGCCGCGACATCTTGCGTATCTTCATCGGACACCGGTTCATCGCCCTTGGCCAGGGCATGGGCACGGGCAGCCAACTGGTCGACATCGTTACGCTGACGCTGGGCATTGGCGGCGTATTCAGCCACCAGCTCCGGCAGCAGCTGCAGCACATCGCCGATCAGTTGCTGCACCGTAGCGCCTGGCTCCACGCTGTCTTCCAGTACGCGGTTGAGCAGGTTTTCCACGGCCCAGGCCAGCTCCCCCAGCACCAGGGCGCGCACCATCCGGCCGCTGCCCTTGAGGGTATGGAACGCTCGGCGCAGTTCGCTCAGAGCCGAGCGGTTGTCGGGGTTGACCGACCAGCGCGGCAAGTACTCGCGCAGGATTTCCAGGACTTCGTCGGTTTCCTCGAGGAACACCTCGCGCAGTTCCTCGTCCACCGGTTCTTCGCCGGCGGGCGGCGGCAGCAGGCTGCCCGGGGTGTTCAGGGCCGGCGGGTTCAGGCTCGAGACCGGGCTGGCGAGCACATCGGCCAGGGTCTGGACGATCTGCGGACCATCCAGCTCCTGCATCATCTGCATGACCTGCGCTTCGCTCGGGCTGAGCACCTGATCAAGCACTGGCACATGCTGCTCACTGGGGAAAAACCCGAGACTCGCCAGGCTTTTCTCCGCAACATCGAGCAGGTTTTCACCCTGCGCTTGCGGGTCATCACTGAGGCGCTCGAGGTAGTACTCGATGCTGGTGATCACGTCGGCCAGGCTGTCCAGTTCCTGCCAGCCCGGTTGACCCGGTTCGAGCAGTAGGTGCTCGCGGATAAAGTGATTGCAGGTTTCGACCAGGCTCGCCGCCCGGCTCAATGGAATCATCGCCAGCGCGCCGCGTACCTGGGTCAGCAAGGCCGGCAGTGCCTGCAAATGCTGGCGGTCCCAATCGGCGTCGATGTAGTCGACGATCATGTCCTTGGCCTGCTGCAAACAAATGCGGGCCTCCTTGATCACGATCTGATGGATCTGCGTCAGGTCAGTGGTCGGCAGGCGGTTGTCATCCTGGCTCTCCGGCTCCACGGTACCGACCATGCCGGCCAGCGTCGCTTCGACGTACAGCAAGGCCCCGGCAACGTCCATGAGGATGGCATCGTTGGGTTCGCGCTGGCCCTGAGCGAGGCTGAGTACCACGGCCAATTGGTCGATGATCACCTTGCGCGGCTGGCCGAAGCCCAGGACCGCCAGGGTGTCGGCGATTTGCCGCAGCGGCGCCAGCAGGCTGTCGAGGTCAGAGGTGTGCTGGCGGTCACTGCGCACGAACAGATCCAGGCGCTCCTTGACCCGCACCAGCTCTTCGCACAGCGCTGCCAGCACCGAGCGCATGGCGTCACGGTCGGGACCGGCCAGCCGCGCGCGTTCTTCATCGACCATCGCGCTGTCGGGCAGCGCGTCGTCCAGTGAGTAGCGTTCTTTCATGGTCAGCATCTGCCCGGTGGGATGTTCGGCCTTGGCAATGTAGAAGAGCAAACTCTTGAGCAACTCCGGCGGTGCCGGTTGGTTGACGCCGCACATGCCTTCTTCGAGCAGGCGCTTGAGTTCCTTGTCGGCATCCCTGAACAGACTGCGCAAGGCCGGACTGTTGGCAATCGCACCGCCCTGCATGCCTTCGACCAGGGCCGAAGCCACTTGCCACAACGGGCTCAGGGGGGCATTGCCGCACAGTGCTTCAAGGCGAGCGAAGACCTTGGCCAGGTAATCGAGGTTGGTGTCGCTGTCCTGTTCACGCAGGAACCCGACCAGCGCCATTTGCAGCATCTGCCGCAACTTGCGCAGCACATTGGGTAAGTCGTCCGGTTCCAGCTGCGCCAGCGTTTCTGCATCCAACGCTGGCAACTCGAGCAATTGCGGACTGAACAGGCTGGTTTCCGACAGCAGGCTTTCGCCACGGGCACTGCGCAGGTCGTTGATCAGGGGCAACACCACCAGTGGCAAATCGCGGCGCGCGCCTTGCACCCGGTCCAGGTAGATCGGCAATTGCCCGAGGGCCTGCATCAACAGGTGCAACGCCTCGTCGCGATGGCTGACACGGTTGCCCTGCAAGGCCACGGCCAGTTGTTCCATTTCTTCGGCGAGCAACGCCGCGCCGTAGAACTCGACCATCTGCAAACTGCCGTGGACCTGATGGATGCACGCCAGGCATTCATCCAGCGCCTGCGTCGCCTGCGGGTCATCGAGCAGGTTTTCGATCGCGTGATGAGCCTGTTTCAGCGTTTCGGCAATCTCGCCCTTGACCCACTCGAGGGCCACATAGTCGTGCCGATCACCCATAACCACTCCAATCACAATTCAGATACCCATGGGCGGTTCAAGCTTTATCCACAACCTGCGCCTTGGCATCCGGCAAGGTGAAACCGGACACCGAACGACGCAACTGACTGGCCATTTTCGCCAGGTTGCCGATGCTGTCGGCCGTGGCGGTGGAACCCGACGACGTCTGCGAGGTGATCTGCTGGATCACGTTCATCGTCAGGGAAATCTGACCGGCCGACGACGTCTGCTGTTGCGCAGCGTTGGAAATACTCTGGATCAACGCCGCGAGCGTCTTGGAGACACCTTCGATTTCTTCCAGGGCCACACCGGCATCCTGCGCCAGTCGGGCGCCACGCACCACTTCGGTCGTAGTCTGCTCCATGGAGATGACCGCTTCGTTGGTGTCGGTCTGGATCGCCCGCACCAGGGTTTCGATCTGCCGGGTAGCGGCGGACGAGCGTTCGGCCAGCCGCTGCACTTCATCGGCGACCACGGCAAAACCGCGACCGGCGTCACCGGCCATGGACGCCTGGATGGCCGCGTTGAGGGCCAGGATGTTGGTCTGGTCGGCAATGTCATCGATCAGGCTGACAATGTCGCCGATTTCCTGGGAGGACTCGCCCAGGCGCTTGATGCGCTTGGCGGTGTCCTGGATCTGCTCGCGAATGTTGTCCATGCCGTGGATAGTGTTGTGCACCACCTCGTTGCCCTTGTTGGCGATTTCCACCGAGCGTTCGGCAACCGCCGAAGATTCAGCGGCGTTGGCCGACACCTGGTCGATGGACTCGGCCATGTCGTTGATCGCCATGGACGCTTCGGAAATCTGCTGGGCCTGATGCTCCGAGGCCTGGGCCAGGTGCATGGCGGTGGCCTGGGTTTCCTGCACGGCGGCGGCGACCTGTCCGGCAGTGAGGTTGATGGTCGCGACCAGATCGCGCAGCTGGTCGACGGAGTAATTGATCGAGTCGGCGATGGTGCCGGTAAAGTCTTCGGTCACCGAGGCGGTCACCGTGAGATCGCCGTCGGCCAGGTCTTCGATCTCGTCGAGCAAGCGCATGATCGCGTTCTGGTTACGCTCGTTTTTCTCGGCGGTTTCCCGCAGCTGACGATTGGTTTCGCGCACCATCACCATGCCGATCAGAATGATCGAAGCCAGCGCCAACAAGCCCAGTACATAACCGCCAATGGTGTCGGTGGTGCGGCCGCCGACCATGTTTTCGAAACCGCTGGCCAGGTGTGAGGCCTCGTCGAGCAGGGTTTGCGACAGACTGAAAATGTTTGAGGCCGACTCGCGGACCTTGAACAGCTCCGGCGAGGTTTCGAGGATCTCGTCCACCGAGCCCGAGACGAACTCGAATAGCTCGGCGATGTCCGCGAGCCGCGCACGGGCGTCGCGGTCTTCGACCTGGCTGACCTTGAGCGCCGGGTCACCCTGGAGCATGCCGTTGAGCACCTTGCCGAACTGCGTCGCGTCACGTCCGAACGCATCGGCGGCCTGCTGTGAATTTTCGTCGCCGGCCAATACCGTGTTGACCGCGCCGAGGATCCGCTCGGCCAGCAGCGACTGGCGCTGGGCCATCGCCACCTGCGCCGCCGGAGCGCCCCGCTGCAGGAGGATCTCGACGACTTTTTCGTACTCGACCTGCAATTGCGGCACGGTTTCGGCCAGGGTCGCGGCGACCTGATGCAGCGACAGTACGGTTTGCTCGCTGGAAAGAATCGCATCGGTATTTTTCAGCAGGCGCTCCCAGTCCTGTTGCACCGCACGCATTTCTGGACGCACGGTGGAGGGGGCCGGCGGCAGGCCGGTGGCCGGGTCGCCCTTCTTCAGATAACCCCAGCGCTGGGCAAAATCGTTGCGCGCATCGCTGAGCAACTTGAACGCGGCAGCCTTGCCGGCGGCAGCTTCGGTGGCGTTCTTGGCGATACGCTGGGACAGCACACGCAGTTCGCCAGCGTGGCCGATGTACTGCTTGTCGTAGATAGCCTGGGTGTTGAGGTACGCGAAGTTGGCGAACAGCAGCATGATGAAGACGATCAGCGCGATGAACAGCACGATAATCTGCGACCGGCTGCGCGACCCTTCGACTGGCTTGCCTGCTTTTGCTTTTATCATCGGTCCTCGCCTGTTAACCCACTTCCGGGCCTGCCCGGAACCCTGTGGGAGCGGGCTTGCTCGCGAAAGCGGTAGATCAGCCAATATCAATGTTGAATGGATTGCCGCCTTCGCGAGCAAGCCCGCTTCCACATTGGATCTGTGGTATTCCGGTTAAATCGCGACGTTCATGAATCCCTGGGACTGCGCCAACGCAAACGGGCTGAACACCTGCCAGCACTGCTCACGCTGAAACCGGCCTTTGACGAACGCCGCCATCGCTCCCTTCAACTCGTCTGCCGGCACCGGCTCCAGGCTGTCCTGGGCAAAGTGCTGGAGGCCGAAGACTTCATCGACCAGCAACCCGGCAAACACCTCTTCATGTTCCACCACCAACACCCGCCGCTGTCGGCGCGCTGCCGAAAGCTCGTGCCCGAAGAAGCCGCACAAATCCATGACCGGCAACAAACGCCCGCGCAGGTTGGCGACACCCTTGACCCATGGCTTGACCCCCGGTAGCTGGGTAAAGCGCGGCTCGTGCAAGACTTCGCTGACTTCGCTCATGGGCGCGACGTACCAGTGCTCGCCCAGGCGAAAACCGATGCCGCTCCAGCTGTCCCGCCGGGCCGGCTGGGACGGCAAGTCCGCCGCCAGCAAACGACAGCGCTGGTCGATTTGCAGCAGCAGTTCGAAAGCCGTCAGCGCTTCGTTCATGGCCTGATGATCAACCGGCCAGCACGTTGTTCAGGGTCTTGATCAGGGTGTCTTCATCGACCGGTTTGGTCAGGTAGTCCCTGGCGCCCTGGCGCGTGCCCCAGACCTTGTCGGTTTCCTGATCCTTGGTGGTGATGATGATCACCGGGATGTGCCCGGTTTCCGGGTCCTTGGTCAGCTGGCGGGTCGCCTGGAAGCCGTTGAGGCCCGGCATGACGATGTCCATCAGGACCGCGTCGGGCTTTTCCTGGCGGGCCAGGGCCACGCCGTCGGCGCCGTTTTCGGCTTTCAACACTTCATGACCGTGCTTTTCCAGCATGCCGGTCAGTTTGTACATTTCGGTCGGCGAATCATCGACGATCAGAATACGTGCCATGGTCTTCCCCATTTCTTGTCGGCGCCGGGCCCGATGGCCGAGCGTCACTGTGCGTGTCCTACTGCGGCAAAACGGCGGCGAAACCAGGAACATGGGCCTGGATCGCATCAAGCAATTCTTCCTTGCTGAAAGGCTTGGTCAAAAACTGGTCGGAACCGACGATACGCCCCTTGGCCTTGTCGAACAGCCCGTCCTTGGATGACAGCATAATCACTGGCGTGGACTTGAACGCGCTGTTGTTCTTGATCAGGGCGCAGGTCTGATAACCATCCAGGCGCGGCATCATGATGTCGACAAAGATGATGCCGGGGTGGTTGTCGGCAATCTTGGCCAGGGCATCGAAGCCGTCGATGGCCGTAATGACCTCGCACCCGACGCTCCTGAGCAGCGTTTCGGCGGTGCGACGAATCGTCTTCGAGTCGTCGATCACCATGACCTTCAAGGCGCTGGGGTGCTGTTCCATAAGATGCTCTGCGTCGCCTTTACGAATCAAATTGTCCGCTTGCGGGTAATTGGCGGCTCGAAACCCTTGATACTCAAGGGCCAGCACGGCATGGCAGCCTTTTTAGCACAGTCTCCAGAACCAATCTATCGGCCGACCGGGGCGATGGTTTTTCCTTGACCGGGAACACACTCAGCGCCACTCTGACGCCACTTTTATACGCTGATCTTTTGTAGGAGCGAGCTTGCTCGCGATGATCGCCAACGATGACGCGGGCTGGCTGGATAAGCGTGTTGTTCTCGGGTTCATCGCGAGCAAGCTCGCTCCTACAGAGATCAACATAGCTCCCAAATTTCGAGGAAAACCCAATGAGCGTTCGCGTCGGGATTGTCATGGACCCTATCGCCAGCATTTCCTATAAAAAGGATAGCTCGCTGGCCATGTTGCTGGCCGCGCAGAAGCGTGGCTGGGAATTGTTCTATATGGAACAGCGCGACCTGTATCAGGGGGAAGGCCAGGCCCGGGCCCGGATGCGTCCGCTGCAGGTTTTCGCCAATCCGGAAAAATGGTTCGAACTGGGCACCGAAAGTGACGCGCTGCTGAGCGACCTGGACGTGATCCTGATGCGTAAGGATCCGCCGTTCGACATGGAGTTCGTCTACTCCACTTATTTGCTGGAACAGGCCGAGCGCGCTGGCGTGCTGGTGGTCAACAAGCCGCAAAGCCTGCGCGACTGCAATGAAAAACTGTTCGCCACGCTGTTCCCGCAGTGCACGCCGCCGACCGTGGTCAGCCGCCGCGCCGACGTACTGCGTGAATTCGCCGCCAAACACGGCGACGTGATTCTCAAGCCGCTGGACGGCATGGGCGGCACTTCGATTTTCCGCCACCGCGCGGGCGATCCGAACCTGTCGGTGATCCTCGAAACCCTGACCGCCCTCGGCGCCCAGCAAATCATGGGCCAAGCTTACCTGCCGGCGATCAAGGACGGCGACAAGCGCATCCTGATGATCGACGGCGAGCCTGTCGATTACTGCCTGGCACGGATTCCGGCCCAGGGCGAAACCCGTGGCAACCTCGCTGCCGGTGGCCGTGGCGAAGCCCGTCCGCTGACCGACAAGGACCGCTGGATCGCCGCGCAAGTCGGCCCGACCCTGCGTGAAAAAGGCCTGTTGTTCGTTGGCCTGGATGTGATCGGCGAGCACCTGACCGAGATCAACGTCACCAGCCCGACCTGCATTCGCGAAATTGATAACGCGTTCGGCACCGACATCGGCGGCATGCTCATGGATGCCATCGATCAGAAGCTCAAGGCACGTTGATTAGCTAAACCAACATTGCGTTATCATGCGCGGCCTGTGAAAAACGCGATGTTGGTTTCCTTGTCATGACCCTCCCGTCCGATCTGCCTGCCGAACTCGCCCACCGTGGCGTGCGCCCGGCCGATCGCCTCGGTTTTACCCTGTTTCTGGCGGCGCTGATCCACCTGGCCTTGCTGCTGGGTGTCGGGTTTGCAGTGGTCGAGCCCAAGCAGATCAGCAAAACCCTGGAAATCACCCTCGCCACCTTCAAAAGCGAAAAGAAGCCTGAAAAGGCCGATTTCCTCGCACAAGAGAATCAGCAAGGCAGCGGCACCCTGGATAAAAAGGCGATTCCCAAGACCACCGAGGTCGCGCCGTTCCAGGACAACAAGGTGCAAAAAGTCACGCCACCGCCGGCCGCCAAGCCTGAAGTGCAGGAAGCCCCGCCGAAGGCTGCCGTGACCACCGTGGCGCCGAAGCCGAAAAAAGCCCCGGCCAAGACCGAGGAACCCAAGACCGAGGTCAAACCCCAGGTCCAGGCGCCGACGTTCGACAGCGAGCAACTGTCCAGCGACATCGCCAGCCTCGAAGCGGAACTGGCCGCCGAACAACAGCTGTACGCCAAGCGCCCGCGTATTCACCGCTTGAGCGCGGCCTCGACCATGCGCGACAAGGGCGCCTGGTACAAGGATGAATGGCGCAAGAAAGTCGAGCGTATCGGCAACCTCAACTACCCCGACGAAGCGCGTCGCAAGCAGATCTATGGCAATTTGCGATTGATGGTGTCGATCAATCGCGACGGTTCGCTGTATGAGGTGCTGGTGCTGGAATCTTCAGGCCAGCCGCTGCTGGACCAGGCGGCACAGCGGATCGTCCGGCTGGCGGCGCCGTTTGCACCGTTTACCGGGGATTTGTCGGATATTGACCGGCTGGAAATTATCCGCACCTGGAAATTTGCCCGCGGCGATCGCCTTTCCAGCAACTGACCGGCATATACCCCTGTAGGAGCTGGCTTGCCAGCGAAGGCGGTCATTCATTCAAATTTGATGTCGACTGACACGACGCCTTCGCGAGCAAGCCCGCTCCCACAGGAATCCGAGTCTTCAGTGGGGATTTGAGGCATTTCCTGTGCATCCCCAGCTTGTCAGTTCGCCCCCCGAACGCCACACTAGCGCACATGAAAAACGTCATCCCCAGCTACCTCAAGCATCAATTCCTGATCGCCATGCCACACATGGCCGACCCGAACTTTGCGCACACCTTGACCTACATCGTCGAGCACACGGCCAATGGTGCCATGGGGCTGGTGGTCAACCGTCCGCAAGAGCTGAACCTGGCCGATATCCTCGAGCAATTGCGCCCGGAAATCGAACCGCCTGCGCTCTGCCAGCATGTGCCGATCTTTATCGGCGGCCCGGTGCAGACCGATCGCGGCTTCGTCCTGCACCCCAAGGGGCAGAGCTTCCAGGCGACCGTTGATCTGGAAGGCGAGTTGTCGCTGTCGACGTCCCAGGATGTGCTGTTCGCCATCGCTGACGGCATCGGACCGGCGAAAAGCCTGATCGCCCTCGGTTACGCCGGTTGGGAAGCCGGGCAGCTTGAAGCCGAACTGGCGCAGAACGCCTGGCTGAACTGCCCGTATGACGCCGACATCCTGTTCAACACCAGCAGCGAACTTCGTCTGGAAGCGGCCGCCAAACACCTGGGCGTCAACCTCAGCCTGCTGACCAGTCAGGCGGGGCACGCCTGATGGCCCTGCGGCTGATTCTCGGATTCGACTACGGCACCAAACAGATCGGCGTTGCGGTCGGCCAGGTGGTTACCGGCCAGGCTCGCGAGCTGTGCACCCTGAAAGCGCAAAACGGCATTCCCGACTGGAATCAGGTCGAAGCCCTCATCAAAGAGTGGAAACCCGATGCCGTGGTGGTCGGCCTGCCGTTGAACATGGACGGCACGCCCAGTGACATGTGCGCCCGCGCGGAAAAGTTCGCCCGGCGCCTGAACGGCCGCTTCAACCTGCCCTTTTATACCCACGATGAACGTCTGACCACCTTCGAGGCCAAGGGCGAACGCCTGGCCCGGGGCGGCCAGAAGGGCAGTTATCGCGATAACCCTGTCGATGCCATCGCTGCCGCCCTGCTGCTGCAAGGCTGGCTTGACGAAAACACCGCACTGTTTGAATCCTGAAGAACCGCTGTGCGTCTCTCTTAGCTACAACCCGAGCCACTTCCCGCACAAGCCGGCCCGGGCCCAAGAAGGAGCAACCATGAGCCTGCCCAATCCCGTCGAACTGATCAGCCAGATGGCGACCCGTCTCAAGGTCCACCTGGAACACCGTGGCATCAGCGACCCGCGCTTCATCGGCATTCGTACCGGCGGCGTCTGGGTGGCCCAGGCCCTGCTCAAGGAACTGGGCAGCAATGAGCCCCTCGGCACCCTGGATGTTTCTTTCTACCGCGACGATTTCAGCCAGAACGGCCTGCACCCGCAGGTTCGCCCTTCGGCGCTGCCGTTCGAGATCGAAGGCCAGCACCTGGTGCTGATCGACGATGTGCTGATGAGCGGTCGCACCATCCGCGCGGCCATGAACGAACTGTTCGACTACGGCCGCCCGGCCAGCGTGACGCTGGTGTGCCTGCTGGACCTGGATGCCGGCGAACTGCCGATCCGCCCGAACGTGGTCGGCGCCACCCTGTCACTGGCGGCCCACGAACGCGTGAAATTGTCCGGCCCCGAGCTTGCGCTCGAACTGCAAGACCTCGCCCTTTAATTCGCCCTATTGAGAGTCCCCCTTGCGATGACGCCTCTAGAAACCAAGCGCCCGCTGCAGCTCAATGACCAGGGCCAGCTGCGCCATTTCCTCTCGCTCGACGGTTTGCGCCGCGAGCTGCTGACGGAAATCCTCGACACCGCCGACTCCTTCCTCGAAGTCGGCGCCCGGGCCGTCAAGAAGGTCCCGTTGCTGCGCGGCAAGACCGTGTGCAACGTGTTCTTCGAGAACTCGACCCGCACCCGCACCACCTTCGAACTGGCGGCCCAACGCCTGTCGGCGGACGTGATCACCCTCAACGTGTCCACGTCGTCGGCGAGCAAGGGTGAAACCCTGCTCGACACCCTGCGCAACCTGGAAGCCATGGCCGCCGACATGTTTGTCGTGCGCCACGGCGATTCGGGCGCCGCGCACTTCATCGCCGAACATGTCTGCCCGCAAGTGGCAATCATCAACGGCGGTGACGGCCGGCACGCGCACCCGACCCAGGGCATGCTCGACATGCTGACCATCCGCCGGCACAAGGGCGGTTTCGAAAACCTTTCGGTGGCCATCGTCGGCGACATCCTGCATTCGCGGGTCGCGCGCTCGAACATGCTGGCCCTGAAAACCCTCGGCTGCCCGGACATCCGCGTGATCGCGCCGAAAACCCTGCTGCCGATCGGCATCGAGCAATACGGCGTGAAGGTCTACACCGACATGACCGAAGGCCTGAAAGACGTCGACGTGGTGATCATGTTGCGCCTGCAGCGTGAACGCATGACCGGCGGCCTGCTGCCGAGCGAAGGCGAGTTCTACCGTCTGTTCGGCCTGACCACCGCGCGCCTGGCCGGCGCCAAGCCCGATGCCATCGTGATGCACCCGGGGCCGATCAACCGTGGCGTGGAAATCGAGTCGGCGGTGGCCGATGGCCCGCACTCGGTGATCCTCAACCAGGTGACCTACGGGATCGCCATTCGTATGGCCGTGCTGTCCATGGCCATGAGCGGGCAGACTGCCCAGCGTCAATTCGAGCAGGAGAACGCCCAGTGAAACTCAGCATTCTCGGCGCCCGCGTGATCGATCCGGCCAGTGGCCTGGATCAAGTGACCGATATCCACATTGAAGCCTGCAAAGTCGTCGCCCTTGGCGCAGCGCCTGCCGGTTTTGTCGCCGTCGACACGATCGACGCCAAAGGCCTGGTCGCCGCTCCCGGCCTGGTCGACCTCAACGTTGCCCTGCGCGAGCCGGGTTACAGCCGCAAAGGCACGATTGTCAGCGAAACCCGCGCGGCGGCGGCTGGCGGCGTCACCAGCCTGTGCTGCCCGCCGAAGACCAAACCGGTGCTGGACACCTCGGCGGTGGCCGAACTGATCCTCGACCGCGCCCGTGAGGCCGGCAACACCAAAGTCTTCCCGATCGGCGCCCTGAGCAAAGGCCTGGACGGTGAACAGCTGGCCGAGCTGGTTGCCTTGCGCGACGCTGGTTGCGTGGCCTTCGGCAATGGCCTGGAGAGCTTCCGCAACACCCGCACCCTGTGCCGGGCACTGGACTACGCGGCAACTTTCGACCTGACAGTGATTTTCAACTCCCAGGATTACGACCTGGCCGAAGGTGGCCTGGCCCACGAAGGCCCGACCGCCAGCTTCCTTGGCCTGCCGGGCATTCCGGAAAGCGCCGAAACCGTCGCCCTCGCCCGGGATCTGCTGCTGGTTGAACAGACCGGCGTGCGCGCGCACTTCAGCCAGCTCACCAGTGCCCGCGGCGTGCAGCTGATCGCCCAGGCCCAGGCCCGGGGCCTGAAGGTCACGGCGGATGTCGCCCTGTACCAGCTGATCCTGACCGACGAAGCCCTGATCGACTTCAGCAGCCTGTATCACGTCCAGCCGCCGCTACGTACCCGCGCCGACCGCGAGGGCCTGCGCGCAGCGGTGAAATCCGGCGTGATCTCGGCCATCTCCAGTCATCACCAACCCCATGAGCGTGACGCCAAACTGGCACCGTTCGGCGCGACCGAGCCTGGCATCAGCAGCGTTGAACTACTGTTGCCGCTGGCGATGACCCTGGTCGAAGACGGCTTGCTGGACCTGCCGACGCTGCTCAAACGCCTGAGCGCCGGCCCTGCCGAGGCCTTGCGCCTGCCAGCGGGTAACCTGGCGGTGGGCGGCGCGGCAGATATCGTGCTGTTCGACCCGGCGGCCTCGACCGTCGCGGGTGAAAACTGGTTGTCGAAGGGCGAAAACTGCCCGTTCATTGGCCACAGCCTGCCGGGCGTGGTGCGTTACACCCTGGTGGATGGACGGATCAGCCACCAGGCGTAAGACCCTGTGGCGAGGGAGCTTGCTCCCGCTGGACTGCGCAGCAGGCCCATCTTGGGGCCGCTACGCGCCCCAGCGGGAGCAAGCTCCCTCGCCACATTAATCAGCGACGCTGGGCGTTACGCAGTGAAACCTGATCATTCAGCGTCCAGAAGTCATACAGCACCCCCACGAAGAACAACCCGCCCGTCAGCAGGTACAGCAGCCCGCTGATCCATTTCCCCTGATACATCCGGTGCACGCCGAATACCCCGAGAAACGTCAGCAGAATCCACGCCACGTTGTATTCGATGGGGCCAGCGGTAAACCGCAGGTCAGCCTCGCGGTCCATGGACGGGATCAGGAAAAGGTCGATCAGCCAACCGATCCCCAGCAAGCCAAAGGTGAAGAACCAGATCGTCCCGGTCACCGGCTTGCCGTAATAGAAGCGGTGAGCGCCGGTAAAACCGAAAATCCACAGCAGGTAACCGATCACTTTGCTGTGGGTGTCTTGCTGCTGGACAGCCTGTTGATAGGGGTTCATGAATGGCCTCGATTCACACGATAGATAAATATTCTTTAATTCTTTGTGACTTTTTTACAGGCACCCGACGTATGGCAAGTGCTACCTTCACGCCTGTCAAAGCCTTGTAACACCGGACTCCTGTCCGACAATTGCGCCATTTTGCCGCTTTTTTGCCACCATTGCCCGCCAGGTTGAATCGACCAACGGCCTCGGAAGCGGCAAAAAAGCTGTTATAAAGTTGCGCGCTAACTTATTAAGAGCCTTGCCTAATGCGTTCATTTTTCAAGACATGGCTAACCATTTGCCTTTTGATGCCACTGGCCGCCCACGCCACCAATCGTGAGCAACGTCTTCCTAACGTTAATGGTTACACCCCAAAATCCCATGCCTCTGCTCCTTCGAGCAAAGACAAAAAATCCGCTAAATATGCTCCAACCCTGGTCAGCGACAAAAGCGGCCTGGTTCCACCAATGGGCACCAAGGAAAGCAGCAACGTGCTGAGCCGCGCTGTGAACGTCCTCGGCACTCCCTATCGTTGGGGCGGCAGCAGCCCAAGTAAAGGCTTCGATTGCAGCGGCCTGGTGAAATACGCGTTCAACGACGCCACGTTCGACCTGCCACGCACCTCCAACGCCATGGCCAGCGGTCATGGGGAAAAAGTCGATCGCAACGACCTGAAACCGGGCGACCTGATTTTCTTCAACATCAAGAGCCGTCGGGTCAATCACGTTGCCATTTACCTGGGCAACGACCGCTTCATCCACGCGCCTCGTCGTGGCAAATCGGTGTCCATCGACACGTTGAATAAACCGTACTGGGAAAACCACTACGTGGTTGCCAAGCGGGTTCTGCCGAAAGAGCCGAATCAGTTGCGTGTCGTTCAGCGCTGATTTCAGTGCCCTGAATCTGTATCGAACATAATGGCCCCTTCGCGAGCAAGCCCGCTCCCACTTTGGAATGCATTCCCTGTGGGAGCGGGCT